>DATBSD010000061.1:0-20790 GCA_036559965.1 Candidatus Limnocylindrales bacterium
CCAGTTGAAGAGCCGGATGCCGGCCGTGTAGATGCCCGCCAGGATGGCCGTCAGGCTGCCGTACACGAGCGTCCGCCCGATGATCGTCTCGATCTCGTAGAGGTGGTAGCGCAGGATGGCCACGAGAGCAGCGAGCGGCACGACGATGGCGCCGGCGCAGAACAGCACCCAGATGGCAGTGCTGCCGCTCGAGCCTTGCTCGTAGGCGCTTCCGGCCAGCAGCCAGAAGGCCATGCCGCAGACGATGAAGACGCCGCCGGCATAGACCAGCCACTTGAGCTGCAGTCGTCCGATGTCGTCGGCTGCTCGGTAGCGGATGGTCAGCGACCAGACCGCCGCGAGCGCCATCGCCACGAGCATGGCGACGACGACCCTCGCGGCAGCAGCCAGTGCGATGCCCGAAGGACCGGGCAGGGCGAGCGGGCTTTCGGCCGCCCAGGCCGGCAATGGGCCACTGCTGAACGCAAGGGCCAACGACCCGACCGTCGCCAGTAGGGCGGCGGCGATGACGAGCCAGCCCCAGGCCTTCGAGATCGGTCGCCCGTCCGGGAAGCAGGTGATGAGCGCGACCAGACAGAAGGTCCACCATGGCACGCTGGTGGCGCCCAGGAGCAGCGCCGCCTCCACGCCCGGCAGCTGCGGCGGCACCGTCTCGGTCGCATAGGTCACGTACGCCCAGGCGATGTTCGACGTCGCGACGACGACCGCGAAGGCCCCGAAGATCCAACCGACCACGTTGTCGGGCACGCGGAGCACGAGCACGACGGAGACGCACGCATAGGCGGCGATGACCGCGGCGCTGCCGAGGAACACGATCGGGTCCTGCGGCGCGAACGGCTGAGCGCCCGGCCGGGCAGCGTAACCGAGCGCGAAGGCGCTGAAAGTCAGACCGGTCAGGACCACGACGGCGAGCCAGACGATCGGCCGTCGATGCGCGATGAACCACGCCGGGACGAGGCTGCTGCGGGCGTCCGCCTCGGTCATGGCCCCGATGGTACGCGCTGGCCGAGCAGCGGGCGCAGGCCCGGACCGACCGTCGTATGCCCGCCCAGGACGATCGGGATGGCCGCGTTCGCCGCGCTGATGGTCAACGTGCGGAGCCACGGATCGCCGACGTCGGCCACTGCCAGGAGGTCCGACGAGAAGCGGTCCTCGGGCGATGGCCAGCCAGCTTCGTCGCGACCGAACCGATCCGCCATCAGGACCCTCGTGTCGAGGATGGCGCCATCCGCCAGCTCGGCCACGATCGTCGCCAGGGCGTCCGGTCCGCGCAGCTCGAGCAGCCTGCCGAGGGTCGATCGGCTCGCACGCTGCCCGATGGGGGCCGTGCGCAGGCCACGCTCCTCGGCCAGGAACCGGACCCGACAGGCCGTGCCACGTTCCAGCCATGCGAGCGAGCGTGCCGAGGAGCGCCCGAACACGAGCAGCTCCGCGCCAGAGTCGGCGGCCACCGCTCGCAGTTCGGCCAGCCGGGGCACGGCCAGGCGGGCGCTCGCTGCCGACTCGCGGAGCGAGCGTGGCGCGTCCCCCGTGAGGCAGAGGACGGCCAGATCGAGCGGCGAGTCGAGGTCCATCGCCAGCCGCTCGCGGCCGGGCAGCTCGGCCACGGCGACGCCGCGCTCGGCCAACCGGCGGGGCAGGGCGTTGTCGCTCGTCTCGGTCGCCAGCCCGCGCAACATCGCGACATCGGCGACGGCGAGCACGTCGGACGAGTGGCGATTGTTGGACATCGCGGGCGGACCCTGGCCCCGGGCGATGGCCACGAGCCGCCCGGCGTCGGATCGGCGCAGCCGCGGGGCGGCCCCCGCGCCGAGCAGGACGAGCCCACCGTCTTCCGATGCGGCCAACTCGTCGAGACGCGCCCCGAACGTCGACCGGCGAGAGCTCCGGTCGATTCCCACGCGGGCGGCGCCGGCCGCCCGGAACAGCTTGGCCTGGTGCGCGGCGAGGAGGCTTCTGGCGTCGTCGAGCAGGTCCGTCAGCGGCCCGACGCCCTCCGGCGGTGGGTGCAGGATGATGACGGTCGCCTCGCCCATCGTCGGGCGAGTCTAGGGGAGGTGACGAGCGGGTGGCCCATCGAGTGCGGGCCTACATCGGTCTGGGCGCCAACGTCGGCGCGGCCCGGACGACGCTGGCCTCCGCGGTCAAGGCGCTGGCAGCGCTGCCGGGCAGCCGCCTGCGGGGCGTCTCGAGGCTCTACGAGACGCGTCCCGTCGGGGTCACGGAGCAGCCCGACTTCCACAACGCCGTGGTCGCCATCGACGTCCCCGCTGGCCCCGACCCCGAGGCCGGTGCGCTGGCGCTGCTCATCGCCCTCAAAGGCATCGAGGCCGCGTTCGGGCGGCGCCCGCGCGAGCGCTGGGGACCCCGCGAGCTCGACCTCGATCTGCTCATCTTCGGGCGCCACGCCGTCCACGTCGCGCGACCGCCGTCCGGTCGGAGCGAGGACCCGGCACGGGCCGGCGTGCAGTGGCTCGACGTGCCCCATGCCGCCGCAGCCGAGCGGCTGTTCGTTCTGGCGCCACTGGCTGATCTGGCTCCGGGCCTGGTGCCGCCGGGCTGGGGCGCGACTGTTGCCACCCTCGCCGCACGCCACCGCCAGGCAGAGGGTGCCGGCGCTGTCCGCCCTGTGGCCACGTGGGTCCCCGCTGAGCGCGCCTGGTCGACCGGCTAGCTCAGCCGCCCGGCTAGCTCAGCCGCCCGGCTGACCGAGGAAACGAGCCGGCAGCGGCGTCTCCTCGACGCCGTTCGCACCGAGGGCGACCCGCCAGGCCTGTGCCGTCGCCGTCGAGGCGACGACCTCCGCGAGCTCGGTGCCCCGGAAGACGATCGCCGCCGCGTCGTCGATCGCGTAGCCAGCCGGGAAGCCGTGCTCGACGAGCCCGCGATAGAGCGGCCGGCGGAGGGGTTCGGCGTCGTAGTGCGGACAGCACGAGCCCGAGAGCAGCCCGAGACCGTCGTGGAGTGGCGCCAGCTCCGGCCCGAAGGAGTCGGTCGTCGATGCCTCGAACCAGCAGATGGCGCCGGCGCTCATGCCGGCCAGCACGACGCCCGCGTGCCAGGCCTCCCTGAGGACCGTGTCGAAGCCGTGGGCTCGCCAGATGGCCAGCATGTTGGCCGTGTTGCCGCCCCACACGAGCACGATGTCCTGGTCCAGGACGCGCGCCCGCAGGTCGGCATCGCGGCGACCGAAGAGCGGCAGCCAGCTCGCCTCGGCGCGTGTGGCGAAGGCGTCGAAGAAGCCGGCCACGGTGAAGCGATCATCGGCGCTGGCCGTGGGCACCAGGCAGATGCGCGGCCGCGGCCGGTCGACAAGGCCGAGCAGGAAGTCGTGCATCGTCGAGCCCAGGTCGCCCTCGCCGTGGGTGCCCCCGCCCATGGCCACGATGCGCCGGACGTCGCCCTGGACGAGCGTCATGGGCTAGAGGCGGACGGCCGGTGGTCGGTCGCGGTCGAACATGTGGACGGTGTCGACGAAGCGGACCTGCTTCGTCTGGTAGCTCATGACGAGGGAGTGCGTGCGAGCGCCGCCGCCGAAGAAGCGCACGCCCTGGAGCAGGTCACCGCTGGTGACGCCGGTCGCGCTGAACACGAGGTTCTCGCCCGGCGCCAGGTCTTCCGTGCGGTAGACGCGCTCGGGGTCCGCGTGGCCCATCCGTCGCGCCCGCTCGCGCTCCTCGTCGTTGCGGAACCTGAAGCGAGCCTGGATCTCGCCGCCCAGGCAGCGCAAGGCGGCCGCCGTGATGACGCCCTCTGGAGCGCCCCCGATGCCCATGACGGCGTGGACGCCGGTGCCCGAGACGGCGCAGCTGATGGCCGCCGAGAGGTCGCCGTCGGAGATGAGCTTGATGCGCGCCCCGGTCTCTCGGACGGCGGCGATGAGCGCCTCGTGCCGCGGGCGGTCGAGGATGACGATGGTGATGTCGGTCACCTTGCGGCGGAGCGACTCGGCGATGCGCACGACGTTCTCGGCCGCCGGACGCTCGATGTCGACATGCCCGGCCGAGACCGGTCCGACGCACAGCTTCTCGAAGTATGTGTCCGGGGCGTGGAGCAGGCCGCCGCGCTCCGACGCCGCGAGCACCGTGATCGCGTTGGCCTGGCCCATGGCCACGAGGTTCGTGCCCTCGAGCGGATCGACCGCGATGTCGACCTCCGGCTGGCCGGTCAGGCGTTGGCCGACCTGCTCGCCGATGAACAGCATCGGTGCCTCGTCGCGCTCACCCTCGCCGATGACGATGGTGCCGTCCATCTCGACGTCGTCCATCGTCCGGCGCATGGACTCCGTGGCCGCGCGGTCTGCCTCATGGCGATCGCCGCGGCCCATGACGCGTGCCGACTCGATGGCCGCGTCCTCGGTGATGCGCACCATCTCGAGTGCTAGGCGGGATTCCATCATGGCGACGTCCTCGGGCATCGGTCAGCGACGGTAGTGGCGGCGACCGGTGAAGACCATCGCCATATGGTGCCGGTCGGCGACCTCGATGGCCATCTCGTCGCGTCGCGAGCCGCCCGGCTGGATGATGGCCGTCACGCCGCGCTCGGCGGCCAGCTGGATGGCGTCGGCGAAGGGGAAGTAGGCGTCCGAGGCGAGCACGCTCAGCTTGGCCCGCTCGGCCGCACGGTGGAGGGCGATCTCCGTGGCCACCAGCCGGCTGGCCTGGCCCGCGCCGACGCCGACCAGGGCCGCATTGCGGGCGAGCACGACGGCGTTGCTCGTCACGTGCCGAACGGCGCGCCAGGCGAACATCAGATCGGTCAGCTCCTCGAGCGTCGGCCGGCGGATGGTCACGACACGCAGCTCGGCACGCGTCACGCCGCCACGATCGCGTGTCTCGACGAGGAAGCCACCGCCGATGCGTTCGACGTCGAGCTCGGCGATGCCGTAGTCGGACAGGCCGTCGGTCGGGGAGGCCGGGATGGTCAGCACGGCCAGCTCCGGCTTCTGGGCCAGGATGCGCAGGGCGGCGTCATCGCAACCGGGTGCCACGACGGTCTCGTAGGCGTTGGCCACGAGCGCGGCCGCGGTCGGCTCATCGAGCTCGCGGTTGACGCCGACGGTGGCGCCGAAGGCGTTGACGGGGTCGCTCTCGAGCGCCCCCTGGTAAGCCTCGGCGAGCGTCGTGGCCGAGGCCAGTCCGACCGGGTTGGCGCGCTTGACGATGGCCACCGTGGGTGCCGTGAAGTCGGACGTGATGCGGTGCGCGGCGTCGAGGTCAAGCAGATCGTTGAAGGTCGGCATGGCGCCCTGGAGGCGGGTCGCGTCGGCCAGCGTGCCGGCCCGGTGCGTCGTCTCGCGGTAGAGGGCGCCTCGCTGATGCGGGTTCTCGCCGTAGGGCAGGTCGCTCTGCTTCTCGAGCACGAGTGTCAGGCGTCGCGGGTAGCGCGTGCCGGCGATGTGGTCGAGGTACGCGGCGACCTCGGCGTTGTAGGCGGCCACGAGAGCGAACGCCTCGGCCGCCAGGCGCTGGCGGAATTCGGCCGAGACGTGGCCGTGATCGCGCAGCTCGGCGACGACCTGTCGGTAATGGGCGGGATCGGAGATCGCGGCCACGCCGGCGAAGTTGCGCGACGCCGCTGCGAGCAGCGCAAGGCCGCCGACATCGATCATCTCGATGGCTTCGTCGATGGGCACCACCCGCGCGCCGACCTGGGGCGCGAACGGTCGGACGTTGACGACCACGAGGTCGAAGGCGCCCATGCCCTGCTCGGCCAGCTCCTCGAGCTGCTCCGGACGATCGCGGCGGGCGAGGATACCGGCATAGATGGCGGGGTGGTAGGTCTTGACCTGGCCGCCGACGAGCGGCGGCATGGCGGTCACGTCGGCGATGCTTCGGACGGCGATGTCCTCGGCGGCCAGCGCATCCCGCGTGCCGTCGGTGGCCACCAGCTCGACGCCCAGGGCGACCAGCTCGCGAGCGAACTCCGGCAGGCCAGTGCGGTCGGCGACCGAGAGCAAGGCTCGCACCGCATCACCCTCCGAGCTGACGTGGGCGGACGGCGCGCGTGCGTCCCGAGCCGGGCCGTCTCGTGGCCCCGAGTATAGCCAGCGTCTCCACCGGCCATTCCGGGAGGGGGTCCGGCGATGCTATCCTCCGGCGCGCCGCGAGACCAACGCCATCGGAGCGTCCGCGAGCACAGGAGGATGACGGTGAGCCAGGCGCCCTGGGATTACCTGCTCCAGCAGTGGAACGCCGACCTCTTCCCGGACATCTTCTGGCCCTTCTGCATCGCCGTGCTGGCGCTGTTCATCGGCCAGATCGTCGTCTACAACGTGCGCACGCGGCAGCTCCACAAGTTCGAGCCGCTGGTGGGCATGCAGGAGTGGCTGCTCTGGACAGGCGTCGTGACCTTCGGCCTGCTGGCCGTCATGTCGCTCTTCCAGTGGTACTTCCTGCTCGTCCTGACGACGCTGGTCATCGGTCTCGGGACGTACGTCTGGATCCGCTTCGTGTACTTCCCGCCCATCATCGCGGCCTACAACCAGCATCTCCGCCGCACGCGCTTCTTCAGCCAGGAGAAGTACAAGCACCCCGAGGCGACCATCCGTCAGCGTTCCAGCCAGCGCCCGCGGAGCAACCGCGGGAGTCGCAAGAAGAAGCGCCGCTGATCGACCCGCCGCACGGAGCATCGCTCACGCCATGGACATCCGCCGATTCGGACCCGGCCATCGACGACCTGACGGTCCGCCGGGCACGCGCGGTGTGACGGGCGCCACGATCCATCAGGACGCGCGCGGCCTGATCGCCGAGCTGGCCTTCGAGCGGCACGCGATGATCGCGCCGCACGACAACCCGAACACGGCCATCTTCGTGGTCATCGCGGGGGGCGGCTACGTCCAGGTCGGCGGCGAGGGCACGCGCGTCAATCAGGGCGAGGCGGTCCTCTGGCCTGCCGGTGTCGCCCACGGCGCATACACCGATGGCACCGAGATGCGCGCCATCGTCGTCGAGCTGAGCGGCGCCGACGACGCCTGGGCGCGCGGGGTGGTCGACGCGCTGGCGGCGGGCCGGATCGAGACGTCCGTGCCCGCCTCTCCCGCCGAGGGGATGCTGGTCAGGCCCGACCCGTCGCCGGACGACCATGATCGATCCCAGGGCGAGCCCTGGTAGTCGGTCGGCCAGGGCGGCGTCAGCTCGTCGCCTCGTCCCGCCCGAGGACCGCGCCGAGCTGGCCGAGCACGCGCGCGGTGGCACCCCAGACGTGGTGGCCGTCGAACGGGTAGGCGCCGTAGCGCAGCCGCCAGCCGTCCCGCTCCGCCTCGACGATCTCGATCACGGCGTCGGGCAGGAACCGGCCGACGGGCATGTGCAGGATGGCGGCCACCTCGCGCGAGTCGGGCGTCAGGATCGGCGCGCGCGCGGCGAGCGCGACGACGGGCACGAGCAGGAAGCCTGAGACCCGGACGTCGACGACATCGAGCCGGCCGACGATGGTCACGTCGGCCGCGATCGGGTCGAGGCCGACCTCTTCGGCCGCCTCGCGCAACGCGGTGCCTTCCGGGAAGGCGTCGCCAGGGTCGGCCGCGCCGCCTGGCAGGCTGATCTGACCGGCATGGCGGAGATCGCCCTCCGGTCGGACGGTGAGCACGAGCGTCGCCTCGTCGTCGGCGTCGGGATAGATGAGCACGAGCACCGCGGCGTCCCGGGCCGGCGTGTCGATGCTCCGGCGGACCCAGGCAGGGGCATCGGTCCCGGTCGCCAGGACGTCCGGATCGAGCGCCGTCGGGCCGGCCGGCAGGTCGCCCTGGGCCGGCTCTCCGAGCGTCCTGAGGCGCCGTTGAACCTCGTCGAAGCGCATCAACGTGGCCGCGGTGGGAGCCGGAAGGCGAGGCAGGCGAGGGGCGCCTCGAGCGCCATGCCACGGCCGAGAGCAAGGACGCCGAAGCCACCCATGGCTCGGGGATCGACCAGCCTGACCACGGCGGCACGCGCTGCCGCGTAGGCGGCCGGCGTGGTCTCCGCCCGCGCGCCCAGCTCGACGAGTCGGTCGCCCACGCCCAGCCCGGTCAGCGCCTCGGCCTGGCTGGTGCGGCCGATCACCGTCAGGCCGCCATCGGTCGCCGCCAGCTCGATGGCCGTCCAGTCGACGTGGGCCGTGAGGTCCTGCCTGCCCACGGACCGGTACGGGTCGTCCCCGACATGGTGACCGCGGTAGGTCCGCAGCAGGCCGCCCAGCCGCTGTGCAGGGTCGTAGAGGTCCGCGGCCGAGTGTCCGTAGTCGATGATCAGCGCGAGACCTGATTCGAGGCGTGCACCCAGATCGCGCACCCATGTGGCAGCCGCGAGGCCGACCTCGGCGACCTGGCCTTCGACCAGCTCGATGCCCTCGCGGGCGAGCGCCTCGCCAGCGACCTGGTCCGATGGTGGCAGCGCGGCCTCCGCGAACCAGTCATCGTGCCAGTCGACATGGAGCTCGAGCAGCCTGCCGTCGCGCCGAGTCAGGCGTCGGACGGGCAGCGCGTCGAGCAGCTCGTTGGCGATGATCACGCCCGTCACCGGCTGGCCCTGGCGACCGGGTTCGGCCAGGCGTGCCTCGTGGCCGGCCGCGATCACGCGGGCCCGTACACCGGCTTCGCGCCCCGCGTCGACTTCGACAGGCAGATACCGCATGACGCTTGCGAGCGGCGAGCCGGCGGCCACGAGGCGGTCGAGGATGGCCACGCCCAGCGCGCCGCTGCCGGCGGCATCCTCGCGCAGCGTGAACGTCTCCGGTTGGCCGAGGCGCGACCAGACCTCCTCGACCTGTGCGGCCAGGGTCGCTCCGAAGATCGGGTCGAGCTCCGGGGCCGAGAGGTAGTCGCCGGTGCGCGTCGAGCGCCGGTCGTCCGTCGCGTAGTAGCCGCCCTGGGGGTCGTAGAGGGCACTGGCCATGAAGCGATCGAAGCGCAGCGGCCCGTCGCGCAGGATGCGTGCGCGGAGCCGTTCGACGAGCGCGGCGTCGCTCTCCGCCCAGCGATCGGCCGGCCCGGCGGCCGACCCCGATGGCGGTGTCCCGGCTGGCTCGAAGGTCGTCATCTGCCTCAGCGTAACGCGGACGCAACGCCCGACCTGCCCATCGTGAGGCAGGACCAAGGGGCCATCGGCGACCTTGCCTTCGGGGACTACCCTCGTCGGTGGGGACATGTCGGACAGGGAGAGGAAGGTCGTGCTCGGCCGATCGACGAGGGCGCTGGGCTTGGCGCTCATGCTGGCCATGCTGCTGCCGGTGCTGCCGGGTGCGGTCGCGGCTGCCGCCGACGATGGGCCGGCCATCGCCATCGAGTATCCGGCGGCCGGGCGCACGGTCTACGTGCCGCGCTCATCGGCGACCGTCCGCTGGTCAGAGCGCGACGACGTCACCGACCGGATCGTGACCGAGGAGGCCGGGCCGGCCGACGCCAACGGCGACTGCACCGACGCCGAGGTCGAACAGACCTGGGACGACGACCACCGTTCGCCGATCGATGTCGACGATCTGCAGGTCGGCTGGTGTTACCGCTACCGCATCGAGGCCGAGCTCGAAGGCGGCGACACGACCGTCGAGCGGACTGGTTGGCTGCGCATCCTGACGCCCTGGACCGGCAAGGCCAATCTCTATCGGGCGGGCATCTTCTCGACCCAGCGCCGCGGCTGGTGGTGCGTCGGCGCCTCGGTCCAGATGATGCGCAACATCGTGCGCGGCGAGTCCGACCAGAGCTTCGCCAACCAGGAGAACTACCAGCGCGATGCCCGCTCGACCGATCGCTACACCTCGGGCGACGGCGCCAGGGGCAGCGATCCCCAGGGCTGGGTCGGTTCGCTGCGCGTCAACGGCGCCGGCCCCGGCTACCACGTCAAGGAGCTGCGCCACTTCCGGGGCGCCGTCCGCTCGGCGGCGCGATCGGTCCGCCTGACCGGCAAGCCGGTCGGCCTGCTGGTCGGCCACGGCAGTCATGCCTGGGTCATGACCGGCTTCGTGGCCACGGCCGATCCGGCCGTGACCGACGACTTCGAGGTCACGGCGGTCTACGTGATGGGTTCGCTGCACCCGCGCAAGCCGGTCTCGGGCTTCGACCCGGCGCCCAACACGCGCATGGGCATGGATCGTCTGAAGCGCTTCCTGACCCGCTACGACGACCGCCTGGGCCCGTCGCCCTGGGATCGCAGCTACGTCATCGTCCGGCCCTGACGCGCGCCCAGACGTCGGGCCGCGACCGGCCTAGTTGAGCAGCTCTCCGTCGCGCTTCTTGCCGGCGGGGGTGGTGGCTTCCTCGATGACCTCGTCGAGCGCGTCGCGAGGCTCCGACCGTCGGGCCGAGCGGGCGTCGCGACGCTGGCCAGCCTCGGCGACGACGACCGCATCGCCGGCGCTGAAGAGGAGCGTCCCTGATCGCGGGTCGGCGTCGCCGACGATGCGCGACCCGGGCGGGAAGCGGCCCTCGAGCAACGCCCTGGCGAGCGGGTTCTCGACCAGCCGCTGGACCGACCGCTTGAGCGGCCGGGCGCCGAAGGCTGGGTCGTGGCCCTCCGTCGCGATGAGGCGTCGCGCAGCGGGCGTCAGCTCGAGCGCCAGGTCGTGCTCCGCCAGCCGTGCTTCGAGGTCCGCGACGAGCAGGTCGACGATCGCCGCCAGCTCGGTGTCGTCGAGGGCGTGGAAGACGATGACCTCATCGATGCGGTTCAGGAACTCCGGTCGGAACTGGAGTCGCAGCGACTCGGTCACGCGGGCCTTCATCTCGTCGTAGATCGCCGCGTCGGGTCGCGCGTCGCCGGTGGACAGGACCTGCGAGCCGACGTTGCTGGTCATGATCAGGACCGTGTCCTTGAAGTTGACCGTGCGACCCTGGGCGTCGGTCAGTCGCCCGTCGTCGAGGACCTGGAGCAGGACGTTGAAGACCTCTGGATGGGCCTTCTCGATCTCGTCCAGCAGCACCACCTGGTACGGCCGACGGCGGACGGCCTCGGTCAACTGACCGCCTTCCTCGTAACCGACGTAGCCGGGCGGTGCGCCAAGCAGCCGCGAGACAGCGAACTTCTCCATGTACTCGCTCATGTCGAGCCGGGTCATGGCGGCCTCGTCGTCAAACAGGAATGCCGCCAGCGCGCGGGCAAGCTCGGTCTTGCCGACGCCCGTGGGCCCCAGGAAGATGAACGAGCCGATGGGTCGCCGGGGATCCTTGAGGCCGGCTCGGGCACGGCGGACGGCATCGGAGACGGCCGCGATGGCCTCGTCCTGGCCGATGACCCGCTCGTGCAGGCGCTCCTCCATGTGGATGAGCTTGCCCGCCTCGCCCTCCATGAGGCGGGTCACGGGGATGCCTGTCCAGGCCGCCACGACGCGGGCGATCTCATCCGCGTCGACCTCCTCCTTGAGCAGCGGGCGAGCGCCACCGGAGGTCGCGATGGCGGCCTCCTGCACCCGCGACTGCTCGGTGAGCTCGACCTGGCGGCCGTACTTGAGCTCGGCGGCCCGCCCGTAGTCGGCCGCCCGTTCGGCGGCCTCGATCTCGTATTGCAGGCCCTCCAGCGCGGACTTCGTCTCCCGCAGGGCGCCGATGGCGGCTTTCTCCGTCTGCCACTGCTGCTTCAGGGCGCCGGCCTCCTCGGCGACCTCGGCCAGCTCTCGCTCGAGGGCCTCGAGGCGGGCCTTCGACGCGTCGTCGCGCTCCTTGCGCAGGGCCTCGCGCTCGATCTCGAGCTGGATGCGCCGTCGTTCGAGCTCGTCCAGCTCGGTCGGCATCGAGTCCATCTCGATACGCAGGCGGCTGGCCGCCTCGTCGACCAGATCGATGGCCTTGTCGGGCAGGAAGCGATCGCTGATGTAGCGGTTGGAGAGGGTCGCCGCGGCGACGAGCGCGGAGTCCGTGATGCGCACTCCATGGTGGACCTCGTAGCGCTCGCGCAGGCCACGCAGGATGGAGATGGTGTCCTCGACCGTGGGCTGGTCGACGTAGACGGGTTGGAAGCGGCGCTCCAGGGCGGCGTCCTTCTCGACGTGCTTGCGGTACTCGTCGAGCGTCGTGGCACCGATGGTGTGCAGCTCGCCCCGGGCGAGCATCGGCTTGAGCAGATTGGAGGCATCCATCGCACCCTCGGCGGCACCGGCGCCGACGACCGTGTGGAGCTCGTCGATGAACAGGACCACCCGGCCGTCGGAGTCCTTGATCTCCTTGAGCACGGCCTTCAGGCGCTCCTCGAACTCGCCCCGGAACTTCGCGCCGGCGATGAGCGCGCCAAGGTCGAGCCCGACGACCCGCTTGTCCTTGAGCGAGTCGGGCACGTCGCCGCGCACGATGCGCTGGGCGAGACCTTCGACGATGGCCGTCTTGCCGACGCCTGGCTCACCGATGAGCACAGGGTTGTTCTTCGTCCTGCGCGAGAGGACCTGGATGACGCGGCGGATCTCCTCGTCGCGGCCGATGACCGGGTCGAGCTTGCCGGCTCGGGCGTCCGTGGTCAGGTCGCGGCCGTAGCGCTCGAGTGCCTGGTACGTCGTCTCGGGGTGCTGCGACGTGACCCGCTGGCCTCCGCGCACCGATGCCAGCGCGCCCAGGACGGGCTCCTTGCCGGCGCCGACCGACTGCAGGATGCGCTGGGCCTCGCCGCCGGCCTCGGTCGCGGCGATGAGCAGGTGCTCGGTCGAGACGTACTCATCCTGGAGCCGCTTGGCCTCGTCCTCGGCACGCTCGAGCAGCTGCCGGGCGCGTGGATCGAGTGACAGCGAGCCGCCGGCGATGCGGGCCCGGCTGCCGATGGCGGCGGCCAGCTCGACACGCACCGCGGCGACGTCGGCGCCGAGGCGCCGCAAGGTGGCAGCCGGTGTGCCCTCGTCGTCCGTGAGCAAGGCGGCCAGGAGGTGCTCGACATCGAGCGTCGGGCTCTGGGCCTCGGTCGCGAGCTGTTGGGCGGCAAGGACGGCGGCCTGGGCCTTCTCGGTGTAGCGGGTCAGGTTCATGGTCGGGCTCCGGGTTCATGGCTGGCTGGTGGCGTGGACGTGTCGTGGGACGGCGACCTGCTGTCCGGAGGGACGGCCGTCGCGGCCCGTGGATCGGGTTGCCGGACCTGGGCCGTGAAGGCCCGCAGCCGGCTGCGGGCCTCGTCGTCGAGGCCGGTCGGCAGGACCACCCGGACGCGGACGTACAGGTCGCCCATGCCGTCGGCCTTGAAGTGCGGCATACCGCGCCCGGTGAGCCGAAAGACGCGCCCGGTCTGCGTCTCCGGCGGGATGCGCAGGAGCACCTTGCCCTTGAGCGTCGCGACCGGGACCTCGGCACCGAGGAGCGCCTCCTCGAGCGTGATGGGCAGCTCGCGCTGGAGGTCATCCCCCTTGCGGGTGAAGACGGCGTGTGGCTTGACGCGGACCCGGATCACGACATCACCGGCGTCCGGCCCGCTGCCGGCCTTGCCCGAGAGGCGGATGCGCTGGCCGCTGGCCACGCCGCGCGGGATGGTCACCTCGAGGCGCTTGCTGTCGATGGCCAGGCGACGCGTGGTCCCGGCGAAGGCCTCATCGAGAGTGATGTCGGCGTCCGCCGTCGCGTGCTGGCGGGCCAGCGGCGCCGTCCGCTTCTGGCCGGTCGCTGTCTGGCTCTGGTCGAGCCCCAGGCCGCCAAGGATGTCCGCGAAGTCCATGCCCTCGACCGTCGCCGTCCGCCGCCGAGCGGTGGCGCTGGCGGCGCCCGCCGCGGCACCGCTGAAGAAGGCCCGGAAGAAGTCGCTGAAGCCGGCCGACTCCTCGCCGCTCGCGGTACGGAACTCGTAGCGCACCCCGGGGCCCTGGCGATAGGCCGCGAAGGGATCGCCGGCAGGTGCTCCGCCGCCGGCCGTGCCCGCCCGCTGCCAGGCCTCCCAGTCGGCACCCATGGCGTCGTACGCCTTGCGCTTCTGGACGTCGCCAAGGACCGCGTTGGCCTCGTTGATGTCCTTGAATCGACGCTCGGCTGCGGCACCCTTGTTGACATCGGGATGGTGCTCGCGGGCGAGCTTGCGAAAGGCCTTCTTGATGTCGGCCTGGCTCGCCGTCCGTGGCACGCCGAGCGTCGCGTAATAGTCCTTGTAATCCATCGTCGATCCGTCGGCGCGGACGGGCCGTGGAAGGCCCGCCCGCTGCGAGCCTCAGTCCACCCGGTGTGGCGCGACCACGGCGGGCGGCTGCTCGGCCGGCGGGAAGGCCGGCCGGATGACCTTGGCCGATGGCACGCTGCGACCGCCGGCCGTCGGCGTCGTCGGCCGCACGAGCGGCTTGGGGCGTCGCCGGAGGGCGGCCTCGAGGACCTGGTCCATGGTGTCGACGAGCACGAGCTTGATCTGCTTGCGGATCTCCTCGGGCACGTCGCGCAGGTCCTTCTCGTTCTTGCGCGGCAGGATGACCGTGGCAGCGCCCGACAGGTGCGCCGCCAGGATCTTGCTCTTCAGCCCACCGATGGGCAGCACGCGCCCGCGGAGGGTGATCTCGCCGGTCATGGCGACGTCCTTGCGGACGGGGATGCCGGTGAAGGCGCTGACCATGGCGACGGCCATCGTGATGCCGGCCGATGGGCCGTCCTTGGGGATCGCGCCGGCCGGGACGTGGATGTGGAGGGTGTGATTTTCGAAGGTCTCCTTCGTCAGGCCGAGCTCCTCGGCATGGGCGCGGATCCACGACAGGCCGGCTCGTGCCGACTCGCGCATGACCTCGCCCAGCTGGCCGGTCAGGATGAAGTCCTCCTTGCCCTCCATGCGGGTGACCTCGATGGCGATGACATCGCCACCGACCTCCGTGACGACGAGCCCCGTCGCGGCGCCGGTCTGGTCCTCGGGCTCGAGCTCGCCGTACTCGAAACGCGGCGGGCCGAGGTACTCGAGAAGCTTCTTGCGGTCGACGACGGTCTTGCGCTTCCGCCCCTCGGCCACCTGGCGGGCGACCTTGCGCATGATGTTCGCGAGCTCGCGCTCGAGGTTCCGGACGCCAGCTTCCTTCGTGTACGCCTGGACCAGCTCGGTCATGGCTTCGTCGGTGATCTCGATGTGCTTCGCCTTCAGGCCGTGATTGGTCATCTGCTTGGGGATCAGGAAGCGGCGGCCGATCTCGGCCTTCTCCAGCTGCGTGTAGCCCGGCAGCTGGATGACCTCCATGCGGTCGCGCAGGGCCGCCGGGACCGGGTCGAGCAGGTTGCCGGTCGCGATGAAGAGGACCTTGGAGAGGTCGAACGGCACCTCGAGGTAGTTGTCCTGGAAGCTGTTGTTCTGCTCGGGGTCGAGGACCTCGAGCAGGGCCGAGCTGGGGTCGCCCCGGAAGTCCATGCCGATCTTGTCGATCTCGTCGAGCATGAATACGGGGTTGTTGGAGCCGGCTGTCTTCACGTTCTGGATGATGCGCCCGGGCAGGGCGCCGATGTAGGTCCGGCGATGGCCGCGGATCTCGGCCTCGTCGTGGATACCGCCCAGGCTCATGCGCACGAACTTGCGGTTCATGGCGCGGGCGACGCTCTTGCCGAGCGAGGTCTTGCCAACGCCGGGCGGGCCGATGAAGGCCAGGATGGGACTTCGGATGGTGTCGGCCAGGGTACGCACCGAGAGGTACTCGAGGATGCGCTCCTTGATCTTCTCCAGCCCGTAGTGATCCTCGTCGAGGATCCTGGCTGCCTCGCGGATGTCGAGGTTGTCAT
This sequence comes from Candidatus Limnocylindrales bacterium, assembly GCA_036559965.1. Classification (GTDB taxonomy): domain Bacteria; phylum Chloroflexota; class Limnocylindria; order Limnocylindrales; family CSP1-4; genus CSP1-4. The sequence continues at coordinate 15,608 of DATBSD010000061.1, forward strand.
CGGTCGAGGTGTCCCAGGGCAGTCCGACCAGCCAGTCGACGTAGGTCCGGATGACACCGACCTCCGGCGACGCCGAGGGGATGCGGCTCATGCGGTCGATCTCCTTGATCGCCCGCGCCTTGATCTCCTCGGGCATGCCCGCGGCCTCGACCTTCTCGCGCAGCTCGTTGATCTCCGCCTGCTGCGGATCGTCCTCGCCGAGCTCACGCTGGATGGCCTTGAGCTGCTCGCGCAGGATGTACTCGCGCTGGGTCTTGTCCATCTCGGACTTGACCTCGGATTGGATCTTCCCCTTGAGCTCGAGGATCTCGATCTGGTTGGCCAGGAAGTTCGAGACGTACTTGAGCCGCTCGACGACGTCGACGAACTCGAGCAGCTGCTGGCGCTGCTCGGTCGACATGTCCGGGCTGTAGGCGACCATGTCGGCGAGCAGCCCGGGCTCGGTGATGTTGCGAGCGGCGACGGCTGCCTCGGGTGGCACGGGGGCACCCGATTGGACGTACGCCTCGACCTGGGCCTGGACGGTGCGCATGAGCGCCTGGACCTCGAGGCCGTCGGGGTTGCTGTCGTCGAGCGCCTCGATGCTGCCGACGAGGAAGGGCTCGGTCTGCACGAAGCCGTGCAGGCGGATGCGCTGCTGACCCTGGACGATGGCGCGCACGGTGCCGTCCTGGAGCTGGACGACCTGAGCGATCTTGGCCAGCGTGCCGACCTCGTAGAGCTCCGATGGGTCCTCGATGTCCTCCTTCTCGGCCTGGCGCTGCGTCACGAGGGCGATGGGCTGATCGTCGGCCACGGCCTGGTTGAGCGCCTTGACCGACTTGTCTCGACCGACCTGCAGGGGCACGATCATCTCCGGGAAGATGACCGTCTCGCGCAGGGCCACGAGGGCCAGCGTCTGGCGCGCGCCGGCCTCCGGCTCGTCGGTCGTGGCGGGTGGCTTGGCTGCGGTCATGCTGGTCTCCTGCTGCGCGATCCCACGGTCGCGGTCGTTGGCTCGGGCTTGGTCTCGGTGTCGTCGTCGGTGTCGGGGCGGACGTCGCCGGGCTGGTCCCGGTTCGGCGAGCCGGGCTCGGCGAAGAGCGTCTCCAGGATGCGCGTGCCCATGCGCTGCTCGATCTCGAACAGGATGCGCACGCCCGCCAGGTTGACGCCCAGGTTCTGGGTCAGGTGACGGATCCAGAGGACCCGCCGGATGTCGTCTTCCGAGTAGAGGCGGATGTTGGTCGGCGTGCGCGCCGGGCAGACGAGGCCCTCCTCCTCGTAGATGCGGAGGGTCCGTGGGTGAACGCGCACGATGCCGGCGGCCACGCTGATGACGTAGACCGGTCGGCCGGGATCGCGTCCGTAGGCGTCGCGCATCGATCGTCCTTCGATTCCCGCCGCGCCACCGTGGCGTCAGTCGGGATATGGAAGACGATAAAACCTTGACAATGGTGTTGTCAAGGTTGTTACGCGATGTCTGTCTACGTCACCTCGACGGGCGCGGTGCCGATGAGCTCCCGATGGAGCTCGATCTGGCAATCGGTCCGGGTGATGGCGATGACCTTGTCGCCGACCTCGAAGACAGTCTCCGGTCGGATCGTCTGAGCGACTTCGTTGCGGATGACGACGAACATCGTGCAACCATCGGGCAGGTCGATGTCGCCCGGTCGTCGCCCGACGGCCGGTGAGCCGACCGCGATCTGTGCCTCCATGACCTCCAGGTCGCCACCTTCGAGCTGGGCCAGGTGGAGCAACTCATGGACGGGGATGTCCTGCTCGACGGCGCCCAGGATCATGCGCGTCGGGCTGATGATGTCGTCGACGCCGAGGTGCCGGAAGAGCGACTCGTTCTTGGGGTTGTTGACGCGCGCGATCGTCCTCGGCACGTCGAAGTGGTGCTTGGCCATCTGGCAGACGACGAGGTTGTCCTCGTCGTCGCCGGTCACGGCGGCCACGATGGCCGCTCGGTTGGCACCCGCCTCGGCGAGGTACTTGCCCTCGCAGCCGTCGCGCGCGAGGACGATGCTGCCGACCTCGTCGGCGATCTGGCGCGCGCGCCTGGGGTCCTTCTCGAGGAGCACGATCTCGTGGCCGGCCGCGAGCAGCTCCTTGGTCAGGTAGTAGCCGACTTTGCCGCCGCCGATGACGATGACGTACATGCTCAGGCCTCCGTCGCCAGGGGCGCGGCGTGGTGCTCGCCGCCGGGGTGCGTGCCGGTCGCCTCGCTGACCCCGCGCACGCCTGCCCCGACCGGCAGACCGGCGTGCTCCGTCAGGGCGTCCACGAGGATGACCGTCCGGCAGATGGTCGAGATGCCCAGGGCCGCGTAGGCCTCGGAGCGCACCGGGTCGTTGATCTTGGCCACCACGCGACCGACATCGAGCGACTCCGCCGCCAGCTGAGCGGTCAGGATGTTGCGATTGTCACCCTCGGTCAGGGCGTAGAGCAGGTCCGCACCCTGGGCGCCGGCGCGGCGGAGGACGTCTTCGTCGGTCCCGTCACCGCGGACCGCGGTACCCGGGAAGTCGGGCTCGAGTCGGTTGAATGCCTCGGTGTTGACGTCGATGACGGTGACATCGTGGCCCGCCCGCGCGAGGCGCTCGGCGATGCCTGCTCCGACCCGGCCACAGCCGACGATGATGGCGCGCATAGGGCTCTCCTCAGATCCGATCGGGGGCGCCCAGGCCGGCACCGACCGCGACGCCCGGTTCGCGGCCACGAGCCTGCTGGTCGGCGATGGGCTCGCGCACGACGAGGACCTCGCAGGGCGCGTTCTGGAGCACGTACGGCACCGTCCGGCCGACGGCGAAGTCGCCGCCGAACTTCTTGCGGAAGGGCAGGCCGACGACGATGACGTCGGCGCCCAGTGCAGCCGCCTCGTCGACGAGGGCGGCGCCGACGTCGCGTGCCTGGAGGAGGGTCGTCTCCAGGCGGCAGCCACCCTGCTCGGCCATGCCCTCGGCCAGGTCGAGCACGGCCGCCGCGGCCTCGTTGCCGTTGGCGACATCGTCGTTCAGGTCATGCGACCAGTCGACCTCGACGATGTGGACGCCGGCCAGGCTGCCGCGGGTCGGGCGCGCGAGCTCGCAGGCTGTGCGCACCACGAGGGCGTCGGTCGGGCCGCCGTTGAGGCCGACGACGATCCGTCGTGGTGCGGCTTGGGGCTGGGACATCGGCCGGAACGATACCACCGGCGGGCGGCGGCCTCCGCGTCCGACGCGGTCGCGTCAGCGCCGCTCGCGTCGATAGGGCAGCGAGGTGACCACGGTGTGCGGCCGGCCGATGAGCGCCCGCCGGATGCGATCGGAGAGCTGGTTGTAGAGGATCCGCTCCCACCAGTGGCGGGCCACGTACTCGGGCACGATAACGATGGTCATGACCTCGTCCGACTCCGGGGCGACGACGTCGAGGTAGGCCAGGAAGGGCGGCACGAGCGATCGATAGGGCGACTCGACGATGATCAACGGCACGCCTGGGATCTGGCGCTCCCAGGCCTCGCGCATGCCGGCCGCCGCCTCTGCGTCGTCCGTCACATGAACGGCGCGCACGTCGTCGGCGATCGAACGCCCGAAGTTGACGGCCTGGACGACCGGCCGCGAGATGTTCGGGATGGGCACGATGACGCGCTCCCGGCGATGCGGCGGGGCGATGATCTGGTCCGGTCGGAGCTCCAGCTGGCGGGTCGTCTCGGCGTACTCGTGCTGGATGAAGCGCATCATCGCCACGAGACAGGGGATGAGCACGATGACGATGAGCGAGGTCGGCGCCTTGGCGGCCGTGACGACCACGGCGACGGTCGCCGTGACCGCGCAGCCGGTCGCGTTGATGGCCAGCCGGTAGAGGTAGCCGCGCGGCCGTTCCGCCAGCCAGTGCTTGACCATGCCCGCCTGGCTGATGGTGAAGTCGATGAACACGCCCACGGCGTAGAGCGGGATGAGCAGGTGCGTCTCGCCCTGGAAGACGACGACCAGGGAGGCAGCCACGACGCCGAGCACGACGATGCCCAGGCTGAACGCCAGGCGATCGCCGCGGAAGGCGAATTGGCGGGGCATGAAGCTGTCGACGGCGAGGATGGCGGCGAGGCGCGGGAAGGCGTTGAAGGACGTGTTGGCGGCCAGGAAGAGGATGAGCGCCGTGAACAGCTGGAAGAGGTAGAAGGGCAGCGTCCCGGCGCCATAGATCACCTCCGCGACCTGGGCCAGGACGGTCTTGCCGCCAGGCCCTTCGACGTGCGTGATACCGAAGTTCGTGGCCAGGAACGTGATGCCGATGAAGAGCACGGCCAGCAGGACGGCCATGACCATCAGCGTGCGGGCGGCGTTGCGTGGCTCGGGCGGCTGGAATGCGGGCACGCCGGTCGCGATGGCCTCCGTCCCGGTCAGTGCCACCGAGCCGGCTGCGAAGGCCCGGATGAGCAGCAGCACGCCGACCGCCTGGAGGGTGTCGGTCGTCTGCTCGGCGACCTCGGGCCCGTAGGCCACACCCTCATTGAGGATGACGATGCGATAGACGCCGATGCCGATCATGAGCAGGGCCGAGAACACGAACAGGTAGGTCGGGACGGCGAAGATGTTGCCCGCCTCGCGGATGCCGCGCAAGTTGGCGAGCGTGATGAGCGCGATGGCGCCGACACCGATCCAGACGTTGAAGCCGTGTAGCGCCGGCACTGCCGACGCCATCTGCTCGACGGCCGATGATGTCGAGACCGAGACGGTGAGCACGTAGTCGATGAGCAGCGCCGAGGCGGCGACGAGCGATGCCGTGCGGCCGAAGTTCGCTTTCGAGACCGAGTACGAGCCGCCGCCCATGGGATAGGCATAGACGACCTGGCGATAGCTGAAGGCGACGAGCGCGAGCAGCAGGGCGACCGCCACCGCGATCTGCACGGAGAAGAACAGCGCGGCCACGCCACCGAGCACGAGCACGCGCACGATCTCCTCGGTCGCGTAGGCGCTCGAGCTGATGGCATCGGAGCTGAAGATGGCGAGCGCTTTCTTCTTCGACAGGCGCTCACTCGCCTCCTCCTCGCTCGCCAGGGGCCGCCCGACGAGGACGGCCTTGGCGTCGACCCACAGGCGTTGGCTCCGACTGCGCCCTTCGTGGGCCTTCGGTCGGGCGACCAGGACGCCCGGCGCCGAGTAGCGGAAGAGCTGGCTGTGCGGCCGCTCGACTCGCACGCGCCGATCGCCAGGCTTGCG
>DATBSD010000062.1:0-6079 GCA_036559965.1 Candidatus Limnocylindrales bacterium
CGAGACGTCGAGGTCGTACGGGTTCGTGGCGCGGTCGCCCTCGAGACCCACGGCGGCCAGGGCGTCCCCGACGAGCGCCGCCGTCCGCGCTGGATCGAGGCCCAGGTTCCGGGGACCGAATGCGACCTCCCGCTCGATCGAACGGGCGAACAGTTGGGCGTCGGGGTCCTGGAAGACGAAACCGACCGTGCGTGCGACTTCGTGGATGGCGTCGCCGGCGATGTCACGGCCGTCGATGCGGATCACGCCGGCGGCCGGCCGCAGGAGGCCCACGAGGTGTTTGGCCAGGGTCGTCTTGCCCGAGCCGTTCCGCCCGACGATGGCGACACGCTCGCCCGGAGCGATGGTCAACGAGACGTCGCGGACGGCCTCGATGGCGCCGTAGCGGTGGGCCAGCGCCTCGACCTCGATGAGCGGCACGGTTCGATCCGCGAGCGGCTGCCATCCGGGCTCGATCGTCGGGTGGAGGGTGGCGGCGGGCGCGTGATGTCCGGCCGACGCAGCACTGGCCGACGTTCGCTGGCCCAGGGCCAGGAGGATGGCTCCCTCGTCGAAGGCGTCGTGGGGATCGACGCCGAGTGCCTCCGCCAGGCGCACGATGGCGGGCGCCGTGAGACCGATGGCAGTCAGGGATGCGCTGGCCAGTGCGGCTCCGGGAGCGGCCGTGACGACGGCCCGGCCGGCGTCCAGCAGGAGGCACCGATCGAGGCCACCAAGGATGGCGGTCTGCTGCTCGGCGCATACGATCGCTGCACCACGAGCAGCGAGATCGGCCAGCAGCCGGGCGACTGCGAGGGCACCGGCTGGATCGAGCTGAGCGGTCGGCTCGTCGAGCACGAGGATGTCATTGCCCATGGCCACCATGCTCGCGATGGCCACGCGTTGCTGCTCACCACCCGACAGCGAGAAGGGCTCGCGGTCGGCCAGGTGCACGACGTCGAGTCGCTCGAGCGCGTCGTCGATGCGGACGTCCATCTCCGCGCGCGGCAGGGCCAGGTTTTCGAGGCCGAAGGCGAGCTCCTCGCGAACGCTCAGCTTGGAGGCCGAGAGCTGATTGGCGGGCGTCGAAAAGATGATCCCCACCCGGCCGGCCAGTGACCGAGCATCACCTGACGTCGGCTGAAGCTCGCCGCCCACGAGCAGGCGCCCGCGGACAGCCGCCCGGACGACGCGGGGCACGAATCCGGCGGCGACCAGGGCGACAGTCGACTTCCCGGCCCCCGTCCGACCGGCAACGCCGAGGCGTTCGCCGGGCCCGGCCTCGAGCGACACGTCGTCCAGGCTCGGCGTCCGGCGCCCGGGATAGGTGACGCTGATGGCCTCGAGCTCCAGGTGTGCCCTTGCGTCCGCGGTGGCCGGCACCGACGCGACGGTCATCTTCCGACGCCGGTCATGGCGACCACCACGACCACCAGCCCGAGGACGACGAGTGCCATACGCAGCCATCGGTCGCCCGGTGGTTCGAGGACACGGCGGTAGGCCGTCCGTTCCGGTCGTGACCCGAAGCCGCGCGCCTCCAGGGCGAACGTTCGCTCGCGGACGTCGATGAGCGAGCCCAGGACGACGGGGCCGGCGAGCGGCACGAGCGCCCGAAGCCGTGCGGCCAACGAGCCCCGGAGGGGCAGGCCCCGCGCCTGCTGCGCTTCAAGGATGAGCCCGGCTCTCGCCTGCATGCGGGGCACCATCTGCACGACCGAGAGGACCACGAATGCGAGCCGATGACTGACGCCGCGAGCCACGAGCGCCTCGAGGATGTCGTCGGCGAGGGTCGTGAAGAGGAAGAGGACGGACGCCAGGAAGACCACCAGCAGCCGGCCGGCAGAGATGACACCGAAGGCGACGCCCTCCCGGGTCAGTGCTGCCGGCCCGAGCTGGACGATGACGTCGCGAGCGCCGGGGAAGAAGAGGGCGTTGACGACGATGATCGATATGAACAGGACCAGCGGGATGCGCAGCGAGACGAGCATCGGCCTGAGCAGGCCGGTCGTCCAGCCCATCAGGCTCACGAGCACAAGGATGGCCGGCAGGATCGCCGGCGGCAGGGTGAAGGTCGCCAGCAGGATGAGCCCCAGGCCAAGCAGCTTGGTGATCGGGCTGCGTCGGTGCAGCCAGCTTGTGCCGGGGCGGTAGTACCCCGTCGTCGATGCCGTCATGGCGGACGTCAGCGTGTCGCTTGGGTCAGTCGGACACCGTCGTCTCGCCCCGGCTGTACATCGTCCGAACGGTGATGGGCAGCGCGATGAGGATGGCGTAGACGATCGTGTAGCTGATCGTCTTGTCCAGCGGATCGCTCGTCAGGCCCTGCGCGAACACCGACTGGAAGACATTCAGCCCGAGCGTCCGGAAGAGCGCCACCAGCGCGTCCGTGCCCGCGCCGGTGACGCCACCGAAGAGTCCCGCGGCGATGGGTGCCGAGATCGCCGCCGCCACCAGGCCGGTAGTCAGGCCACCGACCCAGACCGGGAAGAGCCGCGCGTTCTCGCCTCGGGACGCCCAGATCCAGGCGCCCGCAGCCAGGAGGGCGCCGAGGACGACGCCGACCACGAGCGCCGGCGTGGAGTCCAGCGCCAGGCCGGTCAGGTCGGCCCCGCCGAACGGGGCCGTCAGTGGCCCGGCTTTGTCCGGGTCGCTGCCGTCGAGCGTGGATAGCCAGCCGGTCGGGCCGAAGAGGAGCTGGATGAGGCCGAATGCCAGCGCGAACGCTGAGACCGCCGTGGCGATCCGCAGGTCGCTGCGGATCCTGGGGTCGTCTGCTTCGAAGGCGAAGATCGTCCGCCCGGAAAGCCAGGCGACCAAGACGCCGAAGGCCACGATGGCGAGCGCCGTGATCACGAACTGCGTCTGATTGGCGATCGCCTGGGCTGCGTCAGCGGGGAACAGCTCGGGGACGCCGATGGTCAGCTGCACGACGAGGAAGGCGATCCCGGCCGCTGCGATGCCCGCGGCCAGCGCGATGAAGCCACCGACACGGGCATCGTCCGATCGCAGCTGGAAGACGCCGCGGCCGGCCCAGAAGCCGGCCATCAGGCCGATGACCATGGCCACCGGCGCGAAGGCCGCGATGAACGGCCCTGCCCCGCCGGGCAGCGGCAGCAGGGACCAGATGAGATTGGTGAGAAGACCGGTCAGGGCGCCGGCCCAGGGGCCGGCGAGGACGCCGACCAAGACCGTCCCGATCGAGTCCACGTAGATGGGCAGGCGCAGGGCGCTGATGATGGCACCGATGGTGATGTTGATGGCGATCGAGACGACCATCAGGAGCAGCGTGGACGTGGTCAGATCGCGGGTCCGCCGAGCGATCAGGAAGAGGATCGGGACTGCCAACAGCAACGCGACGAGGTAGATCGCGACGTACGGCGACACGCAGCCATCCGCCTCGCCCTCAGCGCAGATTCGCAGCCAGCCGAGAGACTGCTCGATGGTCATCCTCGCCTCCTCCGTCGGTTCCGTCAGTCTGCACCACGGGCAGCCCCAGCCGCCAGCCCTCCCACACGCTCGACGAAGCGGGCCAGGAATCGCTCGCTGTCGGCCTCGATGGCGACGTCGAGCGTCGGCGGGCGACCCCACAGGCGACGCCAGTCGGTGACCGTCTCGCCGGTCGTGAAGTGCCCGGCCAGCTCGACGTCGACGGTCACGGCCGTGGCACGGACGAGCGACGGATCGAGGGCCGCGGCGAGCGCCAGCGGGTCATGGATGAAGGCGCCGTAGAAGCCGTCGTAGCGGCTGTGGAACTCCATGTAGAAGCGCAAGGCATCGGCCAGGTAGCGCACGACCGGCGACAGCGGCACGTCCGGATCGTCGCCGGCCAGGGCAGCCAGCGCCGCCAGGTGGTGCGGCATGAGCTTCGCCTGCTCGGTCACATCGAGGCCCAGTGCGAGTGGTCGGGCGGGCAGACCGTCCGACTCCCGAGCTCGCTGGACTGCCTCGGCGCCGAAACCATCGAAGACGGCCTTCGTCGCTTCGGGATCCCAGCGCGCGTTCCACTCCGTCGTCGGGCCGGTGTTGCCGGCCACCCGGTACGCGCCACCCATGATGACCAGCCGGCGGATGAGCGTCGGCAGGGCTGGCTCATGGTCGAGCGCCGTGGCCACATTTGTGAGCGGCCCGACCGCGACGAGCGTGATCTCGTGCGGTCGCGACCGGATGGTCTCGACGATGACCTGGACCGCGGACCGGGCGGAGGCCGGCCGGTGCGGCTCGGGCAGCTCCGCGTAGCCGAGGCCGCGCGGGCCGTGCGTCTCGGCGGCCACCACGAGTGGCCGCACCAAGGGGACGGCAGCCCCCAGCGCGACCTCGACATCGCCGCGACCGGCGAGCTCGAGCACGGCACGCGTGTTGCGTTGGACGTTGTCGAGGTCGATGTTGCCGGCGACACAGGTCACGCCAACGAGGTCGGCCTCGAGCGAGGCGCACGCGTAGAGCAAGGCGAGGCTGTCGTCGATGCCGGTGTCGACGTCGAGCAGGATGGGCGTCACGCGGGCCTCGCTCATGTGACGTTCCTCGGCTCGAGCACGATGACCGCGATCCGGCGCCTCGTCTGATGCTCGTAGTCGCCGTACTGCGGATAGCGACGCACGAAGCGCGCCCAGAGGTCGGCTCGTTCGGCCCCTTTCGCCTCACGGGCGTGGATCGCCCGAGGTGGCTGGCCCGCGAGCCGGATGGTCGTGTCGGGCGCCGAGCGGAGGTTCAGCCACCACGCCGGATCATCGGCATGGCCGGCGTTCGAGGCCACGACGACGAGGTTCGGGTCGTGCTCGATGTAGGTCAAGGCGTTCTCCCGACGCCGGCCGGAGCGGCGTCCGACGGTCGTCAGCCAGAGCGTCGGACCACCGTAGCGGCTCGTGTCGAAGCGGCCACCAGTGACCCGGTCGAGCAGGCGGTGATACGCCCATAGCAGGCGGAGCGCGACGCGCGGCACTCGCATGTCGCGATGCTAGCGGCCAGCACCGTTCATGCGTCGACCTTCGCCAGGCCCGCGACGGGCCGTCAAGAGCCACGCGCGACGATCACCACGCCCGATCCCCAGCCGGCGAGCCCACGTCGAGTGGCCGGCGGCGAGGTCGGCGGCCGTGGCGGAACGGGTCGCGGTGACGACGAGACCGATGTCCTCGAGGCGAGCCGCCACGTCCGCCATGGCACGGACATCGAGCGCAGGCACGCCCAACGAACCATCCCGCTGCTCGACCGAGAGCAGCAGTCTCAGCGCGGCCCCGGACGGCTTGAGGAGGTCGACGATGGGCAGCACGACCGCGGGATCACCAGTCACGACGCCGCGCAGCAGTGAACCCCACGGAAACGTGATCGTGACGAGGTCGGCCGAGCAGCCGAGCTCGGCCGGCAGGGCCTCCGCCGCACAGACCAGGAAGCGAGCGTTCGCGACGCCACCTCGAGCCGGCTTGCGAGCAGCCCGAGACGCCGCCACGGCCATCCGCGATGCGTCGGCGTCGATGCCCAGCGCCAGGACGCCCGGCTCGGCGCGGGCGCGCGCCAAGACGGCCCGCCCGTCACCGGTCCCGATATCGATGCTGACCTGCGGCCAGGCCGCGATCAGCCGGCTGACCTAGCCGACGTCCACCTCGGACAGGTGGCGCCCTTCGAAGATGCGCATGATCGGCGCAGGATAGCGGCACCGTCGAGCGCGCGCCACCGGGCCATCCACCCGCCGAGGATGGAAGGCCAGCCGGTCGCGCGGTACCCTCGGGCGGCACGCACGCAGGAGACATCCGATGACGGCCACCGACCTCGCCCTCGGCACGCTTGGTCAGGTCTCGGTCCACGCCCACGACATCGATCGCGCCGAGGCCTTCTATCGCGACATCCTGGGCCTGCCCCATCTCTATACCTTCGGCCAGCTGGCCTTCTTCGATGCCGGCGGCGTGCGGTTGTACATCCAGGCCGTCCCGGAGGACGGCTGGCGCGACAGCTCGGTGCTCTACTTCGAGGTCGACGACATCGCGACCGCGTTCGGAGCGCTCACGGATCGTGGCGTGAAGACGAAGGGCGCGCCACATCTCATCCACCGCCATGCCGACACGGGCATCGAGGAGTGGATGGCGTTCTTCGAGGACAGCGAGGGCAA
>DATBSD010000063.1:0-8093 GCA_036559965.1 Candidatus Limnocylindrales bacterium
GGCGTCGGTCATCGGTCGGCTCCCTTGCGGTCGGATCAGGGGTTGAGCGACGAGAAGTAGTCGCGCACGTAGTCCTTGACGCCGAGCGGGACGGCGCTCCGGTCGAGGCTCGTGATGGCGAAGTCGTAGAAGTCCTGATAGACGCTCGTGTAGGGTACGAACGCATCATTCGAGATGCCCTGGCCCTGGCCCTGTCCCTGCTGGGTCTGTCCGTCGCCCCCGCCGCCAGAGATGTAGGACGGGTCGCCCGGGCGACCGAGCCGGTCGAAGTCGGCGAAGATGCAATCGAGGTCGCCGGTCCCGAACTGTCGGTTGCCTCGAGTCGGCCCGCGGAACTGGCCGTTCGACCCGGTGCCGCTGCCCAGGAATCGAGCATTCGAGCCGCCGCCGCCGAGGCTGCCCTGGCCCTGACCTTGGCCCTGGCCCTGGCCCTGACCTTGGCCCTGACCTTGGCCCTGACCTTGGCCTTGCCCTTGCCCTTGACCTTGCCCTTGGCCCTGGCCCTGGCCCTGGCCCTGGCCCTGACCTTGGCCCTGACCTTGGCCCTGACCTTGACCTTGGCCCTGACCTTGACCTTGGCCCTGACCTTGCCCCTGACCCGCCCCCGGGCTCTGGCCCGGCTGGCCCTGACCTTGGCCTTGCCCCGGGCCCGGGCTGGCACCGGGTCGGCCCTGACCCTGGCCGGCGATCTGACGCCGCGCGTCCTGAAGGTCATTGGCGGTCCGGGCCAGGTCACGCTGCAGCTCGATGTCGCGACCGGCTCGTACCAGCTCGTCCGACAGTCTCCCGAGCGCATCCTGCGCGCCAGACGCGTCGCCCCTGGCGAGTGCCTGGGCCGCGTCCCGAAGCGCGCCCTGGGCGCCGGCACCAGCCTGGCGGGCGACACCCTCGAGGGCGGCCAGCTCGGCCGCCAGGCGCTCGCGCTCGGCATCGGTCATCTCGTCGGTCCGCTCGGCCAGCTCATCGGCATCATCCGCAGCTTGCTGTGGATCCCCGTCCGGGTTGCTGTCGCTGCCCGTCTGGGCCTGGCTGATGCTGCGAGCGAGCGACGCCAGGGCCGCGGCGCGCTGCTCGTTCGACGGGTCGAGCCGGGCGCGCAGCGCATCCTCGAGTGAACCGAGGCGTGCCAGCTGCGCCTCGAGGTCCTCCGGACGCTCGCGCAGCTCGCGGCTGATGCGCCGAAGCTCCTCGGCCAGGTCCGCCCGAGGATCCTCCGCGGTCCGCCCGGTCGTGAGGCGTTCGGCGGTGCGATCGAGACGTTCCGCCTGCCGCTCGGCCGTCGCTCGCTGTTGTTCGCGTCGGGCGAGCGTATCCGCCTGCGGGTTGGGCAGGACGAGCGCCGGCACCAGGAGCACGGCGAGCACCACGACGATGCGTGCCGGGCGACGCGCGAGGTGCGGGCGAAAGGCACGCCGGTCCGCCGTCCGGAGGGTATGCAGCGCGTCGCCTCGCTGCCGACGGACGAAGTCGGCGTAGGTCGCGGCCTCGCCTGCGACGCCGGTCGCTGCCGGCAGAGCGCCGTCGTCTGGCGCACGGTCGTCCGTCGCGGAAGCGTCAGCTTCGGGCGCTGCAGCCAGCTCCGGCGACCGGATGGCGATCTCGAGGGCGGAGGAGAGGCGATCACGGAGGCCCTGCTCGCCATCGAGGGCAAGCGCGGTCTCGGCCAAGGTCGGTCGGATGCGCACGGCTTCGACGAGCAGGACGACGAGGCCGAGGACGGGCATCGCGATGGCGGCCGTCCAGGCCCAGGGCAGGGGAGCCAGCCGGCCGGCCACGGCGAGCGCCAGCTCGAGTCCGAGCACGACGACCAGGATCCATGTCCCATCGCGGACGATGCGTCTCAGCCACAGCCGGTGCCGGAATGGTGCCAGCTCGGCTCGGATGGCTTGGAGTGTCGGGTCGAGCGTCACGCGGCGGCCTCCGCCCGTCGGCGCCGCCACAACCGCCGACGACCGCGCCGCGCCGGCGTCACGAGCCGAGCCGACAGGAGGGTCAGGACGACGGCCAGGATGAGGAAGCTGACGGCGGCCTGCGGCCAGAACGTGTCACGCGGGAAGCCGCTGACGGTCGGTTCGGGCGCGATACCCACGACATCGAACGCACAGCGGGCATTCGGCGGGCATGCCCCGCCGGCGATCGGGTCGACGGCGATCCCGAAGCCGCCGAGGTTGTCGAGCACGCCGGCATCGTCGACTGCCGGCACCGGGACCGGCATGGGCTTTTCGCAGAAGGCGCCATCCGGGCACCCGCGCGTCGTGAAGCCGCTGCCGAAGTACGGCTTGCCGGTGACCGCGCTCATGGCCAGGCAGGCGTCCGAGTAGCCACTTACCGACGTCACGCAGATGAGGTCGAGGTCCGCGACGAAGGGGTTCAGCCAGAGCATCTGCTGGGCAGGCCGCGCGCCCGAACCGGTGCCCGGGATGAAACCACCGGGCGCGCTGGCGCCCGACGTCGCGTACAGGAAGAACCACAGCAACCATGTGCCGGCGGTCAGCGCCAGGATGGTCAAGTAGGTCAGGACGATCGCCACCTGCGTTCGCTTGACGAGCGCCGAGATGAACAACCCGATGGCGCCGAAGCCGATCGCGACGCACACCAGCAGGACATACGAACGCAGGAGGTCGTCCGGTCCGACGCCACCGAAGAGGAAGGTCACGGCCGCGATGGGCAGGGAGGCGAGGATGAGCAGGAAGATGTAGGCCAGCGCTGACCCGAGCTTGCCGATGACCAGCCCGAGCGAGCTGAGGGGGGTGGTGACGAGCATGTCGAGCGTTTGCTTCTCGCGCTCGAGTGAGATGGCGCCGCTCGTGAACGCCGGGGCGAGGACCGCGATGAGGACGGTCTCGAGCAGCAGCAGATTGCTGAACAGCGCCTGCCCGATGGTCGCCGAGAGCGCGATCGCCTGGCCCGGGAAGCCGAAGTTGTCGAGCTGGCTGGTGCCCGCGTCGCGCTGGTACTCGTAGACGCCCCAGGCGAAGATCGAGAGCAGGATGAGGTAGAGGGTCATGATCGCGAAGGCCCGTCGGCCGCGCATCCGCCCGCGGAGCTCCTTCGTGCCGACGGCGCTGATGCCGGTCCCGAGCCGCCCGACGGCGAGACCCAGGCGGCGGATGGGATTCGTGGCCGGCGCCGCGGCGGTCACGCCTGCGCTCCGGCGCCCGTCGACGTCGCCTCCGCCGAACCTGCGGCGGCGGCCTCTCGTGAGGTGACCTGGAGGAAGAGCTCCTCGAGATCCGAGGCGGCCCGACTGTAGACGGCGATCCGATGGCCGTTGCCGACGGCCCGCGCCAGGAGCGCCGCGCTGGCGTCGTCGTCGCCGGTGAATGCCAGCTCGATCCAGCCGTCGACGTGCGACTCCACGCTCGCAACGAGCGGGTCCGTGCGGAAGAACGCCGCCGCTGCCTCGTGTGCCGCGAGATCGCCGAGGACGCGCACGCGGAGGACGGCACCGGCGCGCAGGCGTGCTTCGATATCGGCCACGCGGCCGGAAGCCAGGACGCGGCCGTGATCGATGATGGTGACGCTCGTGCAGAGCTCCTCGAGCTCGGGCAGGATGTGGCTGCTGATGACGATGGTCTTGCCCAGCGAGCGCAGCTCGCGGAGCAGCTCGCGCAGCTCGACGCGAGCCCGCGGGTCGAGGCCTGATGCAGGCTCGTCGAGCAAGAGGACGCTCGGATCGTGGACCAGCGTGTGGGCCAGGCAGAGGCGCTGCTGCATGCCCCGGCTGAGCGCCTGGACCGGCGCGTCGCGCTTGTCGCCCAGGTCGACGAGCTCGAGCAGGTCGCCGATCATCTGGCGCCGCCGGCTGGCGGACAGGCCATAGCAGCGCGCGAAGAAGTCGAGGTACTCCCAGACCTTCATGTCGTCATAGACGCCGAAGCTGTCGGGCATGTAGCCGATGACGCGACGAACCGCGTCGGGTTCCCGGACGACGTCGACTCCGGCGATCTCGGCCTGACCGGCCGTCGGCGCGAGGAGGGTGGCGAGCATCTTGAGCGTCGTCGTCTTGCCGGCGCCGTTCGGGCCGACGAGCCCATGGATCTCGCCCGCTCCGACCTCGAGATCGACGCCCGCCACGGCAAGCGTCCCGTCGTAGCGCTTGACCAATCCCTCGGTCCGGACGGCGAGGGTCACGGCAGGCTCCCTTCGAGTTGGCTGATGAGCGTGAAGTAGGCCGCTCCGCCGTTGGCCGGCTGACGGTTGACGAAGCGGATGAGCACGTGGCCCGCGGCGTCGACGTAACGCTCCGGCTCCGCGATCGCCGCCTTGTTGCCGGGGCCAAGGTGCTCGAACTCCATCCAGCGACCGGTCGTGCGGTCGAAGAGCTGGTAGTCGGGCAGGCCATCGACGACGAAGCCGCCGTCGTTCTCGCCGATCGGGTCGTCCTGATCCGGCTGATCAGCGTCCGGCAGCGGTGACGCGAGCGGCGCATCGCCAACGAGGGGGAAGCTCGGGTCGCCCTGCGTCAGGGCCAGGACCAGCTTGTCGGCGACGAACGAGCCGTCGAAGCTGATGGGTGCCATGTCGACGACCATGGTGCCTCGACTGAGCGAGAACGCGCTGCCTTGGTCGAGCGCTTCGGCGGCGTCGGTCGCGACGAGCGTTCGATTCATCAGCTCGTCGGGGAAGACCGTCCGACCCCCGACGTCGACGGTCAGCGGCAGGAGGTAGACGGCATCTCCGACGTGAGCCGCGCCCGGGTCGCCGATGTCGACCGACATCGGCGTGCCTGGCTGCCAACCGACGAAGACCGGCGCCTGACCGCCGGCGGCGCCCATGATGGTCGAGAACTTGCCGGTGTACTGCGTCAGCTGGTCGATCACGGCGCGTCGGCTCTGGACGGTCCGGTCGCGATCGGACGTGCCGCCCGTCGCAGGCCCCAGGATGCGATCGCTGAGGCCCGAGTTGAACATCTGGTTGGTCCCCAGTTGGAGGTCGAGCCTCGACGTGGCGCCCGGCGCAAGGGTGCCGAGCTTGGCGATGCTCCCGCCGTAGACGACGCCGGCATCCTCGATGGCCTCGCTCGACGTGTTGGTGATCGTGCCCTGGAGCCGCCCGTCGCGCAGCTCGAGCTCAGCCTCGACGAGTGGGACCGGGAGGGTGGCTTCGGCGCGGAAGCCGCGCAGGGAGCCGAAGCCGACGGCGTAGCCGCGGACCTGGGCGGGGTCGCCGAGCACGATGTCGAGGGGCGTTGCGGTGCCCTGCTGCTGGCTGCTGATGGGATTCGAAAGCAGCGCGCCGCCGGCGATGCTCACGTCGAACGATCGCCGCGACGGGGAGAAGACCCCGACGTACACCTGACCGAGCCCCGAGTCCGCGCCGGCCGCGCCTCGGACGACGGCGATGGTGTTGACGATGGCGTCGCTTCCCTTGAGCAGCCGCCCGAGGCCGAACGCGCCGACGGAGAAGATGGCGATGAGCAGCGGCATCGTGACCCACGCCCACTCTCGGCGATCGAGGCGCCGGAGGACGAGATAGTTGATCGGCCCGATGAGCACGATATAGGCGACCAGGAGTGCGACGAGCTGCTCGAGCGGCGGTAAGCCCACGGCCGGCAGGTTGTTGAGCGCGGCGACGATCTGACTGTCGTCCTGCAGCGCCAGCGGGTTGACGACCGCGCCGTTGCCCAACGGCAGGGCTCGTCGCCAGAGCGCCTGTGCCGTCGGTGTGCCGGCGATGCCTTCGCCCGTCGGGTCGACGCCGATGATCGTCGTGCGTCCCTGGCCGATCGCCCGTTCGGCGGCGATGACCTGATCGCCGCTGCGCCCCAGGACGGTGCCTTCGATGAGCGTGCCGGCCAGGGCGGGAACGCTGCTAGCGACATCCACCGTGCCGCCTACGAGCGCCTCGACGTCGGCAGCCGATGCGTCGATGGTGCCGTCCGGACGGAACGGCAGCAGCTCGTCGGGCAGGCTGCCGAGCGTCGAGGCGCCCGTTGTGCCGCCGAGGATGACGAGGCGACCCCCGAGCCCGAGCCATGTCCGCAACGCCGCCAGCTGCTCGGGCTGGAGGAGCGACGTGTCGACGTCCTGCCAGACGAGCCGATCGATGCCCGACCAGGCCTCGACGCGACTGGGCAGGTCGGCGGGCGAGAGGCCGATGATCGCCGGCGCTGCCAGGCGTGGATCGGCCAGAGCGCCCGTGAGCGCTGACACGACCGGCCCGGGCTCTTCGGCCACCACGCCGATGACCGACTGGTAGGGATCGTGGACGCTGATGGGCACCTTGGTCGTCGCCACCGTCCGACCATCGGCGACCAGCGCCACCGCGAGGTCGCGTCCGAAGACCGACGGTTGGCCGTAAAGGACGAAGCGCTTGCGGGATCCGGTCGGCAGGTCGACCAATGCCGCGTACGACGACGAGGTCGACTGGTCGCTCGCGAGACGGAGCTCGCCGGTGAGGGCCGGTCCGTCGTTGGCCACGTCGACCTCGATGGCCGACCAGGTGCCGACACGCACATGGCCTCCAGCGAGCGGACGTGCGGTCATGGTCACGGCGTCGGCAGCCATCGCTGCGGGTGCCAGCGTGAGCACGGCGAGCAACGCGGCGATCAGGGGACGGAGGTGGCGCATCGGACCTCGGGCTGTGGGACTGGGCGCGAAAGGTCTCGCGCTAGACGTCTGGCGGTGTCGGAAAGTTGCGCGTCGGACGAGGGCATCCGGCGACCGGTACCATAGGCCGCCCGTGCCCACGTTGCGACCCTTCCGCGCCCTGCGCTATAGCCCGACGCTGAGCGGCGAGCTGACCGCGCTCATCAGCCCGCCGTACGACGTCATCGACGCCGACCTTCAGGCACGGCTTGTCAAGCGCCATCCGCGCAACTCCGTGCTCCTCGATCTGCCGCCGTCGCTGCCCGGTGACGGTCCCGACGATCGCTACCGTCGAGCCGCGGCCGCCTTCGTCGCCTGGCGGACGGACGGCACGTTGCGCAAGGACCCGACACCGTCGATCTACGTCTATGAGCAACGCGTCACCGGCGACGACGGTGCCGAGCGGGTGCAACGCGGTTTCTTTGCCCGATTGTCGCTCGAGCCGTTCGGCCCCGGCAGCGGCGTGCTGCCCCACGAACGCACGCTCGGCGGCCCGCGGGCGGATCGGATGGCGCTGCTCAGCGCGACGGGAGCCAACTTCAGTCCGGTCGTCGGCCTCTACGCGACGCCGCACGGCGAGAGCGCCGCGGCGCTCGATGCCATGGTCGCCGGCCCAGCTGACGAGGATGTCGTCGATGACGACGGTGTGCGCCATCGCCTGTGGGTCGTGGCCGCCGGGGCGCGGGGCGATGGCGGCTTGGTCGATCGGCTCATCGCCTGCGCGGAAGCTGCGCCCATCGTCATCGCCGACGGTCATCATCGGTACGCCACCGCGCTCGAGTACCGAGAGCAGCGCGGCATCCGCCGGGCATGCACCGAGGATCCGCCTTACGAGACCATCCTGGCGCTGCTGTTCGATCTCGCCGCGACCGACCTCAAGATCCTGCCCACCCACCGCGTCGTGGCCGGTCCGCCCGTCGGCCGGTCGCTCCTCGATCGGCTGGCGGCCGACTTCGAGATCGAGTCGCTGCCCGGCGCCGACGCCCTCGTGGCTGCCTTCCCGCCCGAGGCCGATCCGGGACGTGGGGCTGGCCTGCGCATCGGGCTCTGGTCCGCCGGCCTTGCAGCCATGCTGCGACCGCGGGCAGGGGCCCTCGATGCCGTGCTCGCACGGCAGGCATCGCCGGCTACCCGCACCTTGTCGGTCAGCGTGCTCGAAGCGGCGCTGTCCGTCGTCTACGGCCTCGACCAGGATGCCATCGCGCGTGGCGAGCGGGTCAGCTACGTCAAGGGCGGCGCTGCGGCGGTGAATGCGGCCGGCGATGATGGGACGGCATACCTGCTCGATCCGACACGGGCCTCCGACGTCGTCCGGGTCGCGCGCGCCGGCGAGCTGATGCCCCAGAAGTCGACCTACTTCAGCCCCAAGCCGGCGACCGGCTTGTTGTTCGCCCCGGGAGAGTGGTGACCGAGATGGATCGCGACCTCGAAGCCCCCATCGAGCTCAATCGGCGACCGAGCGAACGGCCGCCCGGCACGCGGCCCATCCGCAAGGACGAGATC
>DATBSD010000064.1:0-10803 GCA_036559965.1 Candidatus Limnocylindrales bacterium
CGTCGAGACGGGCACGCCGGTGACCCTCTTCGGCGACGACTACCCGACGCCGGATGGGACGGCGGTGCGCGACTACGTGCACGTCCTCGACCTCGCCGACGCGCACCTGGCCGCGCTCGACCTGACCGCCACGATGCCGGCCGGGCTCGAGGTCGCCAATCTCGGCTCGGGCTCGGGCTTCTCGGTCCGCCAGGTCGTCGATGCCACGTCGGCGGTCGTCGGGCGTCTGGTGCCGGAGACCATCGGCCCCCGCCGGGAGGGCGACCCGCCGACGCTCGTCGCTGCCAACGAGCGCGCGCTCGCGCTGCTCGGGTGGCGGCCGACGCGCGGCACCCTGGCGGAGATGATCGGCTCGGCCTGGGCCTGGCGCCGCGCCAACAGCGGCGGCTACGACCGGTGACCGCGGGGCCGGCCGCCGAGCTGGCCGACGCGCGGACGGTCGACTTCCCGCTGCGCGGCGAGTGGGTCGCCATCCATACGCCCGCCGATCGCATCCCGAGCCACGGCACGGACATGCTCGGGCAGCGATACGCCTTCGACCTCATCCGCTTCGACGGCCGCAAGGGCGGGCGGTACTACCCCGGCAGCACAGCCCGTCTGCTCCTGTTCGGCGTTCGAACGCGTGACTGTCACGGCTGGGGCGAGCCGATCCACGCCCCGCTCGGCGGTGAGGTCATCGTCGCCAGCGACGGCCTGCCTGAACGCGAGCGGATCCATCCGCTGCGCGAGCTGGCCCTCGTGCTGCGGACCGCGGTCACGTTCCGACCCACGGCCGACGGCCTGCGGCGGGTCCTGGGCAACCACGTCATCCTCCGCCACGAGGACGTCTACGCGCTCTTTGCCCACCTGACCACCGGGTCGGTGGCCGTGTCTGTCGGCCAGCAGGTCGTCGTCGGTGATGTCCTCGGACGCGTCGGCCACACCGGCAACTCGACCGCGCCGCACCTGCACTTCCAGCTCATGGACGGCTCCGATCCGCGGACGGCGGCGGGTGTGCCATGCGCGTTCCGCGCCTGCGAGGTCGAGCAGGTCGGCGCCTGGTCGCGCGTCGAGAACGCGGTCCCTCGAAGCGACGAACGCATTCGCGGAGTGACAGATCCCGATCGTTCGTGACAAACACGGCCGGATGCGTCGGCCTCGCAACGACATGGCGGAGGCTCCCTACCCAGTTTGGTCGGCGCGCTCCCACCAGGCGACGGTCGCCACCAGCCCGGCCACGGCGACGAGCATGAGCATGACCACCGCGACCGGCGAGACCGGCTCCACCTGGACGCCGCCGGCCCCGGCCAGGATGGCCGGTACCGACCAGGGGAACCACGCCCCCCAACCGAGCACGGCCAGGATCTGGGCGACGGCGACCACGGCGACCGCCCAGGCCAGCCCCGCGAGGTAGCCACGCCCGACGCTGGCGAAGCAGGCCGTCCAGGCCTGGAGCGCGATGGTCAGGACGACGGCGGAGGCGATGAGGGCCGTCGTGCTCAAGATGTCCGCGCGCCCAAGGTCGGGCAACCCAAGCAGGACACCGATGACAAGCGCCAGTGCCATGACCCAGATCGAGATCGACACCGCCCACGCCGCGACGACGATCGCCTTGGCCGCGACGATGGTCCGGCGTGTGGTCGGGCTGGCCAGCAGACCGCGCACGGTGCGGTCGGCGAACTCGCGGCCGAAGACCCAGGCGGTCAGGAACGCGAAGAGGACCGCCCCAGCCACCGTCATCGCCTGCCCGAGCATGTCGAGGTAGGTCGGCCAGTCGGCTGTACCGGCCGTGAGCTGCGCCTTGGCGCCAAGGAGGCCAAGCGACCGGGCGCGTTCCGGATCCTCGAGGATGATCATGAACAGGCCCAACACGAGCGGCATGAGCGTGAAACCCGCGGCCAGGGCCCAGGGCACGCGCGATCGACGAGCCTTGAGGAGTTCCGTTGCGACGGCCGCCCCGATGGCGCTCACGCGCTCGGCTCCGAGCCACCGGTCAGGCGCATGAAGTGATCCTCGAGCGATTCGCGGGCGAGCGCGAGGTGGGTCGGCGCCGCGTCGGCGGCCACGAGGATGCGGGCGACCTCGTCGGGCGCGTCGAGCGCCCGAGCATCGCGAAGCTCGAGGCGCACGCCCCCGTCCGTGGCCACGCCCTCCGGCGAGAAGCCCGCCGCCCGGAGGGCGATCAGGGCGGCATCGGGGTCGCGCACGCCGACCTCGAGGTGCCGGTCGCGGTGCGCTTCGAGGGCCTGGCTGTCGAGCTCCTCGAGCAGCCGGCCACGATGGACGATGGCGACCCGCGTCGCAAGGCGGTCGACCTCGGCCAGGATGTGGCTCGACATGAAGACCGTCACGCCGTGTTCACGGGCAAGGGTGCCGAGCAGCTCGCGGACCTCGATCACGCCGGCCGGGTCGAGGCCGTTGGCCGGCTCGTCGAGCACGAGCAGCTCCGGGTCGTGCACCATGGCGCGCGCGAGGGCGAGCCGCTGCAGGTTGCCGAGCGAGAGGGCACCGGCGCGACGATCGGCGTACTCGATCAGGGCGAGGCGCTCGATCATCCGGTCGGCCGCACCGGCATCCGAGACCCGGGCCAGGCGGCAGGCGACCGTCAGGTTCTCGCGCACCGTCAGCTCCGGGTACGCCGTCGCGGTCTCGACCAGGTAGCCGACCCGTCGCCAGACGTCGATGGCGCCGGCTTCGACGCGCTGATCGAAGAGCTCGGCGTGGCCTGCCGTCGGGCGGATCATGCCGAGCAGCATGCGGATGGTCGTCGACTTGCCGGCGCCGTTCAATCCGAGGAAGGCGTAGATCTCGCCGCGCGAGACGCGCAGGTCGACGCCATCGACCGCCAGCACGTCCCGGCCGTAGCGCTTCGATAGCCCGCTCGTGAGCACGACCTGGTCGCTCACCGCCGGACCACCTAGCCGCGCGGCTCCAGTGGCGCGGTCATCGGCGCCAGACGCTCGGGCGGGACGACCGGGGCGAGGTCGTCGGCGTCGGTGGGGACGATCTCGCCCCATCGATCCGACACGGGCCTGATGAGCCAGTAGCCGACGAGCATCGTGACGATGAGGGTCAGGACGGCGACCTGGTAGGCGCCCGTCCCCATGCTGTCGAAAAGCATCCAGACGAGCAGGCCGTAGATCGACTGACCGACGACCTGCGAGCCCTTGCCCACGAGCCCGTAGAGGCCGAAGAACTCGCCCAGCTTGGCCGGTGGCGAGAGCCGGATCATGAACACGCGGTCGGCCACCTGGACGCCGCCCAGGCCGCTGCCGACGATGGCGCCGGCGATGAGGAACAGGATGATGCCCACCGGCACGCCCGGGATAGGCGCCTCGGTCGAGCCGCCGAGCCCGATGGCGATGCCCCCCAGGATCAGCCCGACGGCCCACGATGCGAGCACCCAGAGCAGCGTGCGCTTGGGCCCGAAGCGATCGACCAGCCGGCCCCACACGAAGCTGGCCACGATGGCGACGACGGTCAGCATCACCGAGACATACAGGAACTGCGACGTCGTCATGTCCATCGCCCGGACGGCGATGACGCTCATGACGACGATGATCGTGTTGACCGCGTCGCTGTAGAAGAACCGCGCGACGAGGAAGCGCAGCAGGCCCGGGATCTCGCGTGCGTCACGGATCGACTGTGGCAGCTGGCCCATGGCGCCGGGCACATCGCGGACGTGGAAGCGCTCGTCGCTCGTCGGGCGCTCGCGGACGATGAGGAAGATGGGCACCGCGAAGACCGCGAACAGGACGCCGGCGACGAGGAAGATGAGGTCGACATCGACGGCCGCCGCCGCCAGCAACAGGCCGACGGTGATGGTGCCCATGTAGCCGACCCCGACACCGATGCCCGACAGTCGGCCGCGAGTCGCGGGCAAGCTGACGGTCTTGAGCGTGGCGTCGTAGAAGATGAGCGCCGCCTGGTAGGCGAAGTTGGCGATCGTGAACAGGATCGCCCCGACGACCGCCGGCGTGAAACCGATGATCGACGAGGGCACGATGACGAGGACGGTGAAGAAGAGCAGGAACGGCAGGCGACGGCCGCCACGGTCGCTCATGGCGCCGAGGACCGGCGAGACGAGCGCGTTGAGCCCGACGCTGACGATCACCGCGGCGCTGAACAGCGCCTGGCCGTTGGCCTCGCCCAGCTGGTCGGGTTCGGTCAACCAGATGCCCATGGCCGTCGAAACGACGGCGTAGCTGAAGATCGTGTTCGCGAAGTCGTAGAGCGACCAGGCGACCGGGACACGCGCACGGCCGCTCGGCGTCAGGCGCCCCAGGTCGAACCGGCGGCCGGTGCCGCTCGTCATCGCTGGCTCGGAGGCTGCGGTCACGCCCGCCGCGGTCTGCGCATCGGGCCCGATGATACGGGCGCGGGTCGGCCGCCATCGGCCCCTTCGGCCGCCATCGGCCCCTTCGGCCGCGGTCGGCCCCTTCGGCCGCCATCGCCCGTTCGGCCCTAGGCCAGCCGCTTCGGTTGCGAGCAGCGCGCCTTCGCCTCGCGACGCCACCGTGACACCGGGAGTGCCACGAATACGGCAGATCGTACTGACGTGGATCGGGTCCGGGTCCTCGGAGCATCTTGACGCGCGCGATGTCACGGGGTGTAGCACATCGACGTACGAGATGGGCACCGCCCTGATCGACGCGGACTCGGCCGGTGAACAGCCGTACCGGCGACACCAGATGTGACATCGCAGCGACCAAGGCCGACCTCGGGCGCCCCGCCCCGGCCCGTACCGGGAAGGGCAACCCGGCAGCGACGCGTGCTGCCTTGGCCCGGGCGCCGAACCGTGCTGTGCGCCCCGTTGCGGCGAGATGGCGGGTAGGATGGGCCGCGTGCAGGCGACCGAGTCGACCGACCTCGCCGATCCCCTGGGCTGGCGACCGACGGAACCCCTGGCCAAGAGCCGCCCATCGGAGATCCGCGACCCCATCCTCGAGCCACGCTGGCGGGGCCGGCGCGTGCTCCTCCACTACGACATCGAGCGCGATGGACGAGACGCCGATCCGTGGATCCGACTCATCGACGAGCGGGGCGAGGATGCCACCGACGCCGAGCCCAGCGTCGTCCGGGCGCTGGCGACGGCCATCCTGTGCATCGATGCCGTCATCGACGGCTACCTCACGCCGGAGGCGACGCGGTCCGGCGAAGGCGCCCTGACGACCCCGGACATCCAGACGTCGCGCTTCGGGACGTTCTTCCGCGCGCCGGACCTCGACGTGGCGGCGCCCATCGAGACCGACGACGAGGCCCCGACGATGGTCGCCTTCGTGGCCATCGATCTGCTGCGCATCGACGGCCAGAGCCTGCTCGACGTCCCGCTCCTGGAGCGTAAGCGCATCCTCGACGGGCTCATCCGCCAGGATCAGCTCGTCCGCGTCACGCCGTATACGCGGCCGCCCATCCGCTCGTGGCTCACGACCTGGAAGGCGGCCGGCTTCGAGGGTGCCGTCGTCAAGGCCGCCAACAGCCGCTACGTGCCGTCGTCGATCACCGACCAGTGGACGGTCGTGACCAAGCTCAGCGCCGTCAAGTCGTGACCGCGACGGTGGCGACGCGCGATCCGGCCACGAACCTGGCGATCGCCGTCCGGCGCGCCCGGATCTCGGACAAGGCCGCGGTCCTCGCCTTCGCGAGCCGGACCTTCGATGGCTGGGACTACATCCCGGGGGTCTGGGACGACTGGGTCGCGGCCTCCGATGGCGTGCTGCTGGTGGCCACCGGCCAGGACGACGACCGACCCATCGCCATCACGAGGGTCACCATCCTGAGCGACACCGAGGGCTGGCTCGAGGGCATCCGAGTCGATCCCTCGGTGCGCGGCCAGGGCGTCGCCACGAACCTCCAGATCGCCGAGCTCGCCTGGGGCCAGGCGCACGGGCTGCAGGTCATCCGCTACCTGACCGGGCACACGAACGAGGGCTCGCTCAAGCTCGGCGCTCACCATGGCTTCGCGGTCTCCGGCGCACGCCGCTACCACGGGCGGCCGGACGACGACGATGGCCCCGTTGCGGGCCGGTCGGACCGCCCTGCGACGCTCGACGAGCTTGATCGACAGGGCATGCTCCTGCCGACCGATGCCTCGCCCGAGGTCATCGCGTCGGCCTGGCGGGTGGTCGACACGGACGCCACGTTCGCGCGCGCGGACCGGCTCTACGAGCACCGGCCGTGGGCGCTGCAACGGCTCGACGAGCGGCGCTTCGCCGCCCACGTCCGGGCCGGCGAGGTGCTCCGCGACGCGTCCGGATCGGCCGTCGGCATCATGCCCCGCATGACGGCCATGGCCGAGGACGACCGACCGCACCTGGCCATCCTGGCAGGCGACGGCCTGGCCACCCTGCGGCTCGTGCTGGCGGCCGAAACGGCATCTGGCGGCGGTATCGCGGTCCGCCTGCCGGACCCCGACCCGCCGATGCTCGCCGACCAGCGGGTGGTCGACGCCTGGGCGGCGGCCGGCCTGGCACCCAGGGCCTGGTCCCAACTCATCCTCGCGCGCGTGCTCGCGCCCGATGAGACGCTCCCGACGCCCGAGCCCGACGGCGCCCTGGTGCTCCGTGATCGACCCGAGCGCGTGGCCATGGCGCCGGCCATCGGGAGCGATCGATGAACGCGTCGGCCAAGGCGACCAAGGCCACCAAGGCCGACAAGCCGGCACGGTCCAGCCGGGCCCGACGCCCGGGTCCGCTGGCCGGCCTGCCCAAGGCCCTGCGGGCGGAGGTCGAGCGGCTCGGCTCGGCCGACATCATGGTCGGCATCCCGAGCTTCCGGAACGCGGCGACCATCGGCCACGTCGTGCGCGCCGCCCACGCCGGCCTCGTCCAGTATTTCCCGGACCTGCGGCCGGTGCTCGTCAACGCCGACGCCGGCTCGCTCGACGGCACGCAACGCGTCGTCGTGGAGACGGAGTCGCCCGACTATATCGCCTCGATCCTGCTCGTCCGGCCGCGCAACCGGCTGCGCCGCATCAGCCTGACGTACCCCGAGGTCGACGGCGTCGGCGGCAAGGGTGCCGCCCTGCGGACCCTCTTCCAGATCGCCCGGGCGCTCGAGGTCCAGGCGCTCGTGGTCGTCGACTCGGACCTCCGGTCGATCGGGCCCGAGTGGATCGAGCTCCTGGCCGGACCCATCCTGAAGGGCGGCTTCGACTACACGACACCGCTCTACTCGCGCCACAAGTTCGACGGCACGATCACCAACACCGTCACGTACCCGCTCACACGGTCGCTCTACGGGTTGCGCATCCGCCAGCCCATCGGTGGCGACTTCGGCGTCAGCGGCGACCTCATCGACCACTACCTGAACCAGGACGACTGGACGTCCGACGTGAGCAAGTTCGGCATCGACATCTGGATGACGACGACGGCCGTGGCCGGCGGCTACGCCATCTGCCAGGCTCGGCTGGGCGCCAAGATCCACGACCCCAAGGATCCGGGCGCCGACCTCGGCCCGATGTTCAGCCAGGTCGTCGGCACGGCGCTGCGCCTGACCGAGCGGCACAGCGACCGCTGGCTGCGGGTGACCGGCTCCCGTGACGTGCCGGCCTACGGGTTCGAGCGCATCGTCGACCCGCTGCCGCTCGACGTGAACGTCGGCCGGCTGCTGAGCTCGTTCGCCGCGGGCGCCCACGAGCACGCCGCCGCATGGGCGGAGATCGGCGTCCTGGCCGGCCCCGATCGCCTCCAGGCGCTGGCGACCGAGGCGGGCGATGTCGCGGCGTCCGGCGCGGCGGCCGGCTTCAGCTTCGCCGACGAGACGTGGGCGCGCGTCGTCTACGGCAGCCTGCTCGCCTATCACCGCCGGCGGCTCGAGGTCGACGAGCTGATCCCGGCGCTCGTGCCGCTCTACTTCGGACGGGTCGCCAGCCACGTCATCGAGACCGGGCCGCTCGACGACGAGGGCGCCGAGGCGGTCGTCGATCGCCAGGCGCGAGCCTACGAGGCGCTCAAGCCGGAGCTCGTCGCGGCCTGGCGCGATCAGGCGGCCCGATGAGCCGGCCGCGCACGAACGCCCGAGAACGAACCGGCCTGCCGTCGCGCATCCTGCTGCCGCTCGCCAACCCGCGCACGGCGGCCGACCTCGTGCGCATCGGGGCGGCGCTCATGGAGCACGGCGGCGTGCTCACGGCCCTGGGCATCGTCGAGGTCGCCGAAGGCTCGCCGCTCTCCGAGGGCGCCACGCGTGCGCGACAGGCGCGCCGTCTGCTCCAGCGGGTCCTCGAGTTCGCGCCGGACGACATCGAGCTGCGAACCACGGTCCGCATCGGCCGCCGTGCCGCGGAGGGCATCTTGGAGGCCGCCCTCGAGGAGGAGGTCGATCTCATCCTCTTCGGCTGGGGTGGCCCGTCCCCGGCATCAGGACGGAAGACGAGCAAGGCGGGCGTCACGGAGTCCGTCTTCAGCCCGACCATCGACGAGGTCGTGCGTGAGGCGCCGTGCGACATCGCGGTCGTCAAGCAGCGCGGCGTGAGCGACGTGAAGCGCATCCTTGTGCCGGTCCGCGGCGGGCCGCATGCCGAGCTCGCGCTCCGCTTCGCCGACGCACTCGGGCGCGGTCTGGGCGCCGACGTCGACGCCATCCACGTCGTCCGCCAGGGCATCGACCCGGTCGCGCTCGCCCAGACCGAGCGGGCGTTGGCTGGCTTCGTCCGCCAGCACACGCACGGGCGGGCGCGGCCGACCATCATCGAGAGCACCAGCGTGGCGCCGACGATCCTCCGCGAAGCCGAGCAGTCGGGGCTCGTGGTCATGGGTGCGTCGGCCCTTCCGGGCGGCGCCGGCGCGCTGGCACGGCCGGCGGAGAGCGGCCTCTTCGGCGCGCTGCCGGAGGCCATCGCGCAGCAGGCGCGGCCGACGGTCATCGTGGTCAAGACGCGCGTCGCGCCGTCGCGGGCGTCGTTCGAACAGCGCGCCGAGCAGGCCGAGACGCTCGAGGCCGCGGAGCGCGCCGTGTCCGTCGCCACCAGCGTCCCGGCGCGCGTCGACCGATGGTTCGCGGAGTCGAACTTCTCGCATCAGGAGTTCGCCGACCTGGGCCGCCTGACCGCGCTCAAGGAGCGCCATGGGCTGACAATCTCGCTCGTGCTGCCGACGCTCGACGAGGCGGCCACCATCGGCCCCATCGTGCGACGCGCCCGACGCGAGCTGATGGGGCGCCGGCCGCTCGTCGACGAGCTCCTGGTCATCGACTCGGCGTCGACGGACGAGACGGTCCGCATCGCGACCGACGAGGGCGCTCGCGTGGTCCAGCACGCCGAGGTGCTGCCCGGCTATGGCAGCTTCCCGGGCAAGGGCGAGGCCCTCTGGAAGAGCCTTCACGAGACGACCGGCGATCTCATCGCCTGGTGCGACACGGACATCCGCGACTGGCATCCGCGCTTCGTCTACGGCGTCCTCGGGCCGCTCCTTGCCGAGCCCAGGTTGGGCTATGTCAAGGGCTACTACCAGCGCCCGATCGTCGAGGGCGGCGTGCTCAAGGAGGGCGGCGGCGGTCGGGTCACCGAGCTCGTCGCGCGGCCCCTCATCAACCTCTTCTACCCCGAGCTCTCGGGCCTCATCCAGCCGCTCTCGGGCGAGTACGCCGGCCGGCGCTCGATCCTCGAGGCGATCCCTTTCTTCACCGGCTACGCGGTCGAGATCGGCCACCTCATCGACGTCGCCGAGCGGCTCGGGCTGGAGGGCATCGGCCAGGTCGACCTCGACGTTCGGGTGCATCGCAACCAGGAGCTCGAGGGGCTCTCGCGGATGAGCTTCGTCATCCTCCAGGCCGCCATGAAGCGGCTCGAGGAGCGCCATCGCGCGCGCCTCTTCGCGGAGATCGGGACGACCATGAAGCTGCCGCGATCGTCGCCCGGGCGACTCTCGCTGGAGGTCTACGAGGCCGCCGACCAGGAGCGTCCCCCGATGGCACGCATCCCCGAGTACGTCGCTCGCCAGGCCGCCGGCGATGAGGCGTGACGAGCGGCACGACCTGACGCGCCGATGAGCGCCGACCCGGCACCATCGGCCGACCGGCCGGGCGTCGTCCTCGTGGCCCCCGACTCGTTCAAGGGCTCGATGTCGAGCGTGACCGTCGCCCGCGCCCTGGCTGACGGCTGGCTGCGCGCACGGCCGCAGGACGAGGTGCGCCTGGCTCCCCTGGCCGATGGCGGTCAGGGCACGCTCGACGCCGTCGCCGCGAGCGGCACGTGGCAACGCTTGCCCGCGCACGCGCGCGACCCCCTGGGGCACCCGATCTCGGCCAGCTTCCTGCGTGAGGACGATCGGGCGGTCGTCGAGCTGGCCGAGGCCTCCGGTCTGTCGCTCGTGCCGACCGAGCAACGCGACGCCCTCGCCGCATCCACGCTCGGCACCGGTCTCGTCCTGGCGGCGGCCATCGGGCTCGGCTGCCGGCAGATCGTGCTCGGCGTCGGCGGTTCGGCCACGACGGACGGCGGCTCCGGGCTCCTCGTCGCCCTCGGCGCGCGCTTCCTCGACGTATCCGGCGAGGCGATCAGCCCCGGCGGCGGCGGCCTAGCGGACCTCGACAGCATCGACCTCACGGAGCTCTCGCCGGTGCTCGCCGAGGTCGATCTCGTCGTTGCGTCGGATGTCACGAACCCGCTCCTCGGCGACGAGGGTGCGGCCGCCACTTACGGGCCGCAGAAGGGCGCCAGCGCGGCCGATGTCGCCTGGCTCGATGCCAACCTCGCGCGCTACGCCGACCGACTCGAAGCCGCCACCGGGCGAGACGTCCGCGAGACGCCTGGTGCCGGCGCGGCTGGCGGCACGACCTTCGGCCTGCTGGCCATCGCCGATCGCTTCCAGTCCTTCGCCGTCC
>DATBSD010000065.1:0-4835 GCA_036559965.1 Candidatus Limnocylindrales bacterium
GGCACGGACGGCACGTTGCGTATCGAGATCGCCCACGAAGCCTATGCCGAGTCCATCGACGCGCTGGGGCTGCCGGCCGAGCGGCAGCCCATCCACGCCGCCATCGCCAAGGCGCTCTCGGGCGAACCGGCCGAGGCGGCATGGCACCTGGAGCGGGCGATGCGCTTCGCGTCGGCGCGCAACGCCCACGTCGAAGCCGGCTTGGCCTGTCGATCGGTCGATCCGGGCGGCACGGCGCTGCTCCACTTCCAGCGCGCCCTCGAGCTCGTCGATGCCCATGAGGCGCGCGTTCACGCACCGAGCATCACGACGCCCGAGCTGCTCGCCCAGACGGCCGACGCGGCGTTCGCGGCGGACGATGCCGGTCGGGCGGCCGGGCTCGCCCAGCAAGCCATCACGGAGCTGGCCGGCGCCGCTGCCGTGGCCGACGCCGCTCGCCGCGGCCGCCGGGCGCAGCATGACCTGCAGCTCGACGTCGGCCTGCTCTACCTTCGGCTCGGGCTCTACCAATCGGCGGCCGGCGATCACATCGCGGCCCAGAGCTCGCTCGAGACGGCCGTCCAACTCGTGCCCGACAAGCCCACGGCGGAGCGCGCACGGGTGCTCGGAGCCCTCGCCCAGGTGCTCATGCTCGACGGCGACTTCGACGAGAGCATCCGTTTGGCCGAGCGTGCGCGAGCGGCCGCCGAGACGGCCGAGCCCGTCGCCTTCGCGGAGCTCGGCCACGCCACCTGCACGCTTGGTGTCGACATCGCGTACGCCGGCCAGATCGACCGCGGGCTGACCTTCCTCGAGCAAGCCGCCGAGCACGCCCGTCGTGCCGGCCGCCTCGACGACCTCATGCGCACCTACGCCAACCGAACGCACCTGCTCGAGCTCGATGCTCGCTATGACGCCGCCCTGGCCGTGGTCCAGGAGGGCATCGAGGAGGCCCGCCGCTGGGAGCAGGAGGCGGGCTACGGCTCGTTCCTGCGTGGCAACGCCGCCGACATCCTGTTCAAGCTCGGCCGCTGGGAAGGTTCGGCGGCGGAGTGCCGCGCGGCGCTCGACTGGAGCCCGCATCGGCTCGTCTGGAGCCCGCTGCTGGCGCTCGGCGCGGTCATCGTGGAGTCGCGCAGTGACGACGAGGCAGGTCGCCTGGTCGGCCAGATCCTGCTCCAGCTCGAGGCCGTGCCCGACGGCCAGTGGACGGCCACGGTCCAGCGCATCGCGGTCAGCTACGCCCTCTGGCGCGACGACGTGGCCGACGCCGAGCACGTCGCACGGCGCGGCTGGGCGCGCGTGGCCGCCACCGGCGAACGCGTCCAGATCGCGCTCGCGGCATCGACCACGACCGAGGCCTGCGCGGCCTTCGCCGAGGCCGGCCGCCAGCGACGGGACATCGGTGCGGTAGCCAAGGCGACGGAGCTGGCAGCGGCCGTCGTGGCCGAGGCCGAGGAGCTGCTCCAGCCGGGCAGCCTGCCGGACCGCCTTGGTTCGACGCGCGAGGCGCACCTCCATCTGGCCACGGCGCGCGGCCACCTGGCCCGGCTCCGGAATCGGCCCGAGCCGGACGCCTGGGCGGAGATCGCCGAGGGCTGGCTGGCGTTGCACGTGCCGTACCTGGCCGCCAAGGCACGTTGGTGGGAAGCCGCCGTCGCGCTTCACGCTCGCGATCGACGCGCCCAGGCGCGGACTGCGCTTCAGGAGGCGTGGGCGCTCGCGGTCGAGCTGCCCGCTCGCCCGCTGCTGCGCGAGATCCGTCGGCTCGCCCAGCGCGGGCGCATCGTGCTGCCCGAGCTGCCGCCGGCACTCGCACCGCGGCCGCAGGTCGTCGTCGCGGTCGGCCCCGGGCGCCCGGCCGAGGGCGAGGGGGACGCCGAGCTCACGGGCGGCCGCGTGTCGATGATCCCCGGCTTCGAGCCGGTCGCGGCCGAGGACGATGGCACGCAGCTCTCGCTCGATGCCACCGGCCGTTGGCCGATCGAGCTCGCCGGCGAGCAGGAGTCCGCGCCGGGCCTTGCCGGTGCGCTGGCCGATCTCGGCCCGGCCGACGGCCTGGGACCGGAGACCGGTCCCGGCGACGGCGACCGCACGACGGCGACCGGTCGTGCCATCAGCGAGCGGCTGCTGCCGGTCGAGGTCGCGCCCGTCCGCGATCCCTTCAATCTCAGTCCGCGTGAGTACGAGGTCCTGGCCATCATCGCCGAGGGCCGCACGAACCGCGAGATCGCCGAGCGGCTGTTCATCAGCGAGCGGACGGTCGCGGTCCACGTCCGCAACATCCTGGCCAAGCTCGGGGTTTCCGGGCGCGTCGAGGCGACGAGCGTCGCCATCCGCCTCGGCCTCGTACCCGGTGTCGCGCCGGCCACGCGATAGCGGGGCGACCGCTCGATGACCGGGCTGGCGACGGACGCCATCTGTTACCGCGACGCGTATCTGCCCTCGATCGAGGCGCGCGTGCTCGCGGTCGACGACGCCGACGAGCCGCGCATCGTCCTCGATCGGACGGTCTTCTACCCCGGTGGTGGTGGCCAGCCCTCCGATCGCGGCCTGCTCCTGCATGCGACCGACGGCCGAACGTGGACGGTCAGTGGCGCCGCCAGGGACGGTGCTGCCATCGTCCATGCGCTCGAGGCATCGTCGGCCGGGCCGCCGGCCGTGGGGGATGTCGTGCGCGTCGATCTCGACTGGGCCCGGCGGCTGGAGCTCATGCGCACCCACACAGCCCTCCATGCCCTGTGCGGCGTCGTCTGGCGCGACCACGGCGCGCTCGTGACCGGCGGCAACATGGAGCCCGGCAGCGGGCGCATGGACTTCGAGTTCGAGACCATGAGCGGCGACCTGGTCGACGCCATCGAGGCGACCGTCAACGAGGAGCTGGCCCGCGCACGAGAGGTGCGTGTGGCGGTCCTGCCGCGCGACGAGGCGTTCGCGATCCCCGATCTCATCCGCACCAAGGTCAACCTGTTGCCACCGGGCATCGATGAGATCCGGACCATCGAGATCGTCGGCCTCGATCTTCAGGCCGACGGCGGCACCCACGTCGCCAACACGAGCGAGGTCGGCCGCATCCGGGTCACCGGCTACGAGTCGAAGGGCCGCATCAACAAGCGCATCCGCATCTCGCTTGAGGACGCCTAGCACCACGATCGCTCGTCTTCGAGCCGGACCAGGCGCTCGTCGGGCGGTCAGGTTGCCGTTGATGGATCGCACCGCACGTCGGCCGTTCTGTGCCCCGGCGTCCGTCCGCCGGGTCGAACCCGCCGGATCCTCGGGTACCCTGCCGGGATGGCTCGCCTCGGCGAAACGCTGGTCGACCGGTATCGGCTCGACGCTCGGATCGGCGACGGCGGCTTCGCGACCGTCTTTCAGGCTCGCGACCTGCGCCTTGACCGGGACGTGGCCGTCAAGGTGCTGGCGCCGAATCATGCTGCGGACCCGGCGATCGTCGCCCGGTTCGACCGTGAGGCGCGGACGCTCGCGGTATTCAGCCATCCGAACGTGGTCGCCATCCACGACGTGGAGCCGTCCGAGCCTTCGGTCGGCGCGGAGTGCTTCTTGGTCATGGACCTCTGCGAGGACGGTTCGCTGGCACAGCGCCTGACCGCGGTCGGCCCGAGCGGGATGCCCCCCGACGAGCTCATCCCGACGTTGGTCGATGTCGCCGCCGGCCTCGACGCGCTCCACGGGGCGGGCATCGTGCATCGTGATGTGAAACCGTCAAATGTGCTGCTGAGCGGTGGTCGCGCCCTGATCGCCGACCTCGGCATCGCCACCGGGGAGCCCGGCGATGTGACCGATCCCAGCCAGGCCGTCGGCACCCTCGCCTTCGTGGCCCCAGAGCAGCTCCACGGAGCGCCGGCCACGCCCGCGAGCGACGTCCATGCACTCGGCGTCGTCGCCTTCCTCGGTCTCACCGGCCGGTTGCCTCGTCCGGCTGGCAGCATCGCCGAACTCGTCGCCGCGACGGAATTTCCCCCGCCATCTGTCTCGTCGTTGGTGCCCAGCCTGGGACCTGTCTTCGACCGGCCCATCGCCGCGGCGCTCGCGCGCGAGGCGACCGACCGCCCGGCGGTCGAGGTGTTCGGGGCACGCTTGACACGGAGCCTCGAGCGGTGGCAGGAGACGGCTGCCATCGCGCGCACGAGGGTTCCCGGGACGATGGGTGCAGCCGGCGCTCCGGCGGTCCCTGCACGTTCGGACGCCGATCAGCTTGCGGGGTCCCTCGGAGCGCCGCCAACGAACGTCCGACGTGCGGAGGCCCTGCCCGACGCTCCGACGGAGATCGGGCCTGCTCTTGAGGCAACGAAGCCACTCGCCCTGACGCTCAACCCGGCGCTCTCGGCCGCGGATCAGCAGGCAGACCCGGTCACCGGGGCTGACCCGCGCACGAGACAGGCTCGACGTCCGACGGCCGCGATCGGCGCCGTGACCGCACTGGCGATCGTCGCGACCCTGGCGATCGCCCTGCTCCTTCGACCCGCCGACGACCTCGGTGCGAACGATGGCAGCGCCACGTCGGCACCATCCGGGACGTTCGGAGCTTCCGCGGGCTCGGGCTCGGCCGACCCTACCGGGACGGCTCCACCACCGGAGTCGTCGGCCCCGAACGGGCGTCGCGCGGCTGCGGAAGACGCCAGCCGCGCGATGCATCAGGTCATCGCCGCCGCGCGAGGCCGGGCGGGCCTCAATGGGAAGAAGGCCAAGGACGTCGAGGAGCCTCTCGGCAGGTTCGATGCCGCGCTCCGGGAGCGTTCGGCCGTCGAAGCGCTCGAGGCGGCTCACGAACTGGCCGAGGCCGTGGACGAGATCGCCGACGATCGAAAGGTCGACGCCGATGCTCTGACGGCTCT
>DATBSD010000066.1:0-9220 GCA_036559965.1 Candidatus Limnocylindrales bacterium
GGAGCTCCGCAGCTACCTGCGCGACGTCGCGGACCACGCCACGATCGTCGCCGAACGCGTGGATGGCTTCCGCCAGATGCTGTCCGACGTGCTGACGCTCAATGCGACGCTCGTCAACCAGGCGCAGAACGAGGAGATCAAGCGGCTGACCGAGGCGAGCTTCGAGCAGAACGAGGACGTCAAGCGCATCTCGGCATGGGCCGCCATCCTCTTCGCGCCGACGCTCATCGGGACCGTCTACGGCATGAACTTCGAGTTCATGCCGGAGCTCACGTCCCCGCTCGGCTACCCCATGGCGCTGGGGCTGATGCTGCTCACGAGCGTCGTGCTCTGGCTCATCTTCCGATCACGCGGGTGGCTGTGAGCCCGAGCCGAAAGTCAGCGTTTCAAGGCGCCACGACGACGATATCCCCCTCCGTCACGCGAAACGGGCCGGCCGGTATGAACCGGGTCTGGCACCAGGTCTCCATCGTCGCCAGCGTCTGACCGGGATCGCTGATCCAGGTCACCGCCCGGTCACGACTCGCGCCGCCATCGTGGACATAGAGCATGGCGGCGAGGCCCTCGGCGCCGTCCGACGCGAACGTGACAGGCCCCGCCAGCCACGCGTCCGCGCCGTCGATGACCAGGCAGGTGACGGTGCCGCCGTACGAGCGGCCGTTCGCCGGACTGGTTCGGG
The DNA here is from genome assembly GCA_036559965.1 of Candidatus Limnocylindrales bacterium. Taxonomy (GTDB): domain Bacteria; phylum Chloroflexota; class Limnocylindria; order Limnocylindrales; family CSP1-4; genus CSP1-4. Next base: position 680 of record DATBSD010000066.1, read on the forward strand.
ACCAGGTGCCGTTCACGAGGTCTGCCTGGACGGCCACGGAGTTCGTGCGCGCGCCGCCCAAGGCGTTCACGTAGGTGTAGGCGCCGCTGACGGAGCCGCCACCCGTGGCGGCCGGGCTGGCCGTCGCGGATGGGCTCGCGACCGACTCGCTCGGCGTCGGCGGCGCGATGGTCGCCGTCGGCTCGGGAGCAACGGTCGTCGGCGAGCCGGTCGAGACCGCGGACGGTGGTGCCGTCGGCGTGGCGCTGCCGATGACGCCCGCGGGCAGGTCGTCCGGCTGCCGCGGCGAGCCACCCACGAAGGCAACGGCGCCGACCGTTGCGACGAGCAGCAGGGCCGCGGCCGCGAGGAGCGGCCAGTTGGCGGTCCGCCGCCTGCCCCTGGCGGCGTCGAAGACCGCCGACCTGACGCGCGGCGAGACCGGAGCGTCGGCCAGGGCGCCGATGAGCGCCTGATGGTCGCGCGCCAGGCCGGCCGCCTCGGCGCTGCAGGTGTGACAGGTCGCGAGGTGCGCCCGGAGCGCGCGCTCGTCATCGGGCGCCAGCGGGCCAGCGATCGCCTCGGCGGCAAGCAGCCGGTAGCGTTCGTGGTCGATCATGGCTCGCGCTCCTGGAGGACTTCGCGGAGCCGGATGCGTGCTCGAGAGAGGTACGTACGCGTAGCGATGGTCGTCCGCCCGATGGCCGCCGCGATCTCGTCGGAGCTGTAGCCCTCGGCGGCCATGAGCAGCCCGACCCGCGCGTCCGCTGGCAGGACCTGGAGCGCGTCTTGGAGCCGCTGTCGTTCATCGGACTGGATCGTCACGTCCTCGGGTGAGGGGGCGGTCCGGCGATCGACGAGGAAACGCTTCATGCGCTCGGCAACGGAGCTCCGTCGCCCACGGCTGATGGCGAGGTTGCCGCAGACCCGGTAGAGCCAGCCCGCGACGTTGTCCGGCAGCCGATCGGCGCGGACCTCACGCAGGAACCGGAGGTACGTCTCCTGCACGAGGTCTTCGGCGGCGTCCGGGTCGCGCACGGCCGCCCGAGCGAACGCGGTCAGCTTGCCGGCGTAGGCCTCGAACGCCTCGGCGACGACCGCCTCGTGGTCGATCGCCGGGCGCCGTACACCGGCGGGCGCGACGAAGGTCGTGATGACGGGGGCGTCGGCGGCATCCATCTCTCCTTCAGTGACGCCTGAAGGGTCCGATCCTTGCACTCTGCCCCCAAGTTACCGTATCGCCCCGGCCCGTCGCCGCGCCCCGCCTCGGCCTCGACCAGGCGCCCTGGCGCTGGCGAGCCAGCGGAGCGCATCGGGGCGCCACGTCGACCTAGCCTCCGGAGACCCGACGGACCTCCGCACTGATGGCCGGCACGACCTGATGGAGGTCGCCGATGACGGCGTACCGGGCGCGCTGCATGATCGGCGCCTCGGGATCCTTGTTGATGGCCAGGATGGCCTTGGCCGCCTGGCAGCCCACGATGTGCTGGATGGCGCCGCTGATGCCACACGCGATGTAGAGATCCGGGGCGATGCGCAGGCCGGTCTGACCGACCTGCTCGGCGTGCGGCCGCCAGCCGGCGCTGGTCACGACCCGCGAGACGCCGACGGCGCCACCCAGCAGGCCGGCCAGCTCTTCGAGCTCAGCGAAGCCTTCGGCCGATCCGACACCCCGCCCGCCGCCGACGACGACGCGGGCGTCGCTCAGCGACACCGTGCCCGCGTCGGGCTCGATGCGACCGACGACGCGGCTGGCGAGATCGCTGCTCGCGAGCGTCGGCGTGACGGATGCGACCGACGGCGCGCCCGGCTCGTCGGCGTGCTCCTCGGCCACGGCATGCGGCGCGATGGTCAGGAGGGCGGTCGCGGCGGCGAGCTCGGCGTGCTCGATGAGGCTGCCCGCCCAGCGCTGCCGGCGGAGGCTCAGGCCGTTGCCGGTCGAGCCGGGCGCCACGGCCAGGCAGTTCGTGGCCAGCGGCAGACCGGTCCGCGCGCCGACATACGCGAGGACCTCGTTGCCGCGATCCGTGCCGGCCGCGATGACCGCGGACGGCCGGCGGGTCGCCATGACCTCGGCCAGCGCCGTCGCCCACGCCGCCGGCGCGTAGTCGGTCAGCTCGGGATGCTCGACCACGTGGGCGGTCGCCACGCCCTGCGGCGCCAGCCAGCCGGCGGCATCGCCAGCGCCCGGTCCGATGAGGACCGCCTCGATCGCCGTGCCCGCGGTCGCCGCCGCCAGACCCCGGGCCACGGTGAGCGCCTCGAGCGACGTCCGCTCGGGGCGGCCAGCGGTGTGCTCGACGAGGACGAGGATCACGACGACACCAGGCCGAGCTGCTGGAGGACCTCGACGACGCGCGGCGCGGCGGCCGGACCCTCGCCGAGCACCTCGGCCGTCGTCGCGACGCGCACCGGCACCTCGAGCCGGACCTTGGTCGGACCACCCGTGACATCGTCCGGCGTGAGCACATCGAGGGGAGCGCGCTTCGCCCGCAGACGCCCCGGCACGGACGGGTAGCGCGGCAGGTTGATGCCCTCCTTGACGGCCACGACCGCGGGCAACGGCAGCTCGTAGACCTCGCGAGCAGCGGCGGCATCGCGCTGGGCGCGGACGTTGCCGTCGGCGACCTCAAGCGCCTTGACGCCGATGACGCACGGGCGGTCAAGGGCGACTGCGATGCGGATGCCGACCTGGAAGCCACCCGAGTCGGCCGACTCGTTGCCGAACAGGATGAGGTCGAACGGACCGTCGGCCGCCTCGCGGCCGCGGATGGCGGCGGTCAGCGCCGCGGCCGTGGCGAGCGGATCCCAGTCACGACCGCCGGAGTCGAGCAGCACGGCCTTGCCCGCGCCGATGGCCATCGCCTCCCGGAGCTGCTCCTCGGCCTCGGCCGGACCGAGCGTCATGACCGTGACCGAGCCGCCATGGGCCTCGACCAGCCGGACGGCCTCCTCGACGGCGCACTCCTCGTGCGGGCTGACGGTGAAACCGAGGAAGCGGGTGTCGATGTCCTGCTCGTCGGCGGTCAGGTTGATCTGCCCGCCCGTCGCGGGCACCCGCTTGACGCAGACGAGGATCTCCATGCCTAGGCCCGGATGCGCTCGTTCTCGGGGTCGAAGAGCGGCCGGCTGCCCACCCGGGCGACGGTCACCGGATAGTGCTGCCCGAAGTACTCGACGAGCAGCGACGTGCCCTCGACCGCCTGCTCGGGCGGCAGGTACGACATCAGCAGGTGCTTGCCCAGCGACGGCCCAGCGCCGGCGCTCGTGACGTACGCGCGCCGGCCTTTTGCATCCGTGAGCGGCAGCCCACCGGGGGAGAGGATCGGCTCGCGACCGAGCATGAAGCGCGGCGTGCCGCCCGATGGCGCGTGGTCGTCGACGGTCAACGTGCACAGCACGGCCGCCGGCGGCCGCGAGCGCTGCTCGACGTACGCGGCCTTGCCCAGGAACTCGGCCGACTTGACCGTCGGCCGCGCCATGCCCGCCTCGACGAGGTCGAAGTCGAGATCGAGCTCGTTGCCGTGCGCCCGGTAGCCCTTCTCGAGACGCCCGGTCGTGGCGTAGACGCCGATGCCGACAGGCGCGATGCCGTGCGGCTGACCGGCCGCCCAGAGGACATCCCAGAGGCGGAGGCCCTCCTCCATCGGCGCATAGATCTCCCAGCCCAGCTCACCGACGTACGAGATGCGCGAGGCGAGCGTGCGCACCGGCCCCATGTCGACCGGCCGGCAGCTGCCGAACGGGAAGCCGGCGTCGGAGACGTCGTCCTCGGTGACGGCGGCGACGACGTCGCGGGCTCGCGGGCCCCAGATGCCGATCGTCGTCCATGCCGACGTCGCGTCGACAAGCTGGGCCGAGCCATCGGCCGGCAGGTGCTGGACGAACCAGTGTTTGTCGCGCATGCCCATGCCGCCGCCGGTCACGACCCGGAACAGGTCGGCGCCCAGGCGCATGATGGTCAGGTCGGCGACGATGCCACCGGCCGCGTTGAGCAACGGTGTGTAGACGACGCGCCCGACCGGCACGTCCACCTTGGCCACGACGAGGCCCTCGAGATAGGCCAGGGCGCCGGGGCCGCCGACGTCGAAGATGGCGAAGGCCGAGAGATCGACCAGGCCGACCCGCTCGCGCATCGCGAGGTGCTCGGCGTTGATGATCGGCGACCACCAGCGCGCATCCCACTCGGCCTCGCGCCGGGCGACACGATCGCCGTAGTCCTCGAGGAGCGGGGCGTTCGACTCGTACCACATCGGCCGCTCCCAGCCGGCCGCCTCGAAGAAGACGGCGCCCAGCTCCCGCTCGCGGCCGTTCATGGGCGTCAGGCGGACGTCGCGATCGGAGAGCCACTGCTCGGACGGATGGACGATGCCGTACGTCTTGTTGAAGCCCTCGCTTGTCCGCGCCCTGATGTGGGCGGCCGTCTTGTGATGCGGGTAGAAGCGGGCGATGTCGGAGCCGTGGGGATCGATCTCCGGTGTGCCGTGGGTCATCCACTCGGCGATGGTCCGGGCGATGCCGGGCGCTTCCTTGATCCAGATGGCCGCCGCCGACCAGAGCCCGCGCACCTCCGGCGTCTCGCCCAGGATGGGGTTGCCGTCGGGCGTCAGCGAGAGCAGGCCGTTGATGGCCAGCTTCACGCCCACCTTCTCGTCGCCGACGATATCCGGGAAGAGCTCCAGGGCGTCCTCGAGCTGCGGGTCGAAGTCCTCCTTGGTGAACGGCAGCTGCGTCGGGGAGAGGGCCGAGGCCTCGATCGACGGGATGTCGTCCGCGTCCATGAGGATGGCGCGATGGGCGTACGAGCCGATCTCGAAGCCGGTGCCGTGCTGGCGCTCGTACATGTTCGTGTCGACGTCGCGCACGATCGGGAAGCCGATCTCGCCGGTCGTGTGCTCGAACATCGGCACCGGCCCGATGTCGATCATCTGGTGGACCGCGGGCGTGAGCGGGATCGAGGCGCCGGCCATGCGCGCGATGCGCGGGCTCCAGACACCACAGGCGACGACGACGGTCTCGGCACGGATGTCGCCCTTGTCGGTGCGGACGCCTGCGACGCGGCCGTCGACGACGTCGACGCCCGTGACCTCGGTCTGCTGCGAGACGGTCAGCGCGCCGAGCTCGATGGCCGCAGCCCGCATCAGCGTCCCTGCCTCGAGCGAGTCGACGATGCCGACACCTGGCGTGTAGAAGCCGGAGCGGATGATCGTCTCGTCGATGAACGGGACCATCGCCTTGACCTCGGCCGGCGAGATCAGCTCGACGCCATCGATGCCCCACGACTTCGACGAGGCGATGCGGCGCTTGAGCTCCTCGACGCGCTCCGCCGTGCGGGAGACCTCGATGCCACCGCACTCCGTGAACACGCCGAGGGCCCGGTACTGCCGGACGCTGTCGAGCGTGAAGGCGGTCATCTCCTTCGAGTGGTCGGTCAGGTAGATGAAGTTCGACGCGTGGCCGGTCGAACCGCCGGGGCTCGGCAGCGAGCCCTTCTCGAGCAGCACGATGTCGCGCCAGCCCAGCTTGGCGAGGTGGAAGGCCATGCTGTTGCCGACGATGCCGGCGCCGATGATCACGACCCGCGCCCGTTCGGGAAGGGCTGCCATGGTGCGATGGACCTCCTCGGTTGCCAGGGCCGCCGGTGAGGCGCCCCGATGATCAGCCCAGGGTCAGGACGACCGTCTTGAGCTCGGTCAGCCGCTCGAGCGAGTGGCGGCCGCCGACGCGACCGACGCCGCTCTGCGAGCCGCCACGGCCGCCGAACGGCAGGTGGGATTCCCAGTAGTTCGTGCTCTGGTTGATGTTCACCCAGCCGACCCGTGCGGCCTCGGCGAAGCGCAGGCCGCGGGCGAGGTCGCGGGTGAAGATCGCCGCCAGCAGGCCATAGGGTGACGCGTTGACGATGTCGAGGGCGGCCTCCATGTCGGGCACGGTCGTGATGGGCACGATAGGTCCGAACGTCTCCTCGCGCGCCACGAGCATGTCCTCAGCGACGCCATCGAGGATGGTCGGCTCGTAGAACGTCGGGCTGCCCAACTGTGGTGCGCGACGACCGCCATGAACGAGGCGCGCGCCGCGCTCGAGGGCGTCGGTGACGTGGGCGTCCATCTTGCTTGCGCCGCCCTCGTTGTTGAGCGGCCCCATCGTCGTCGCCGCGTCGAGCGGATCGCCGAGCTGGACCTCGTCGCGCACGGCGGTCGCCAGTCGCTCGAGGTAGCGGTCGTGGATGGCCTCGTGGACGAGGATCCGCTCGCCTGCCGTGCAGCTCTGACCGGCATTCAGGAATGCAGCCGCGAGCGTCGCATCGACGGCCGCCGCGATGTCGGCGTCATCGAGGATGACGAGCGGGCCGTTGCCGCCCATCTCGAGCAGGACGTCCTTGCCGGCTGCCCGGGCGGCGACCGTCCGTCCGGCCTCGGTCGAGCCGATGAACGCGACGGCGGCCGTGCGTGGGTCGGCCGCGATGGCATCCCCGACCACGGCGCCCGTCCCCGTCACGAGGTTGAAGACGCCCGGCGGCAGGTCGGCCTCGGCGATGCAGGTCGCCAGGACCGTCGCGCAGTAGGACGTGCTCGAGGCGGGATTCCAGACCACGGTGTTGCCGACGGCGAGGGCCGGCGCGAGCATCTCGCCGGGCATCGTGTATGGCCAGTTCCAGGGGGTGATGACGCCGACCACCCCGCGCGGGACGCGGTAGGCCAGGATGCGCTTGCCCGGGTCGACCGACGGCGGCATGAGGCCCTCGAGGCGGGTCGCGTCGGCGGCCGCCATGCGGAAGTACTCGACCAGCTCGTCGACCTCGTCGTAGGCCTCGGCGACGAGGGGCTTGCCCTGGTCGGCGGTCAGGGCGCGGGCGAGCTCCTCGCGGCGGTCGACGATGGCCTCGGCGATGCGGACCATGGCCGCTGCCCGATCGAACGGCGAGCGCGCCGCCCACGCAGGTCCGGCCGCGGTGGCGGCGGTGATGGCGCGCTCGGCGTCTTCGCGGGTGCCACGAGCGACGACGGCGATGATCTCGCCGGTCGCCGGATTGGTCGCCTCGAGGGCGTCGTCGCCGGTGCCGTCACCCCAGGCGCCGGCGATGAAGATGGACGGGTGGCGGGTCAGCATCGTGGCCAGTGTATCGAGCGAGAGCCCCGCTCGGTGTCGCGTTCCCGGCAACTCGGCCTTGACGGCCGATGCCCTGGGGGCGATGCTCCGCCGGTGCCGACCCGCTGGACGCCTCGGACCATCCGGTGACCGCCCCCACCGCCGGCGAGCGCGTGCCTGACAACGGTCTGCCGCCGAACGTCTCCACCGCTGAGTCGAGCGTGGACGGCGCTGCTGCCACCGAGCCCATCTTCGATGCCCGGGCCCCTGAGGCGGGCATGGCGACGATCAGCATCCGGCATCTCTGGAAGATCTTCGGCCCGGCCGAGCACCGGATCATCGGCACGCCCGACGCGGAGCTGACTCGTGATGCCCTCAAGGCCAAGACAGCATCGAATGTCGCCATCCGCGACGTTTCCTTCGACGTTCTGCCGGGCGAGGTCTTCGTGGTCATGGGGCTCTCGGGCAGCGGCAAGTCAACGCTCGTGCGTTGCATCACGCGCTTGATCGAGCCGACCGCCGGTGAGGTGCTCATCGATGGCGAGGACCTCAGAAAGGCCGACGCAGATCGCCTGAGGGAAATGCGACGACATCGATTTTCGATGGTCTTCCAGCACTTCGGGCTGCTGCCGCATCGCCGCGTCATCGACAACGTCGCCTACCCGCTCGAGATCCGCGGCGAAGGCAAGGCAGATCGCCATCGTAAGGCCCAGGCCATGATCGACCTGGTGGGCCTCAAGGGCCACGCGAACAGCTACCCCGATCAGCTCTCTGGCGGGATGCAGCAGCGAGTCGGTCTGGCGCGGGCACTGGCGGTCGACCCTGAGGTCATGTTCTTCGACGAGCCGTTCAGCGCACTCGATCCACTCATCCGACGAGACATGCAGAACGAGGTCCTCCGTCTCCATCACGACATGGGCAAGACGATGGTCTTCATCACACATGACCTGTCTGAGGCGCTCAAGCTGGGTGACCACATCGTGATCATGCGCGACGGGGTCGTCGTCCAGGCCGGACGCCCGGAAGAGCTGGTCGGCGCCCCAGCCGACGACTACGTCAAGGACTTCGTGCGCGATGTGCCCAAGTCGCACGTCCTGACCCTGCGCTGGATCATGCGCCCAGCGACACCATCTGACGCACTCGACGGCCCGTCGTTCCCGGCTGACACGCTCATTCGGACCGCCGTCCACGTCGCGGCGGAGACGGCCAAGCCCATCCGGGTCATCGAGAACGACCAGATGATCGGGGTCGTCGATCGCAGCCAGATCCTGACCGCCATCGCCGGCGTCATCGAGGACGGCGAAGCGTGACCGCGATCTCGCTGCCGCGTGCAGCAGGCCAGCTCGATCCGCGTATGGTTCGACGCGTCGCGGCGATCGCGGCCGTGGCCATCGTGGCCCTCCTGTTCGTGACCTTTCAGGGCCAATGGACGCTGCCGCACGACGACAGCGCGCCGCTCTTCAAGTCGCTCAA
>DATBSD010000067.1:0-11069 GCA_036559965.1 Candidatus Limnocylindrales bacterium
TCGGTCGTCTTGAACACGCCGCCGGCTGCGGCGATGTCCTCGCCGAGCATCACGACCGCCGGGTCGCGGGTCATCTCCTGGGCGATGCCGTGGGCGACGGCCGCCCGGTAGGTCAGCTCCGCCATGCCGAGCCTCCATCCGCCCAGACGTGGGTCACGAGCACCTCTGCAGTGGGCTCGGGGGCGGCGCGGGCCTCGGCCTCGGCGGCGGCGACCTGGGCATCGACGTCGGCCTCGATGGCCGCCAGCGCAGCCTCGTCGGCACCACCGTCGAGCAGCGCCGCCCGAGCCCGCGGGAGGGGGTCGCGCGCTAGCCACTCCTGGACCTCGGCCTCCGGCCGATACTTGGCGGGGTCGGCCCGCGAGTGACCGCCATGGCGATAGGTCATGGCCTCGATGAGCGACGGTCCTTGGCCATCCCTCGCGCGAGCGACCGCCGTCATGGCGACCGCGTGGACAGCGTCCATGTCGTTGCCGTCGACGACGATGCCCTCGAGCCCGTAGGCAGAGGCGCGATCTGCCGCCGGGTGCTCGACGGCAGTCACCTCGCCGATGGCCGTGTACTCCATGTACTGGTTGTTCTCGCACACGAAGATGACCGGTGCCTGCCACACGACGGCGAGGTTGAGCGCCTCGTGGAAGGCGCCGATGTTGGTCGTCCCGTCGCCGAAGAAGCAGACGGCGACCTGGCCGGACTCGCGGTACTGGGCCGACCACGCCGCGCCGACGGCGATCGGCAGGTGGGCACCGACGATGGCGTACGAGCCCATCGCCCCGTGCTCGACGCTGGTCAGGTGCATCGAGCCGCCCTTGCCGCCGTTGAGGCCGGTCGCCCGACCGAACAGCTCGGCGAAGATGGGCGCCATGGGCACGCCTCGGGCGAGCGTGTGGTTATGGCCCCGGTAGGTGCAGAAGGTGTAGTCGTCCGGGCGCTGGGCGGCGGCGAAGCCGGCCGCGATCGCCTCCTGGCCGGTGCCCAGGTGGGTCGTGCCGCGGACGAGACCCTCGAAGAAGAGCTCCTGCGCGCGGACCTCGAAACGTCGGCAGGCGACCATCGTGCGGTACATGCCGAGGCGGGTCTCGAGGTCGGCGATCTGGCGGGTGGCGGCGCGCGACGATGCCATCGGGACGCTCAGTACGGATTGGCGACGAACAGCTCGGCCGACGGGAAGCGCGTGATGATCTGCGGTCCGTCGGCGGTCACCACGACCTCCTCCTCGATGCGCGCCGCCGAGTAGCCGTCCTTGGCCGGGCAGTACGTCTCGAGCGCGATGACCATGCCCTCCTTGAGCTCGACCGGGTGGTCGAGCGAGTTGAGGCGGCTGATGATCGGCCGCTCGTGCAGGAAGAGCCCGACGCTGTGGCCGAACTGGAGGCCGAAGCACTCCATCTCGCTATCGAAGCCGAACTCCTCCGCCTTCGGCCACACGCTGGCGACCTGGTCGGTCGTGACGCCCGGGCGCATGAGCTCGATCGAGGCGTCGATCCACTCGCGCGCCTGCTTGTAGGCGTCGCGCTGCGCATCGGACGCCGTGCCGACCACGAACGTCCGGTAGTAGCACGTCTTGTAGCCGACGAAGGTCTGGATGATGTCGAAGAAGGCCTGGTCGCCGGGCCGGATGATGCGGTCGCTGAAGACGTGTGGGTGGGGGCTGCAGCGCTCACCCGAGACGGCGTTGATGTTGTCGACGTGCTCCGAGCCGAGGTCGAACAGGAACTTCGTGACCTCGGCCACCAGCTGGCTTTCGCGGATGCCGGGCTTGAGCCGCTCGGCGATGAGCTGGTAGGCGCCGTCGACCATGGCACAAGCCGTGTTGAGCAGCGTGATCTCGTCGATCGACTTGACCTCGCGCGCATCGAGCATGATCTGCTGCGCATCGCGCACGGTCAGGCCCTCGGCCTCGAGGGCGGCGAGCATAGGCGGCTCGACGATGTCGACCCCGATGGGCATGTCGATGGCGCCCTCGGCCTTGAGGATGTCGCGGATCTCCCTCGCCGCGCGGGTGAACAGGCCGGCGTCCGGCGCCACGGCACCGCGCAGGCCGACCATGCCGCCGCGGATGTTCTCGGGCGGCAGCCACGGGCAGTTCTCGCGATGGTGCTTCGCCGCCGAGCCGAAGTCCCAGAGGTGCGGCTGGCCACCGCGCGTGAGCAGGGCGTAGCGCGTCATCTTGTCGCGCGCCCACTCGCCGATATGGGTGCTCGTGACGTAGCGGATGTTGTTGAAATCGAAGAGCAGCACGGCGCCGACGTCCGAGGCGTCGAGCGCAGCCCGCGCGCGCCCCAGCCGGTAGGTCCTGAGGCGATCTGGGTTGACTCGCTCCTCCCAGTCGACGGTCATCGCGCCGGGTGAAGCGAAGGGCCTCGTCATCGGTGGTCTCCAGGTCGTCGCAACGATGGCCGCGGGGCGGGGCGGGGCTGCTGTTCACTCATGCTACACACCGCCCGCATCGGTGGGAAGCCCGACCCGCCCTCGTCATCGCTGATCGTACCGCCGCAGCACATCGGCTGGTGTGCAGCGATGCTTGACACGAGTTCATTGTCTCTGCACACTCGCTCACAGCCGCGCGGGCGGCGCGAGGAGGAGGAGACCCACATGCTGTCTACGTCCCTGGCACGATTCGGCCGCACACCGAGAGGGGTGCTGCTGGCCACCGCTCTCGTCGTCGCGGGCTGCGCCGGCGGGAGCGGCAGTCCGGCCCCTGCGACCGATGCCGCCGCGCCATCCGAGGCCGCCGCGCCATCCGCCAACGAGGAGCCGCTCGAGATCGCGTATCTCTCGTTCGCGGTCGCCAACAGCTACGACGCGCCGATGCTGGCCGCGGCCCAGGCCGCGGCACAGAACAACAACGCCAAGCTGACGGTCTTCGACGCCGGCCTCGATCCATCGAAGCAGGCGACGCAGCTGCAGGACGCGATCGGATCCGGCAAGTACGACGCCATCATCACCCAGCCGCTCAACGGCGCCGGGCTCGTCAAGGGCGTCCAGGACGCGATCGCCGCCGACATCGCGGTCGGCAACATCGACCAGATCCTGGGTGCGGACCAGACGACGGCCGAGGCCCAGGTCGAAGGCCTGAGCGCCAACGTCGCCTTCGTGCCGAGCACGCTCGGGCGCAAGATCGGCGAGCTGGTCGTCAAGGCCTGCGAAGACAAGGCCGCCAACCCCTGCAACGTCGGCTACATCTGGTCGGTCAAGGAGGCCGCCCTCGACACCACGCTGCGCAAGGCGTTCGACGAGGTCATCGCCGCCCATCCCGAGATCAAGGTCGTGGCCGACGACGGCGTCTCCTTCTACACCGTCGCGGGCGGCCTCAAGGCGGCCCAGGACATGCTCGTCGCCCATCCCGACCTGACCGTCATCACCGGGGCCGACCAGGCCATCAGCGGTGCCCTCACGGCGGTCACCGATCAGGGGCTGGCGGAGCAGATCAACCTCGTCGGCTATGGCGGCGGCGCCACGGCCCTCCAGGACATCAAGGCCGGTACCCGCTTCGGGACGGTCATGCAGATGCCCGCAACGGAGGGTCGTCTGGGCGTCGAGCAGCTCATCGAGGCCATCCGCACAGGGACGCCGGCACCCGGCGTCGACCCGCTCGACTCGCTGCCCGAGGGTGGCGTGGTGACGTCGGAGAACGTCGACACCTTCCTGCCGCTCGCCGAGTGGCCGGGCTGACCCAGCCTTCGTAGACTCGCCGGATGGATCCGGTGAGCCAGGCCGCGGACGACCAGTTCGTCCTGGACATCCGCGGCCTGGGCAAATCCTTCGGGGCAACGCGGGCGCTGGACGACATCTCGCTCGGCGTCCGCTCGGCTTCGGTCCATGCCCTGGTCGGCGAGAACGGCGCCGGCAAGTCGACGCTCGGCAAGATCATCGCCGGCGTCTATCCACCCGACCAGGGCGAGCTCGTCCTGCGCGGCTCACCGGTGGCGTTTCGCTCGCCGCGAGAGGCGCTCGCCGAGGGCATCGCCATCGTCGCCCAGGAGGTCGCGCTGGTCCCGCAGCGGACGGTCGCCGAGAACGTCTTCCTGGGGGCCGAACCCCGGCGCGCAGGCTTCGTCGACGGCCGGACGCTGCTGTCTCGCTTCGAGCAGCTCACGGCGACGTCGGGCTTCGTGCTCAAAGCCGGCGCCCTCGTCGGCCGGCTGTCCCTGGCCGAGCAACAGCAGGTCGAGATCCTGCGCGCCCTGGCACGAGATGCGCAGATCATCGTGCTCGACGAGCCCTCCGCCAGCCTCTCGGCCAAGGAGGTCGATCGGCTGCACGAGATCGTCCGCTCGTTGCGGGCGACCGGCCATACGGTCGTGCTCGTCTCGCACTTCCTGAACGAGGTGCTCGAGCTCTCCGACTCCGTCACCACCCTGCGCGACGGCAAGGTCATCCGGACGGCAGCGACGGCTGCCGAGACGGAGGCCAGCCTGCTCTCGGCGATGCTCGGGCGGCCGGCCAGCCGCGCCTATCCGCCGAAGGCCGAGCGGCCGACGGACACGCCCGCCGCTCTGACCATCGAGGGCCTCACGGCACCTGGCGTGCGCGACGTCTCGCTCGCCATCGGGCAGGGCGAGATCGTCGGCCTGGCCGGGCTCATCGGCGCCGGACGAACCGAGCTGGCACGCGCCATCTACGGCGCGACGCCCAGCAGCGCTGGCGAGCTGCGGGCCGGCGAGCGGCCGCTTGCCGGCTCCCCGGTGGCGTCGATCCGGGCCGGCGTCCTGCTCATCCCCGAGTCGCGCAAGGACGACGGCCTGCTGCTGCGCCGCTCGATCCGCGAGAACGTCAGCCTCGCCAGCCTGCCGTCGCTCCTGCGCTTCGGCTTCGTGCGCCGGGGCCTCGAGCGTGAGCGCGTCAGCGACGCGGTCCGGAAGGCCGCCGGCGCCCCGATCATCGACGCGCCGGCCGGGACGCTCTCCGGCGGCAATCAGCAGAAGCTCATGTTCGCTCGCGCCTTGCTCGCCCAGCCGCGCGTCCTCATCGCCGACGAGCCGACGCGGGGTGTCGACGTCGGCGCCAAGCGCGACCTTTACGAGCTGCTCGTGCAGCTGGCCTCCGGTGGCGTCGGCATCCTGCTCATCTCCAACGAGATCGAGGAGATCCTCGGGCTCGCCCACCGCGTCCTCGTGATGCGCGCCGGGCGGCTGGTCGCCGAGCTGACCGGCGACGCGATGACGGAAGAGGCCATCCTCACGGCGGCCTTCGGCACGTCGGCCCGGAGCGCTGCATGAGCGACGCGGACATCGGGCCGCCGCCGACGGACGCGGTCTCGCCGAAGGACGCGGTCCCGCCGCCGGACCCGGAGGCCCTCGGCGCGACCCCTGCGGGCACGCCGCTTTCGACACGCGTGGGCCGGATCGTCGGACGCGGCGGCATCCTCATCCCGTTCGTCATCCTGGTCGTGCTGCTGATCGTCATCAGCCCGTCGTTCCTGCGCATCCAGAACTTCAGCAACATCCTCGACCAGCAGGCCGGCATCATCATCGTCGCCTGCGCCGGTACGCTGGTGCTCATCGCGGGCGGCATCGACCTTTCGATCGGGGCGGTCTATGCGCTGGCCGGCGCGACCGCGCTCATCGTCGCCACGGCGACATCGACGCCCGTCGGCATCGCCGCCGGCCTCGCCGTCGGGCTCGCCGTCGGTCTGGTCAACGGGCTGGTCGTGTCGCGCTTCAAGATCAACGCGCTCATCGGCACGCTGGCGATGTCCTTCGTGGTCAGCGGCATCGCGGCCATCGTCACCCAGGGCAACCTCGTGGTCGCGTTCGACCACCCCGACTTCCAGCAGTTCGCCGGGACCGACATCGGCCCGTTCACGAGCGCCGGCGTGATGATGATCGTGATCGCCATCGTGGCCACCATCGTGCTCAGTCGGACGGCGTACGGCCGCTATGTCTACGCCTCGGGCGGCAACGCACAGGCCGCCAGGCTGGGCGGCGTGCGGGTCAACCTCATCGTCGTCTCGACGTTCGCGCTGAGCGGCGCGGCGGCAGCGTTGGCCGGCATCATCGACTCGTCGCGGGTGCTCAGCGCCCAGGCGACCGGCGGGCAGTTCCTGACGTTCACGGTCCTGACGGGCATCATCGTCGGCGGCACGAGCATCCTCGGCGGCGAGGGCTCGATGCAGCGGACGGTCATCGGCTGCCTCTTCGTGGCCCTCATCGGCAACGGCTTCAACCTGCTGGGTGTCGATCCCTTCTACCAGCAGGTCACCCTGGGCGTCATCCTGCTTCTGGCGGTCGGCGTTGACGCATGGTCGCGGCGCCTCGACTGACCGCGGCTCGACAAGCGAGGGAACCGATGCACTACGTGGGGCAGGTCGACTGGTCGCTGCTCGAACAGCCGGCGGACGCGAGCGCGACCGCGTCCGGCCTGGCGCGCTCGCGGATCGTGGGACCGGACCAGGGCGCCGTGCACACCGACCTGGCCGTCGGCGCGCTGCAGCCGGGCGGCTGGATCGCGCCCCACGTGCACGCCTACGAGGAGGCCCTCTACGTGCTCGAGGGCGAGCTCCTGCTCGACCTGGCTGGTCGGGTGCATCGTCTGCGGACCGGCGACTACGCGCTCATCCCGACCGCGCTTCGGCATGCCCTCGGCAACACGAGCGCCGAGCCCATCCGGTTCCTGTCCCTCAACTCCCCGATGCGGCTCGACCCGACGGCCGGTCGCCGGGACACGTTCTACGACGAGCCTCAGGATCTCGAGCACATGGACGCGACCGCGATGCGACCGCCGTTCGGCGACCCGACCCTGCGCCTGGTCGGCCACTACGACGGCACGCCCCCGCAGGCCGAGGCGCTGGCCCTCAAGGACCCGGCTCGCGGACGCGCACCGGCCGGCGCGGACACCGCCCTGCTGGCCTACAGCGGCATCTCGGTCAAGATGCTCGTCGACCGGAACTTCGGCGCCGACCACGTGACGATGTTCACGGTCGACTACGAGCTCGGCGGCGCCGCCCAGGCCCACGACCATCCCTTCGAAGAGGCGTATCTCTTCCTGGCCGGCGAGGTCGAAGGCGAGCTCGACGGTCAGCACTACGTCTTCCGGCCCGGCGACATCGCCTTCGCGAGCGTCGGTTCGGTGCACGGCTTCTACAACGTCGGGCGAGAGCGCGTCCGCTGGATCGAGACCCAGGCGCCCCAGCCGCCGGCACGCCAGGCGTACCGCTGGGTGGCGAGCTGGGAGCGCTACGAGCAGGCTCGCTCGAAGGCAGGGAGGTAGCAGGATGTCTGATCAGGGCTCGGTCGTCGTCGTCGGCGGCACGCGCGCCATCGGCCTCGAGATCGTCCGCCACTACGCCGGTCAGGGCAGCCAGGTCGTCATCACCGGCCGCCACCCGGACCACGTCGCCCAGGCCGTGCGCGAGCTGGGCGGTTCGACGACCGGCGTGTCGTTCGATCTCTCCGAGCCGACGACCATCGCCGCCGCACTGGCCGACATCGGGCCTGTTCGGCGCCTCGCCCTGGTGGCCATCGACCGCGATCAGAACACCGTCGCCGACTACGACATCGCGCGGGCGATCCGCCTGGTGACGCTCAAGCTCGTGGGCTACACGGAGGTCGTCCACCAGCTGCGCGACCGGTTGACGGCCGATGCCAGCGTGCTGCTCTTCGGCGGCATGGCCAAGGAGCGGCCCTATCCCGGCTCGACGACGGTCACGACGGTCAACGGCGGCGTCGTCGGACTGACCCGCACGCTGGTCGAGGAGCTCAGGCCCATCCGTGCCAACTCGATCCATCCGGGCGTCGTGGGCGACAGCCCGTATTGGGCGGAGAAGCCAGCGGCCATCGCGAAGTACACGGCTGAGACACCGCTCGGGCGGCTGGCGACGATGGCCGAGATCGTCGATGCCTCGGTCTTCCTGCTCGAGAACTCGGCCGTCAACGGCGTCGAGCTCATCGTCGACGGCGGCTGGCACTGCCGCTGACGGGACGGCGACGGCAAAGGATTCGAAGGCGGACAATGAGACGAGGGGCGGGCACTGCGCCCGCGATGCGGCGGAACGGGAGGTCGAAGGACGGCGTGGCACGATCCGCGGTCGCCAGGAACGGCAGACCCGACTATCCCGAGATGGGCGAGCGCCTGCGTGCCGCCCGCCAGGTACGCGGGCTGTCACTGCGGGTCCTGGCCGAACGGCTGGGCGTCTCGCCGAGCCTCATCTCGCAGATCGAGACCGGCCGTGCGAACCCGTCCGTCAGCACGCTCTACGCCATCGCCGACGAGCTCGACGTCTCGCTCGACGAGCTGCTCTTCAACGACCGCCGTCCCGCCGAGCCGGTCGGTGACTCGCCGACCGATCTGGTGTCGGTCCCAGCCACGGAGGCCGGCGGCGCGACGATGGCGCCGGCTGACCCCGTCCAGCGCGCCGCGACTCGCCACGTCATCCGCCTCGCGTCGGGCGTCCAGTGGGAGCGACTGACGACGCACTCCGAGCCGGGCGTCGAATTCCTGCACGTGACCTATGAGGTCGGCGGGGCATCAAGCCCCGAGGACGCCTTCCAGCGGCACCTCGGCCACGAGTGGGGCTACGTGTTGAGCGGCCGGCTCCAGGTGCGCATCGGGTTCGAGGAGTACCTGCTCGAGCCGGGCGATGCGATCTCCATCAACTCGTCGATCCCCCACCGTCTGGCGACGGTCGGCGACGAACCGGTGACCGCCATCTGGTTCGTGCTCGGGCGTGTCCAGTTCGACGCCCTGACGCTCATCGACGAACACCGCGCGAAGCCGAAGACGACCTGATCCGGCGAAGCCGGCGCGCAGGCGCATCCGAGCGGCCGGTACTGTACGAAGGTGATCGCCGAGGCACCGTTCCTGTTCTCCATCGCGGCGCTGAGCGCCAGCCTGGCCGGCCTGGCGGGCCTCGTGGCCGCCCTGCGGCGCGGCACCGAGATGCGCGGCCAGGACCTGTATCGGCTCCAACAGATCGTCGAGTTCTGCTTTGCCAACATCCTCATCGCGCTCATCGTCGTGCCTCTCGCCGCCTACTTCGGCGCCATCGAGCCAGCCGTCCGTATCGTGGCCGGCCTGGCCCTCGTCTACGACACGTTGACCATCGTCCTCCTGCGTCGACGTCAGCGGCGGGTGGGCCTCGTCCGCAGCCGCGGTTGGTACGTCGGTGCGACGGCCCTCAACCTGCTCCTGATCATTACGGCGGTCACCGCCCTGCTGACTGGTGCTGTCGCCCCGCTCGAGGCCATGCTCATCGTGCTCCTGGCGCGCCCGATGTTCGCGTTCGTGCTCGTGCTCCAGTCCTTCGATCGCCCCTGATCACAGTGCGATCTGCCGGCGTCGCGGCGTGCGGCCGCTCCGCCGGGCGCTTGGATCGCGTGCTCGTCCGGCGCGGAACAGCGGCGCGCGCCGCCCGGTACGGTACGGGCGTGACCTCCCCCCATCCCCGGATCACGGCATCAGCCGCGCGTCGCATCGCGCTGGCGGCCCAGGGGTTCGCCGATCCACGTCCGACCGGGCGCATCGATCGGGGCCATCTACGGCGGTTGACCGGGCGCATCGGCCTGCTCCAGATCGACTCGGTCAACGTCCTCGTTCGCTCCCACGAGCTGCCGGTCTTCGCCCGCCTCGGGCCGTACCGGCGGGCCCTGCTCAAGGAGAGCACCGAACGGCACCGTGACCTGTTCGAGTACTGGGGCCATGCGGCCTGCCTGATGCCGACCGTGACCCAGCCACTCTGGCGCTGGCGGATGGATGAGATCCGCGCCCGCGACCGCGGCTGGGTCGACCGGGTGAGGCGCGAGCGCCCGGGCTACGTCGAGGCCGTCCTCGACGAGGTCCGTGACCGCGGACCGTTGGCGGCCAGTGACCTGACCGAAGGGGGCCGCGCGACCGGGCCGTGGTGGGGCTGGGCTGACGGCAAGACCGCGCTCGAGTGGCTGTTCTGGGTCGGCGACCTGAGCGTGGCCGGCCGGCGCGCTGGCTTCGAACGCGTCTACGACCTCACGGATCGGGTCATCCCGGCGCCCATCCTGAACGCGCCGACGCCATCGCTCGCCGACGCCCACCGGGCGCTGGTCTTGATGGTCAGCCGGGCGCTGGGTGTGGCGACCAAGCGCGACATCTTCGGCTACCTCTACCTGCGGGCCGACCGCACGGCGACGGCCATCGCCGAGCTCATCGAAGCGGGCGAGCTGGTCCAGGTCGCCGTCGATGGCTGGCGTGAGCCGACCTACCTGGCGACCGATGCCCGACGGCCCCGGCACGTCCACGCCCGGGCGCTCCTCGCGCCATTCGATCCCTTGGTCTTCGACCGGGCGCGGGTCGAGCGCCTGTTCGGGATGCGCTACCGCATCGAGATCTACACGCCGGCACCCAAACGGACCTACGGCTACTACGTGCTGCCGTTCCTGCTCGGGGACACGCTCGTCGGGCGGGTCGACCTGAAGGCCGACCGGGCGCGCTCGACCCTGCTCGTCCAGGCCGCGCACGGCGAACCGGGCATCCATCTGGCTGCCGTCGCGGCCGAGCTCGCCGACGAGCTGCGGCTGATGGCGGTCTGGCTGGAGCTGGATCGGATCGAGGTCCGGCCGCAGGGCGATCTGGCGGCGCCGCTCGCGGCCGCCATCGGGCGGGGTTCGGTGGCACGATGAAAGGCGCGCGCGGCTACTCGACCAACGGCCGCCCGCGTGTTCCTCCTGGGACGGGCGCCGGCGAGAAGCCGCCGGCCGCCCGAGTGTTCCGCCTGGGAACGTAACCGACCGATCCTTGGGGTTCCTCGTCGCATTCGTTCCGTCGAGGAACGGGATCGACAGCTTCGCCCTGGGATGTGTCGCTTCGGTTCCCCGCAGGAACATCTGCGACGAGGCTGCAGCCCGGGACGTCGCTTGCGTTCCCCCCAGGAACACGCCCATCCAGGCGTGCCGCGGCGAGCCTTCGGAGCTGGATCGGATCGAGGTCCGGCCGCAGGGCGATCTGGCGGCGCCGCTCGCGACCGCCGAAGACCGCGGCGCCTATCCGCCCCGCAAGCGGTTGCGGATCTCGCTCGCGGCGGCGACGACCGCGGCCGCGAGACGCGCCTCGGACCCGGCGACCGGGAAGCGGTACGTCGGACCGTGGACATGCACGGC
>DATBSD010000068.1:0-2560 GCA_036559965.1 Candidatus Limnocylindrales bacterium
GCACGCGATCGTGGATCCGGCGGCTTGAGGCGCCCGGCTCCGCATCGACGTCGGCTGTCAGGATGGGAACGATCGCCACCTCGGGCGGGAAGTCGCATTCGTGCGTCCGACCGACGAGCTCGTCGCCGAGCCCCAGCGCGAAGACGATCTCGGTCGCAGACGGCAGCAGGGAGACGATGCGCACCCGGTCAGTCTAGGCCGGGAGGACGGGATTCGGCCGGCGGTCGGCCGCCCTGCGTCTGGGGCGGTGGTCAGGTTCGCCGGAGCGACCCAGGGAGGATCAGAGCGGCTTCCACTCGTCGATCTGCGCCCTGGCTGCGTCACGGTCCTTGAACCACACGGCATCGACCTGGGTGTACTTGGCCTCACCCGCCGGCAGCGAGTCCTCGGGGTAGATGGCGTTGACCGGACACTCGGGCTCGCAGGCCCCGCAGTCGATGCATTCGTCGGGGTCGATGTAGAGCTTGCGGTCAACGCCGCTTTCGAAGTGGATGCAGTCCACAGGGCAGACCGCGACGCACGACTGATCGAGCAGGTCGATGCACGGCTCGGTGATGACGTAGGTCATTCGGTCGCGACTCCTGGTCTCAGCGCCGGCAACGGCCGGCCGACGGCGGCGTGACGTGGCGCGGACCCCCGCGCGTCGGCCGCAGTGTACCGCTCACGTGACCGGCTCGACTTTACGGCAGCTCGTCGGCCCGCAGCTCGACCGAGCCGACCATGCCCTGGGCGATGTGGCCCGGGATCTGGCAGGCGAGCTCGAGCAGCTGGCCGTCGGGCACCGTGTAGTCCGCCGTCGCCGTGGCGCCCGACTCGACGAACAGCCGGAGGCCGCCGACGTCCGGCGGGAGGCTGACCGGCGGCGGCGTGGCGGTGAAGCCCGGGGGTGTCGCCGCTGCCTCGGCCTTCGCCCAGGCCGCCTGGACGGCGGCGTCCCCGAGCACGAACTCGTGCGCCAGGAGGCCGGCGTTGACGACGTTGAAGCGGACGGTCTCGCCGGGCACGAGCACGATCGGGTCGGGCTCGAAGAGGTAGTCGCGCATGACCACGTTGACGACGCGCGGCGACGCCGATGTGCCGGGCACGGTCGGCTCGGTCGGCGAGGGTGCGGTCTCGAGCGTGCACGACGCGAGTGCGATGGCGGCCAGGGTGACGCCGAGGCCGACCACGAGCACGTCACAGTGCGGGCGGCGTCGGCGGACCACGCGGACGAGGGCTGACATCGGCGGGACTCTAGCGTGCCGCCCCGAGCCACGCGGCGAAACGTGTCCCGGCAGCGGCCGGCATCTCGTCGACGGCTTGACACCCGCCGCGGCGGGGCGGCACAGTTTCGGCGTCCCACCCCCCACGAGGTCCCGCGTGGACGTCGTCCCGACCGTCGCGTCAGCGCCAGTCCCCACCGAGCCGGCCCCATCGGCCGCGATCGAACAGGCGCCTGCGTCGCGACCGCCCGCCATCAGGCTGGAGGGCGTGCGCAAGGTCTTCGGCGAGGTCGTGGCGGTGGCCGGCGTCGACCTCGAGATCGCCCAGGGCGAGTTCTTCTCGATGCTCGGGCCGTCCGGGTCGGGCAAGACGACGATGCTGCGGATGATCGCCGGTTTCGAGCTGCCGACCGAGGGGCGCATCCTGCTCGACGGCGAGGACGTCTCGCGACGACCACCGTTCGAGCGCGATGTCAACACGGTCTTCCAGGACTACGCGCTCTTCCCGCACATGACCGTCGGCGACAACGTCGCGTATGGGCTGATGATCCGGAAGGTGCCCAAGGCCGAGCGCGCGTCACGCGTCGCCGACGCCATGCGCATGGTCCGCCTCGAGGGCCTCGAGGCACGCAAGCCGTCGCAGCTCTCGGGCGGGCAGCGCCAGCGCGTCGCGCTCGCCCGGGCGCTCATCAACCGGCCCAAGGTGCTCCTCCTCGACGAGCCCCTCGGCGCCCTCGATCTCAAGCTGCGCGAGGAGATGCAGATCGAGCTCAAGCGCATCCAGCAGGATGTCGCCATCACCTTCATCTACGTGACCCACGACCAGGAGGAGGCGCTCACCATGAGCGACCGGCTGGCCGTCTTCAACCAGGGCCGGATCGAGCAGGTCGGCGCGCCAGCGGACGTCTACGAGCGGCCGGCGACGACCTTCGTGGCTGGCTTCGTGGGCACATCGAACCTGCTCTCGGGCGACATCGCCCAGGCCATCCTCGGCGAGGATGGCCTGTTCACCGTCCGGCCGGAGAAGGTCCACATCGCAGCACCCGACGCGGTCCCCGAGGCGGACGAGGTCACCGCCCTCGGCCACATCGCGGAAGTGGTGTACATCGGCCCCGACACGCGGTATATCGTTGCCCTCGATGCCGGCACCGAGCTGGTCGTGACCGAGCAGAACCTGCGAACGTCATCGAGTGAGGCGCTGGCGGCCCGCGGCCGGAGCGTCCGTCTCGTCTGGAAGCGTCGTCATTGCCGGCCCATCGCAGATGGGCGGCCCGGGATGGAGGAGGAATCACGCGCATGATCCATCGAAGGCAGCTCGGAGTGGTCGCTTCAGCGGCACTCCTCATCGGCGCCTGTGG
>DATBSD010000069.1:0-25209 GCA_036559965.1 Candidatus Limnocylindrales bacterium
CTCTGGGTCGCGTTGCTGGCGACGGCGATCATCTCGGCGCTCTCGGCGTTCTTCGAGCCGACCTCGTCAGCCGCGCTGCCGAACCTCGTCGAGGAGGAGGACCTGCCGGTCGCCAACGTGCTGCTCGGCTCGGCCTGGGGCACGATGCTTGCCGTCGGAGCCGCGATCGGCGGCGTCGTGGCGGTCGTCTTCGGGCGTGACGCCGCCTTCCTGCTCGATGCGGCCAGCTTCGCTCTCTCGGCGGCGCTCATCGTCAGGATCCGCGGGTCGTTCGGCGGCGCATCGGCCGGGGATCGCGCCACGTCAGCGTCGGCGCCATCGTCGCCAGCGTCACTCTCGACGCCCACGCTGAACCCACCTCGGCGGGCCTGGTCGGGCATCTTCGCCGCCCAGGTCGAAGCGCTGGCGTTCGCCCGCAGCTCGCATGCGGTGGCCGCCTTCCTGCTGGCCAAGGCGACCTTCGGGGTCGGCAACGGCGTCATCCTCCTGTTGGCCGTCTTCGGGGCGGTCGTCTTCGACGCCGGCGACGTCGGCATCGGCCTCCTCTTCGCCGCTCGCGGCCTGGGCGCCCTGCTCGGTCCCTTCGTCGCCCGGCTGGCCTTCGGCTTCGACCAGCGGGGCCTTGTCGTCGGCATCGGGGTCGCCTTCTTCCTCTTCCTGGGCGCCTACCTGGCGCTGCCGATGGCTCCCGGCCTGGCGGTCGCCTGTGGCCTCGTGTTCGTCGGTCATCTCGGTGGCGGCGCCCAGTGGACGCTCTCGACGACCGGCCTCCAGCGCTCGACGCCGGATGCCATCCGGGGCCGGATCTTCAGCGTCGACTACGGCCTGGTGACGCTCGTGGGAGCCATCTCGACCATCGTCGCCGGCGTCGTCGCCGCCACCTACGGTCCGGCCGCCGCCATCTATTCGCTGGCCATCCCGGCGTCGCTGGCGGCCGGGGCCTGGGTCATCTGGACTCGACCGCTCCGTCGGCGTGACGGCGCTACACTCCCCGAGTGAGCGAGCAGGCCGCCGCCGGCCCCGTCGGCACCACCGGACCCGACGGCGCGCCGCGGACCGCCACGCCGCGCAGCCCGGCCGGACGCGACCTGGGCATGACCGCCCGGCTGCTCTTCCCGACCAAGGCGATCGCCGAGGACTACTACCTGCCGCTCATCTACACCGCCTGCCGGACGTGCTACAGCGAGCTGCGGCCGGAGGACATCTTCGATCGAGCGACGGATGGCCGCGTGGCGCTCGAGAAGCAGCAGGAGCTCGTGCGCCGCGTCATCGAGTCGGGTCACGGCTCGACCATCGAGCACATCGTCTTCACCTTCGCGGTCAGCGGCGTGACCCGGACGCTCAGCCACCAGCTCGTGCGCCACCGGGCCGGCCTGGCCTTCGATCAGCAGTCGCAGCGGTATCTCGACTACAAACGCCCGACGTACATGGTGCCGGGCACCATCGCCGACGCGCCGGACGGCCTGCGCGACCGCTACGAGGCGCTGCTCGACGGCTCACTCGGCTTCTACAGCGATCTGCTCGAAGCGGGCGTGCCGGGCGAGGATGCGCGCTTCGTGATGCCCAACGCGACGCGCACGAACCTGGTCATGACCACGAACCTGCGTGCCCTCATCCACATGTCCGGCCTGCGCCTGTGCACGATGGCGCAATGGGAGATCCGGCGGCTCTTCCAGCTCATCCGCCACGAGGTCTTCCAGGTCAGCCCCTTCCTGGGTGCGTTCCTGGCCCCGAAATGCGTGCCGATGGGCTACTGCGACGAGGATCGGAACCGCGACGAGCACTGCCCCATCCGCCCGCACAAGGACACCGTGCTGGGCGCCTGGGCAGAGAAGAAAGCCGCTGCCAAGGCGGCCGGTCGGGAGCTGCCGACCGTCTGACCGATCGAGGCGTCAGCCCGCGAGCAGCGCCGCGTACCGCGAGACCAGCTGTTCGACCTTGGGTGCCGCCTCGTCGGCGACCGCCAGGACCTCCTCGTGGCTCAGGGGCTGGCCGGTCACGCCGGCGCCCGGATTGGTCACGAGCGAGAGACCGGCGACGCGCAGCCCCGCCCAACGGCAGGCGATGGCCTCGAGCACGGTCGACATGCCGACCGCGTCGGCGCCCAGGGTGCGCAGCATGCGCACCTCGGCCGGCGTCTCGTAATGCGGCCCCACGAGGCCGGCGTAGGTGCCGTCCTCGAGGCGCACATCCTCGAGCGCTGCCGCCTCGTGGAGCCGGGCGCGCAGCTCGGCGTCCCACGTGGCCGTGAGGTCCGGGAAGCGTGGGCCGATGGCGTCGGCGTTGGCACCCAGCAGCGGGCTCAGCCCGGTCAGGTTGAGGTGATCGGCGATGGCCATGAGGGTCCCCGGCGGCCAGCTCGCCTCCACGCCGCCGGCCGCGTTCGTGAGCAGGATGCTCGTCGCCCCGAGGCGGCCCATGAGCAGGACCGGCTGGATGACGAGCCCCGGCGGATGGCCCTCGTAGAGGTGCAGTCGGCCCTGCAGGCAGACGACGCCGAGGCCGTTCAGCCGGCCGAGCAGGAGGCGTCCGGCGTGACCCGGTGCCGACGCGGCCGGCCAGCCGGGCAGATCGGCGAACGGGATGATGACGGGCGATTCGATCCGTGCCGCCAGGCCGCCGAAGCCGGAGCCGAGCACGATGCCGAGCGCGGGCACGAGGTCGGTCCGGGCACGGACCGCCGCCTCCAAAGCGTCGAGTCGCGCGGGCAGCTCGGCGGGGCCTGTCGGCTCGGACATGGCCAGCAGCATAGCCGGGTGAGGAGCCTGGAGGAGGGGGACCGTGAGGGCTTCGCCGGTCGGGAGAGGTATCGACACCGGGATGCCGATCGCACCCCCCCGACCGGTCCCACCCCGCGCGCCCCCGGAGGGACGCCCGAGACTGGGCAAGGAAGCGCCCGAAGCGACCGTCCGGTCGGCCACCGCCGCCGCGTGGACAACTCCGCCGGCCTTGATGTCATCGCAGCCGCCGCAGTGCCGCCGCGGGGGCGCCGTGGGTGATCACGGCGCTGATGCATGGGACAAGTCCCCTGCATCGGTGGTGTTCCGACGGCCCCTTCGGGCAAGACGAACCGTAGCCGCCGAAGCGGCCCACGGTCAACGCGGTTATCCACGAATTCGCGGCGTTCGTCGGCCCGCCTGTCCACGAATCGCGAGCGCATGTGGAGAACCCTGTGGAGAACCTCACGGCGCCGCCCAGGGCGCCCGGAACGTCCTCAGCCGCCGATGTGCGACATCTCGATCTTGGGCAATGCCACCGTGGCCGCGGAGCGCAGCTCGCTGTAGCGATCGGTGCGGGCGTGCCAGACGTCGGCGATGCGATCGGCCAGGACGTCGTCGCCCGCGCCGGCGCGGAGCGGCCCACGCAGATCGTGGCCGCGGACGGCGAACAGGCAGGTGTAGAGATGGCCCTCGGCCGAGAGTCGCGCGCGCGTGCACGTGCCGCAGAAGGGCTGGCTGACCGAGGCGATGACGCCGACTTCCCCGGAGCCGTCGCGATATCGCCAGCGGTCGGCGACCTCGCCCTCGTAGTTGGCCGGCAGTGGCTCGAGCGGCATCTCGGCGTCGATGGCAGCGACGATCTCGGCGGCAGGCACGACGTCGTCGAGGCGCCAGCCGTTGGAGTGCCCGACGTCCATGTACTCGATGAAGCGCAGGATGTGGCCGCGCTCTCGGAAGTGCCGGGCCATGGGCACGACGCTCGACTCGTTCATGCCGCGCCGGACGACCATGTTGATCTTGATCGGCCCGAGCCCGACACGCTCGGCAGCGGCGATGCCGTCAAGCACCCGATCGACCGGGAAGTCGACGTCGTTCATGCGTCGGAAGGTCGCGTCGTCGAGCGAGTCGAGGCTCACGGTCACGCGGCCGAGCCCCGCATCGGCGAGCGCGCCGGCCTGGCGGGCGAGCAGCGACCCGTTCGTGGTCAGCGTCAGGTCGCGCAGCCCAGGCAGCGGAGCGACCAGGGCGACGAAGCGATGCAGGTCGCGTCGCACGAGCGGCTCGCCGCCCGTGATGCGGATCTTCTCCACGCCGGCCGCCAGGAAGAGCCCGACCAGGCGGGCCATCTCCTCGAATGTCAGCAGCTCGGCGCGCTCGAGGAACTGGAAGTCGCGCCCGAAGACCTCCTTGGGCATGCAGTAGAGGCAGCGGAAGTTGCAGCGGTCGGTGACCGAGACGCGCAGGTCGCGCAGGGGTCGCCCGAGTCGATCGTCGGTGCGCACTCGAGCATGCTACCGCGCGCCAGCCGCGAGGCACCCGGGCGGGAACGCCCGTGTGGAGAACGCTGGTCGAGAAGCCGATGACGCTGCGCACCACAGCGGGGCACGGACGCACCGCCGGCGACGGCGCGGGGCCGACCGGCGAACGGGTACCACGCCAGGAGCGGTACCACCGGGCGCGATGTTCGGTACCTCTGTCGCCTCGTCAGGCCGGATACCCCGACCTAGCATGCCCGCACACCGAGTCACTCCACCGCACCAGACACCGTTTTGACGAGGACGAGGACCGCAGGGACGATGGCTTCGACCGAACAGCGCACCGGCTTCCGTCTCCCTTGGGGGGCGTCTTCGACGACCGACGAAGCCGAGCCGAACGCATCCGAGCAGCCGACCGAGGAGTCCGCAGCGGCCCCGACGCAACAGGAGACCGACGCCATGGCAACCACCGTCGCCGGCGAGCAGGACGTGACCGCCGCCCCGGCCACCGCCCCCGTCAACGACGCCGCTGTGGCGCCCGATCCGATGAGCATGGTCGGCGACGCCGCCGGCGAGCCGTCGCCCGAGCAGCCCTCCCTGTCGGCGACGCCGGTCGCCGCCGACGCGAGCGCGGCATCGGCCGCCCGATCGGCCGCCAGCGGCCGCCAGCCGACACGCTTCCTCGCCGACCTCGTGCGCGCCATGCGATCGACCGCCGAGGACAGCCGGACCAGCCTCGTGGAGGCCCTGCGCGCCGATGGCACGACGTCGGTCGAGCAGATCCACGCCCGGTCGGCCGAAGAGGTCGAGGGCCTCCGTCGGGTCGCCGACGACGACGTGACCGGCATCAAGGACTGGTCGAAGTCCGAGGTCGCGCGCATCCGTGCCGAGACCGAGGAGCGCATCGCCGAGCGCAAGCAGGAGCTGGAGCTGAGCCTCGAAGGTCATGCGGCGCTCATCGAGCGCGAGATCGAGCATGTCCAGGCTCGCATCGCCGAGTACGAGGCCGAGATGGACGCCTTCTTCGTGCGACTCGACGAGGTCGAAGACCCGTCCGAGTTCGCGGCCGTCGCGTCCGAGATGCCCGAGCCGCCCTCGCTCGATGAGGCCAGCGCCGCTGCCCGCGCCGCCGCGCTCGACGAGCTCATCCGCGAGACGACCTCGGCTCGTGTCGAGGCTCCCGCGCCGGCGCCCGAGCCGATCCCCGTTGCCGAGGCGATCGCCGAGCCGATGACCGCGGTCGAGGCGACCGAGGAGGTCGCCGCGACGACTCCCATCGAAGCGATCCAGGCGGAGGCACCAGCCGTGCCCGAGCCGGCGCCGGAGCAGGCACCCGAAGCCCAGCCGGAACCGGCCGCCGCGGCGGTCGACCCCTGGCCCGCCGCCGAGCCCATCGCGACCGCCCCGGTCGCCGTGGCCGAGGCGGAGGCGCCCGCGCCCGTGGCCGAAGAGGCCGACCTGTCCGCCGAAGGCGATCCGCGCCTCGCCGCACTGGGCCTCTCAGCCGATGGTGGCGAGGCCGACGCGGACGGTTCGGACGATGCCGGCATCGATGCCCTGAGTGAGGCGACCATCGCCGCTCGCCTGGGCGATGCCTCCAGCAACGGCGCGTCGGCGCCCGCCGAGTCGACCACCAGCGTCGTCGTCGTGGGCCTGGTCAGCGTCGCCTCGGTGGCGTCGTTCAAGCGCACGCTCGGCAAGGTCGCCGGCGTCCGGTCGGTCGGCGTGAGCTCGGGTCCGGAAGGCGAGTTCGTGTTCAAGACCGTGCACGATCCCGAGACCGTGCTCAAAGACGTCATCCCCTCCCTGCCCGGCTTCGGCGCCCGCGTCGTGGCCTCGGGTGAGGGCGTCGTCAACGTCTCGGCTCGGGATCCCGAGGCCGAGGGCTGATCGCCGCACGACGCGCGAGAAAGGAAGACCCATGGCCCGTCCGGCCGTCGTCTGCTCCCTGCCAGCCGGCGAGCTGGATCACGTCGCGCGCGGCCTGACCGACGCCGGCTTCCCCATCTTCCGGGCGGCTGACGCCGCCGAGCTCGGGGGCATCGTCCGCGAACGTCGCGACGTCGGCCTGGCCATCATCGACGGCGAAACGGACTTTGACGCGGCCATCGAGATGTACGAGCACCTCCACGGCGGCGAGCGCGTCATCCCGACCCTTATGGTCGTGTCGCCTCGGGCGTTCGACCAGTTCGTCGTCCAGCAGCGAGCCGACGACACGACCGAGTACTTCACCCGACCCTACGACGTCGACGCCCTGCGCTGGCGTGTCGAGGCGATGCTCATCCGGGCCCAGACGTTCGACGACGGCAGCGGTCCCATCCTGACGATGCCCGACATCGACGGCGACGCCCTCGCCCGACGGGCGCTCATCGTGGCCGTCTTCAACCCCAAGGGCGGCGTCGGCAAGACGACCATCTCGACCAACCTCGCCGCGACGCTCCAGATGCACCGCGGCCAGCAGGTCCTGCTCATCGACGCCGATACGGTCACCGGACACATCGCCAACTCGCTCGGCCTCGACCAGATCGAGACCGTCGCCGACGCCTGGGAGGAGGACGCGGCGCTGCCGCGCGGCCTGGCAGGCGTGGCCAGTCAGCACTCCAGCGGCATGCGCGTCGCCGTGCTCGCGGCCAACCCCCTCCAGACCGAGCACATCGATCCCGTCCGTCTTGCCGACCACCTCTCGGGGTCCAAGCTCGGCTTCGACGTCCTGGTCGCCGACCTGCATCCGGACTTCGGACCGCTCAACCGCGCCATCTTCGCCCGCTGCGACCGCATCCTGATGCCGGTCACGCCCGATGTGCCGGCCCTCAATGCGGCCGTCAAGTTCCTCGAGCTGGCCGAGTCCGATCTCGGCGTGCGCGATCGGATCTCGCTGCTCATCAATCGCGCCAATTCGGGCATCGCCGTCGCCGACGTGGAGCGGACCGTGGGCATGCGGGCCTTCGCGACCATCCGCTCCGGCGGGCCGCTCTTCGTGCGCGCCGCCAACGAGGGCGTCACGGTCATCGAGAAGTTCCCCAAGGAGAAGGTCACCGACGACTTCCTCCAGCTCGCCGACCGCCTGCTCGATCGGGAGTCGCCGGTCGTCGCGGGCAGCGCGGAGCGGTCGCTCCGCGGCCTCTTCGGCCGAGCTCAGGCCGAGGTCGTCAGGGCCTGACCGACGGGGTCGTCAGGGCCTGATCGGCGGGCAGCCGCCCGTCAGCGTGTCCCGAAGCTCGTGCCGCCGAGCGGCATGCCCGGCAGCGGCGTGACCGGCGCATTGGTCCGGCGGTCGATCTGCTCGACGCCCTTGAGGTAGCTCCGGTTGACGAGAGCGACCTCGCTCTCCTCGCCGATGCGCCGTTCGCCGACGAAGGTCAAGGCATCGGTGACCGGCACGAAGAGCTCGGTCTGGCGGTCGAGCAACCGCGCCGGGTCGGTGCCCGGGAAGAGGTGGATGGTGCCGATGACCCGGAATGGCGGGCAGTCGAGCGCCACATCGTAGGCGACCTTGTGCAGCCGATGCGCCTCGCGCTGGCGCTCGTCGAGGGCGGGCTGGCTGTCCGCGCCGCCGAGCACGACGATGAGGTCATAGGGGTCGACCGAGCGGATGCCGGGCGCCGGCTCGAACGGGCCGTCGCCTTCGACCGGCGCCCATGAGACCGCGGCGAGGCTGATCGCCTCGCGGCGATTGAGGGCATCCGAGAGGCGGCCCTTGATCTCCATCACCCCGACCAGCCGCCACTCGTCGGTCAGCGCGTCGAACGGGATGCCCGTCGGCAGCAGGGCAGGAGCCGGCGCCGGGCGCTCCTCGGGCTTGTCGTCGGCACCCTTGCCGAAGAGCTTGAATGGCATGGCCTACTCTTCGCCGCTGCCTGAGGCGTCGCGGATGGCTTCGACCACGCCGGCGTCGGCGAGCGTCGTCGTGTCGCCCAGGCTGCGCCCCTCGGCCAGATCGCGCAGCAGACGGCGCATGATCTTGCCCGAGCGGGTCTTCGGCAGGTCGGGCGTGAAGAGCAGGTCCTTGGGCCGGGCGATCGGCCCGATGACCGTGACGACGTGCTCCCGGAGCTCGAGCGCGAGCGCGTCGCTCGGCTGGCGGTCGGCCCTGAGGATGACGTAGGCGAAGATGGCCTGGCCGGTCAGCGCGTCGGTCTTGCCGACGACCGCCGCCTCGGCGACCGCGGGGTGGTCGACGAGCGCGGACTCCACCTCGGTCGTGCTGATCCGGTGGCCGGCCACGTTCATCACGTCGTCGACACGACCGAGCAGCCAGAAGTACCCGTCGTCATCGCGTCGCGCGCCATCACCGGCGAAATAGCGACCCGGGAAGCGGCTCCAGTAGGTCTCCCGGTAGCGCTCCGGGTCGCCGTAGATGCCGCGCAGCATGGCCGGCCAGGGGCGGGTCAGGACGAGGTAGCCACCACCGCCGGGGGGCACGCTCTGGCCGTTGCCATCGACGACGTCGACACCGATGCCCGGGAAGGGCAGCGTCGCCGAGCCGGGCTTGGTGGTCGTCACGCCGGGCAGCGGCGAGATGAGGATCATGCCCGTCTCGGTCTGCCACCACGTGTCGACGACCGGCGCCCGCCCGCCGCCGATGTGCTCGTGGTACCAGAGCCACGCCTCGGGGTTGATGGGCTCGCCGACCGAGCCCAGCAGCCGCAGGCTGGACAGGTCGTGGCCGGCCGGCAGCGCCTCGCCCTGCTTCATGAACGCACGGATGGCCGTCGGCGCGCAGTAGAGCACGGTCACGCCGTAGTCCTCGATGATCTGCCACCAGCGATCCCAGGCCGGTGTGTCCGGCGAGCCCTCGTACATGACGCCGGTCGTGGCGTTGGCGAGTGGTCCGTAGACGATGTAGCTGTGGCCGGTCACCCAGCCGATGTCCGCCGCGCACCAATACACGTCGTCGGGTTTGATGTCGAAGATCATCTCGTGGGTCACGCTGGCGCCGAGCAGGTAGCCGGCCGTGGTGTGGACGATGCCCTTGGGCTTGGCCGTCGTGCCCGACGTATAGAGCAGGAAGAGCATGTGCTCGGAGTCGACCGCGGTCGGCGGGCAGTCGGCAGCCTGGCGAGCGACGATGTCGTGCCACCAGACGTCCCGATCCGGCGTCATCGGCACCGACTCGCCCGTCCGGCGCACGACGAGCACGTGCTCGACGGAGGGCGATCCGGCGACCGCCTCGTCGGCATTCGCCTTGAGCCCCACGACCTTGCCCCTGCGCCAGCCGCCGTCGGCGGTGATGAGCAGGCGCGCCTGCGCGTCGTTCATGCGGCCGGACAGCGCCTCCGCCGAGAAACCGCCGAAGACGACCGTGTGGGGCGCTCCCAGCCGCGCACAGGCGAGCATGGCGATGGGCAGCTCGGGGATCATGGGCATGTAGATGGCGACGCGATCGCCCTTGCCGATGCCGAGCTCCTTGAGCGCGTTGGCCGTCCGCTGGACCTCAGCCAGGAGGTCGGCGTAGGTCAGCGTGCGGGTGTCGCCCGGCTCGCCGATCCAGTGGTAGGCGACCTTGTCGCCGAGGCCGGCGGCGACATGGCGATCGAGGCACTCGTGGCTGATGTTCAGCTCGCCGCCCTCGAACCAGCGGGCGAACGGGAGCTGCCAGTCGAGCGTCTCGCGGAACGGCGTCTGCCAGTCGATGCGTTGGCGCGCGAGGCGCGCCCAGAAGGCCTCGGGGTCGGCCTCCGCCTCGGCATACAGCTCGGCCGTGGCGTTGGCCTGGGCCGCGAACGCGGGCGGGGGCGGGAACGACCGATCCTCGGCCATGAGGTTCTCGATCTCCGCCGGGGCAGCCGCAGGACGCTCGACGTTCACTTGCCGGACCTCATCGTCGGGGGCATGGACGCGCGGCCATTCTAGCCGCCGCCCGATGGCCGATCGGCCGGCGCAGACGGATGTGGGTTGGCCGACGTCGCGATGCCCTCCTGGGCCAGCGCGAGGACCAACCGGCGCCGGAACTCGCTGGGCGCCGACCAGCGGTCCGTGGCCCGGATCCGAGCACCCGCCCGGAGCCCGACGCCGGCCTCCGTCATGGGCAGCACCTGGATGCAGCGGGGCGGCTCGAGGAGTGCCTCGCGCCAGGCTGGATCGGCCGCCATGGCGCTGCCGACCTCATCGATCACGGCCGACGCTCGATCGACCTGTCCGATCTCGGAGATCGTCACGTCGACCTGGAGGTTGGCGTAGACACGGGTCAGATTCGAGGCGACGCGGATGGTGCCGTTGCTGATCGAGTGCACCGTGCCCGTCCCATCGCGCACGATCGTGCGCCGGATGCCGACCTCCTCGACCGTGCCCTCGACGGTGCCGACGGCGATCCAGTCGCCCTTGTAGTACTGGCCTTCGGCCAGGATCAGGATGCCCATCAAGTAGTCGAGCACGATCGACTGGCCGGCGAGGGTCAGGGCCGCCGCCACGACCGCCAGACCGGCCAGCACGGGCAGCAGATCGAGCAGCGTGAGGATGGCCAGCACGACCGCGACCACGACGACGAAGCGCAGCAGGCCGGCCAGCAGATCCTCGATGGTCGCCGCGCGCTTGGCGGCCTCCTCGGCCGCGATGGCCGGGTCGATGGCATCTTTGGCGACCGGCCGCACCGCTCGACTGACGAGCCGGTGGACGAGCGGCCGGGCGAAACGATAGGTCGTCAGCGCGACGAGCGCCCCGATGAGGAGCCCGAGCCAATGGGCCTCGAGCCAGCTCGTGAGCTCGGCGGCCGTCATCGGCCTGGGACCGCCGATCGGCCCGGCCGGAGGGACCGGGTGGTCAGGCCGCCCGCTTGGCGGCGCTCCGCAGCTGGAAGGCGGCCACGACCTCGAAGACGCCCAGGATGATGAGCATGATGCCGCCCACGAAGGCCAGGACCTGGGCCGAGTCGATGGGGTAGGCCAGGATGACCATGCCAGCGATGAAGGTGATGATGCCCATGAAGATCGGCCAGCCCTTGCCGCTCGGCAGGCTGAAGCCGCGGATGATGTCCAGGATGCCCGAGAAGATCCACCAGAAGCCGAGCGTGAAGATCATCACCTCGAGCGCCTGGAACGGGGATCGCAGGAGCATCAGCCCGACGCCGATGGCCAGCACACCGATGATGGCCGAGAGGATGCGCTCGCCACCGCTCCGCTCGCCGTCGGTGAACGAGCGGACGAGCATGAAGATGCCGGCCACGAAGAGATAGGCCGCGAAGAAGATGGCGATGGTGATGAGCGTCTGGCCGGGCACCGCCAGCAGGGCCGCACCAAGGATGACGGTCAGGATGCCGAAGGTCAGCACCCAGCCCCAGTGGCCACCGACGGTCCGCAGCATGCCCTCGGCCTGGTCGCTCGGCCCTTGACCGGTCGACTGGGCGGTCGTGCTCGTCATCGCTCGCGTTGCTCCTTGCTCGTGCGCCCGGACCGGTGCACCGCTCGCAGCGGCTCCGGCAGCGACCGGAGTATAGGCTCAGTCGTCGCCGCCGACCCGGGCGTGCGCGAGCTCGGCCAGCGCCGGCGGCGCATGGTGGCGGGCACGGTCCTCGAGGGCGGCATCGAGGGCGGCGCTGAACGCGCTCAGCGTTCGGTCGATGTGGTCGCCCTGGGCGTGGGCCTCGCACAGGAACCACGGCTCGCGCGAGTCGGGCTCGGGCAACACGCCGTGCGCCTGCATGCCCACGGCGACCGCGTCGTAGAGGTCATGGTCGCTCTTCGCCCAGTCGCGGTACTCGAACGGCACCTGGTCCGTGAACATGATCCCGAACATGCTCGGGTG
The DNA here is from genome assembly GCA_036559965.1 of Candidatus Limnocylindrales bacterium. Lineage (GTDB taxonomy): Bacteria > Chloroflexota > Limnocylindria > Limnocylindrales > CSP1-4 > CSP1-4. The sequence continues at coordinate 11,936 of DATBSD010000069.1, forward strand.
GCCCGTGAACACGAACGGCAGCCCGCGCGCCTCGATGATCGGGCGCAGCTCGTCCTGGAGGCGCCGGCCCGTCGCCTCGATGGTCGCGAGGACCGGCGTGTCGCGGATGATCTCGAGTGTCCGCACCGCGGCCGCCGCGGCGACCCGGTTGCCGGCATACGTGCCACCGTGGCTCATCTTGTCGGGCAGCATGGCCATGATCTCGGCCGTGGCGCCGAAGGCTGCCGCCGGGTAGCCGTTGCCCATCGCCTTGGCGTACGTCGCGATGTCGGGCGTGACCCCGTAGTACTCGGCTGCCCCGCCGCGCGCGAAGCGGAAGCCGGTCTTGACCTCGTCGAAGTGGAGCAGGATGCCGAACTCTCGCGTCAGGGCACGCAGGCCTTCGTGGAAGCCGGGCGCTGGCTCGATGCCCTGGGCGTTGCCGAGCACGGGCTCGACGATGACGGCGGCGATCTCCTCGGCGCGGCGCTCGAACAGGCGACGCAGGAAGTCGAGGTCGTTGAAGGGCGCCGGGATGATCGTCTCGGCGATGGCCTCGGGGATGCCGCGGCCCCAGGCCAGGCCGACCGGATCGTCACGGTCGCCGAGGCCGTCGATGGTGTTGGGCGTGACGCTGATGAGGGCGTAGTCGTGGACGCCGTGATACTGACCCTCGAACTTGACGATCTTCGTGCGTCCGGTGAACGCCCGCGCGAGCCGCATGGCATGCATCGTGGCCTCGGTCCCGGAGACCGTCATGCGCGCCATCGCCACCCAGCCGGTGAGCTCCTTGATGAGCTCGCTGACGCGCACCTCGTCCTCGGTCGTGAGCGAGAAGCTCGTGCCCAGGCGCATGCGCGAGTTGACGTAGTCGTCGATGCGGTCGTCGGCGTGGCCGAGGATGACCGGCCCGTAGCCCATGCGCAGATCGACGAACTCATTGCCGTCGATGTCCCAGATCCGGCCGCCCTTGCCGCGAGCGACGTAGACCGTGGATTCGCCCCAGGCACGGAAGTTCGAGTTCGTGCCGCCGGGCATCGCCGCTCGGGCGCGCTGGTACATCGCGTCCTGGCGGTCACGCCGCAGATCCGGGGTCCGAAACTCTTTGCTCATGGCTGCCTCCGATGGGCGGCGGCGCGCGAGATTCGTGGCGCCATCGGCCTGAACGTGCGAATCACGCAGGACGACATGCCCATATCCTAGCCGAAGCGTCGTCCGCGACGCCAGTCAGCCGAGCCGATGGGGCGGCCGGCCAGGGCCCGAACGAGCCGCAGACGACCCGGTCAGGCCGGTCGGGGCGCCAGCCAGCCGGGCAGCTGCGCGCGCAAGGTCGCCAGCGGCAGCGAGCCGTGCCCGATGACGGCGTCGTGGAAGCCCTGGAGGTCGAAACGGTCGCCATCGCGCGCCTCGAGCTCGGCGCGCAGGGCGAGGATCTCGCGCTGACCGACCATGTAGGCGAGCGCCTGTCCCGGCCAGCAGACGTAGCGATCGACCTCGGACTCCGCCTGCAGCCTGGGCAGTCCGGCCCCCTCGACGAAGTCGACGGCCTCGTCGCGCGTCCAGCGGAAGGCATGGAGGCCGGTGTCGGTCACCAGTCGGGCAGCACGCATGGCCTGCATATCGAGCATGCCCAGACGCTCCTGGGGGCTCGTGAAGAGACCCATCTCGTCGGCCAGCCGCTCGCTGTAGAGGCCCCAGCCCTCGGCGAAGGCGGCGCCCGCCAGGCGAGCGCCGAAGCGCCGGAACGGATGGAGATCCTCGAGCTCGCTCTCGATGGTGATCTGGAAGTGGTGACCGGGCACCGCTTCGTGATAGGTCGTCGTGGCGACCTGGTGGAGCGGGCGCGAGTCGGGCTGATAGGTGTTGATGAAGTAGATCCCGGGCCGCGAGCCGTCGGGCGCGGGCGGATAGTAGAAGGCACCGGGCGCCTCGGGCGCGGCGTACGGCTCGACGGCACGAACCTCGCAGGCAGCTCGTGGCAGGCGTCCGAACCAGCGCGGCGCCACGGCCGCGGCGTGGTCGATCTGCCGGCGCGCGAGGACGACGAGGTCGTCGGGATCGGTCACGAAGTTCGACGGGTCCGTGTCGAGGAAGGCACGCAGCGAGGCGACGTCGGGGTGGCCCAGCTCGCGGGCGATGGTCAGCCGGTCACGGTCGATCTCGGCGAGCTGCTCGAGCCCGAACTCGTGCAGCTCGAGCGGCTCGATGGCCATCGTCGTCGAAGCCAGGATGGCCGTCCGGTAGACCGCCTCGCCGTCCGGCAGCGCCCAGACGCCGTCGCCCGCCCGGGCCTTCGGCGCGGCCGAGCGGACGCGATCCAGGAGGCGCGCGTTGGCCGGCTCGACATCGCGTCTGATGGCGGCCAGGAGCGCCTCGCGCTGGTCGTCACGAAGGTTCGGGCCGAGGCCCGCCGCCAGCGGCGACTCGTCGGTCGGCGTGGCGACCATGCGCTCGAGCTGGTCGATGGCGCGACCGAACACGACAGGCGCCGCGGTGCGGCCCGAGGCGACGCCCTCGTCGATGTTGCCGATGTGGGCGTCGATGAACGTCCCGAAGCCCGCCAGGCGATCGAGCAGGTGCCCGAAGGCGTCATCCGAGTCGATGGTCATCAGGCGGGCCAGGATGCCCGGCAGGCCCTGCGGCCCGTCGAGATGGTCGACCGACGTGAACTCGTAGAGGCGCTGGCCGTCCTGCTCGAGATGGACGTTGGCGATCGTCTCGAGCATGCCCAGCGTGATGCCGTCCTCGATGTCGAGGCCTTCGCGGTCCACGCCGCCGGTGGCCGCCAGGACGTCACGCACGAGCTCGCGGTCGCGCTCGCGCCCGGTCGGCCCGGGATCGTCGAGGCGGTCCTCGTAGCGACGGTCGCCGAGCATCGAGGCGAAGATGGGCTGCCGCTCGAGGAAACCCTCCCAGAAGCGGGTCGCGATGTCGTCGACGGTCAGGCTCGTGGTCGTCATCGATGGCTCCGTTCGTGTCGCTGGGTCATTCGAAGAGCGGCAGCTGCTGACCGCCACGCTCGATCTCCGGGTCGAGGCCGAGGTACGGCGCAAGGCGGTCGAGGTCGGCGCCCTCCTGATCGAGCAGGCTGCGCAGGTGGTCGGCCTTCAGGATATGCCAGTTGTCGCGCTCGAGGGCACGCCGCAGGAGGGGCGAGCGGGCGAGCTTGAAGCGGATGAGCTCGACACGCTCGGGCAGCACCACCAGGAAGCGCACGAGGTGCGGTTCGTCCTGGATGCGGGCGGCGCGTCGGAGGACGGACTCGCCGAGCATCGCCGTCCACTCGACCTCGATCATGAACGTCGCCTTGTTGCGCAGGTACCAGATGACGTCGACCTGCTCGAGCGCCTCGACCGGGCCGCGCGCGATGAGCGGCAGGTAGGCGCGCTGCTCGACGTCCGAGAGGTGGGCGAGCAGCGGCCGACCCTGATAGCTGCGCTTCTGTTCGCCCTTGCCGATCCAGCAACGCAGTCCCAGCCGGTGGCCGTACTCGACGAGCTGCCCGACGAGCTCGGTATGGTCCTGGTAGCGCGCCTGGAGCTCGTCGTTCGTCTTGAGCAGGTCCGGTGTCGAGGCCCGCGAGCGATAGCTCTCGAGACATGCCCGCACGAGCGCCTCGTCGGGCGTGTCGTGGCCCCGGAACATGGTCGCCACGCGATCGAAGAAGGCCGCCTCGTCGAGGCCGCCGGCCGTCGAGAGCAGGCTGAAGACCGCCCACTCGACACGGTCGGAGAGCGGCAGGGCGGCGGCCGCGATGTCGCGCTCGTCCTTCAGCCACCAGCGCCCGTCGATCTCCTCGAGTCGAGCCTGATCTGGTCGTCGGAGCTCGCCGTCGATGAGCTCCAGGAGCATGCTCACGTGGTCCGACGCACGCCGTCCCGCGGGCCCACGCTCGGTGCGATCGTCACTCGGGGTGCGCGGTCCAGGCTCGGCGCCGACCTCGCTGTCCGCAGTCGCCTCGTCGACGGGCCCCTCGACCACGTCGCCGGGCAGGTCGGCCGGACCACCACCGAGCAGGTAGCTGGCGGCAGCCATCGAGTCGAGGGCGTCGAGCGCCTGCTCGCCCCGGGCCTCGCTCTCGGCGAACGTCCGGGTGCCGGTCAGCCGTCGCAGGTCGCCGCTCCGATCGAGCCCCACGAGGATCTCGCCCAGCAGCCGCTCCCCCCTGGCCGGCTCCCCGCGCGCTCGGAGGACCTCGACGGCGATGTCCGAGACCGCCTGCTCGACGTCCGCCAGCCGGAACGCGACCGGATCCGCGACGGGCGGCAGCGCCACGTTGCCACGCGTCCTCGGCCCACCCGGGGTGGCTGCGCCGGGTGGCACGAACTCGATCGTCCCGCCGATGGCGTCGCCGGCCTCGGCGAGCATGGCGCTGGTCATGCGGAAGCCGGCTTCGACGCCGCCCAGCGCGCCCGCCACGAGGCCCTCGGGGCCGCCCGGCTCGAGGAGCACGACGACCCGAGCGTCAGGCGCCAGGATGCCCGCCACCGAGCTCAGGGAGCGGCGCAATGCCGCCGCGTGCGAGCCCCACTCATCGCCCGGCGGTTGGCCGGTGAGCGGCTCGTGCGGCAGGGCGGCGGCGGCGTCGCGACCGAGCGCGATGGCCGTCGTCAGGAAGGCGAGCGAAAGGTTCTCGGTCGTCCAACGCACGGGCGGCTGGCAGAGGACGAGCCGGACACGGCCGCGCCCCGACGTCGCGCGCGGCGACCCGGCCGTGAGTGGTGAACGGTCGGCCGGTTCCGCGAAGGGCGACGCCAGGTCGGCGAAGCCCCGGTCGGCGTGGCCGCGCCGGAGGACGACGTTGACGGACCCGTCCGCAAGCAGCGCCGGGTCGTCGCCGATGCGGGCCGAGATGGGACCGCCGGCAGCCGCTTCGAGACGCTGGATGAAGCCGCGCACGATGCGGCAGCCGTCCTCGAACGCCAGCCAGGGGTTGCGTTCGCGCCACTGGCGGTCGGTCGGCGCGCGCACGTGGCCGCCGACGATGCGCAATGCCGCCACCCGCCCGGGGTAGCTGTTGAGGCGGCTCGACGGCAGCAGCGCGTGCAGCAGCGCGAGACGCAGGGCGGCCTCGATGGGCGCCGCCCGGAGATCCTGCTCGATGCGCGCGAGGATGCCCTCGATGGCCGTCAGCGAGCGTGGCGTCCAGAGGTCGAGCAGCTCCTTCGTCAGCCCGTCGTGGCCGGGCAGCGTCGGGAAGCGCTCGGCCAGCGCCGCCCGCGCGGCGCCGTCGGTCGAGAGCGAGCGAGCGCGCTCGGCGTCCGCCTCGTCGGTCGCGACGGAGCGCGACTCGGGCCCCCCGACCTGGTCGCGACAGGCCGCGCAGCGGTAGATCTTGCGGAAGGGGGCGTCGGCGTCACCGTCCCACACGAACTCGTCGACGACGACCGACCGGCCACACGTCGCACAGTGCGACGCGAACAGCTCGTTGAGCGCCTGCCGCAGGCCGACCTCGCCGCGCGGCTGGGCGCCGAGCGCGTTGACGGCGGCATCGAAGTGGCGCAGGTCGGGTGGCCGGAGCACGACGTCGGCAGCCAGGCGCGTGAGCGCCGTCGACTCGTGGACGTAGGCGCGGCGCAACCGCGAGACGGCCGCCCGCGCGATCCAGCCGCCGCGCCCGTGGAGATCGACGACCACGTCGCCGGGCGTCGAGCGGGACTCGATCTCGGCGAGCACGAGGTTGGCCGGCGGCGGCGGCGCGAAGCGATCGATGACCGGCAGGCTCGGGCCGCGATCGGGCCGGATGAGCGACGAGAGGGGTTCCGACATCGCCGGTCAGTCTAGCGACGGGCGGCTGGCCGCCCCATGCGGCCATCCCGCGCCGGGCGATGGATGGCGGTCGCCGGGCTCGCGGCCGCCGGACCGGCGGCGCGACCCGCGACTACTGCTCGTCGAGCTCCTCGGGCTCCTCGACGAAGGCCTCCTCGTCGGTCACATCGACGGGCAGGACGCGCTCGATGTCCTCGATCTCCTCGTCCTCCTCGTCCAGCTCGAGGTCTTCCTCGAGCTCCATCTCCTCACGCACCAGCGTGCCCTTCGTGTAGGGCCGCAGGTCGCTCGCCTTGGCGGCGGTCGGGAAGGAGACCTTGCCGTAGTTGGCCGGCGCCTGGAAGACCTCGCGGATGATGATGCGCACGTCCTTGTCACCCAGGCTGGTGACGCCGGCCGCGTATTTGTTGCCCTCGGCCATGAGCTTCAGCAGCCGAGCCGCGACGGCACGCTCGACCTTGCCGATGTCGACGCCGTTCGAGCGCGCGCCGAGCTCCGAGCCGACGGGCACGAGCTCGACCAGATCGCCCGGGTTGACCTGCGCCAGCTGGCGCGCGGCGGGCAGGTCGTAGAGGCCCGCGAATCCCGTCTTGCCGGTCTCCTCGACGAAGATCCAGACCGGCGCCTTGCTGCCCTCCTGGGCGGGTACGGTCTTCTCACCGGCGTCGGCCTGGAGCAGGCGGAGGCGGTCGATATTGCGTTCGGCGATGCGGTTCGTGGGGTCGATCGCCAACGCTGCCTGGTAGTGGATGCGCGCCTCGGCCAGCTCGCCGAGCTCCCAGAGCGCCTTCGCCAGCCGATTCTCGGCGGTGCTGTCGGGACCGAGCTCGAGGATGCGGCGATTGATCTCCGCCGCCTCGGACCACTCGGCCGCGGTGCCGGCGGCGATGGCCTGCTCGGTCAGCTGGCGCTTGAGGCGGACGGTGTTGGTGGTCGCATTGTCGGAGGTCGGGGAGAGGCTCATGGGCTCCTTCGCTCGGAGGCGGGCGCAGCGAGGCGCCGACGGTCATCGTGGGAAGAGCAGGCATTGTACCACCCACCCTGCTCGCGTCCGGCGGCCACGCGGTCGGTCGCATCCTGGGCGGGCGCCCCTCGCGCGGGTGTTCCTCCCCGGAACGCAACGGACGACATGTGGCCGGACGGGTCACGGACGTTCCATGGGCGAGCAGGATCGACCGCTGACACCGTTACGCCGACGGATCCGTTCCCGTGGGGAACGATCTCGGCCGATCCCGAGGTCGGCACGTCGCTTGCGTTCCCCGAGGGAACACGGCGACGCGCCCGAGCGTTGCCCGCTCACGGCCGGCGCCGATGGCGGCGGCCAGCCGCGTGCTCGGTGGCAGCGCGCCTTCAGCGGACGAGCTGGTTCCAGAGCACGACGCCGACCAGCGCGACGACGAGGATGAGGTACTCCCAGATCCAGCCCACCGAGCGTCGCTCGGCGCCCGGCGCTGCGCGATACGCGCTCCAGAGGTAGAACACGCCGGCCAGGATGGCCGGCCCCAGCAGCTGCGGCAAGGCGAGCGCCCGCAGCAGTGCCGCGGCCACGCCGATGGCGACGGCGTATGTGCCCGCCGCCCAGGTCGCCTCGAGCAGGTCGGGCGCCCGCGCCGCGGTGAGTCGGTAGCCGAGCAGGAAGGCGATCGTCCCGTCGAGCACGGCCAGGGCGAGCATGCCGCCGAAGTCGATGGCCGCCGGTTCCGTCGATCCCGGCAGCGGCGCAGCCAGACCGGCGTAGACCGAGCCGGCCACGGCGGCGAAGCCGAGGAAGGCAAGCAGCACGCAGAGTGGCACCAGCTGTCGCTCGCGACGGGCGCGGATCTCGTCGGCTGGTCCGAGCAGCCGCGCTTCCATGAGCAGCGTCGCGGCGATGAGCACGCCGCCGCCGACGAGGATGGCGGCGAAGACCGGGCCAGGGCCGGTCAGGTGGGCGAGGCCGGCGGTCGCCGCCGTCGCCACGACGGTCATGGCCATCGACTCGATGGGCACGCCGCGCGGATCGAGGTCCGCGAGGTAGTGGAATGTCCCGAAGCCGGCCGCGGCTGCGAGCACGAGCTGGCCGATCCAGAACGCACTGCCGGGCAGCAGCGCCGTGACGCCGGCGAGGATGACGAGCAGGGCCGCCAGATTCGCCGTGCGCTGCCGTTCGGTCCGCATCGGCCGGAGTCTAGGCGCTCAGACGGACCGGTCGCCGGCCATCCACGCCAGGAAGGCCTCGCGGGAGCGCGTGTTGAGCACGTCGGCGGGCTGGAGCCAGCCGCGCCGGGCAAGGCCGATGCCCCAGGCAAGATTGTCGTACTCGTGCCGATAGTGAGCGTCGGAGTCGACCACGAAGCGGCAGCCCATGGCGTGCGCGCGCCGGATGCGCGGGTCGGCCAGGTCGAGCCGTTCGTCGGAGCCGTTGATCTCGAGCAGCGTGTGCGTCTCGGCCGCCTCCTGGTAGAGCGCATCCCAGTCGAGGTCGAGGTCATCGCGCATGCCCAGCTTGCGGCCGGATGGGTGGGCGATGATGTCGACGTGGGGGTTCTGGAGTGCCGTGTGGTAGCGGGCCATCAGCTGCGCGCGCGGCTGCTTGCGGCCGACATGCAGGCTGGCCACGACGACGTCATAACGGGCGAGCAGCTCGTCGGGGTAGTCGAGCTGCCCGTCGACGCGGATCTCGAGCTCGCAGCCGTGCAACAGCCGGAAGCCATCGGGATGACTGCCCTCGGGCGCGCGGCCCTCTGCCTCCTCGCGCGCGAACCGCTCGTTGAGCGCGGCGATCTCGAGCCGCTGGCGCTCGACGCGCTCGACCGTCAGGCCATTGGCGATGGCCAGGCTGCGCGAATGGTCGCTCAGGACCTGGTAGGCGTGGCCGCGGAGGCGCGTCGCTTCGGCGACTTGCTCGATCGTCAGGTGGCCGTCCGTCCAGTCCGAGTGGCTGTGGGCATCTCCCTCGAGGGCGGCCAGCGTCACGAGCCGCGGTAATCGATCGTCCATGGCGGCCTCGATCTCGCCGCCATCCTCGCGCAGCTCGGGTTCGATGAAGGGCAGTCCCAGGAACGCGTAGACCTCGGCTTCCGTGGCGAACGTGCGCCGCTCCGCCGCTGGCCCCTCGAGCGGTCGGCCGTCGTCGCCGAGGCGCACGAAGCCATGCTCCGAGAGACTCCAGCCACGGTCGCGGGCGAGGCCGCGAAGGCGAACGTTGTGGGCGGCCGAGCCCGTGAAGTGGACCAGGTAGGCGCCGGCCTCACCAGGCGGCATGATCATCAGGTCGACCTGGGGTCCGCCGCGCAGGCGGACGGCGGCCTTGTGCTGGCCCTGGCCGAGCACCTGGCTGACGCCGGGCAGCTCGGTGAAGCGCTCGACCAGTGCCGCGCCGTCGTCGGCCTCGGCCAGGAGGTCGAGATCACCGATCGTCTCGCGCCGGCGCCGGAAGGAGCCCGTGGGGATGAGCGACCCGACACCGGGCGCTCGAGCGAGGGCGCCCATGATCGTGCCCAGACGTCCGGCGGCCTCGCCCAGCCGCATGTGCGCCTTGGCCGGGTCGAGGCCGGCGAGCGCGTCGAGGATGCGCTCCTCGGTCCTCGCGCCAAGGCCGCGGACCTGCTTCAGCCGGCCCGCCCTGGCGGCCGCCTCGAGGTCGGCGAGCGTCTCGATGCCCAGCTGGACGTGCAGGTCGTGGGCCGTTCGCGGGCCGAGTCCCGGCACGGTCAGCAGGTCGAGCAGCGTCGGCGGCACCTCGGTCCGGAGCCGCTCGTGGAAGCGCAGGCGACCGGTGTCGGCGAGCTCGGCGAGCTTCTCGTCGATGGCGCGCCCGATGCCCGGCAGCTGCGGCGGCTCGCCCCTGCGATAGGCCTCGGCGACGGGCATCGGGGCGTCGGCCAGGGCGTCGCCCGCCCGACGGTAGGCCTGGGCCTTGAAGACGACCTCGCCCTTGAGCTCGACCAGGTCGCCGATCTCGCGGAAGATGCCCGCCAGCTCGCCGTTCGAGAGCAGCGGCACGTCGTCGCCGCGGGCGGCGCTCGGTCGTGCGGCCAGCTCGGCGGCGTCAGCGGCGCTGCCTTCGTCGTCTCGCCTCGCCATGGCGTCAGTGTGGCGGACGGCGCCCGCTTCCCGCCAGCCTGTCGAGCGTCGCCTGTCAGGCCGCCAATTCGTCGACGACGACCCGGTCGCGGCCTCGGCGCTTGGCCGCGTAGAGCGCGTCGTCGGCGCGCCGGATGAGGGCGGCGACCGTCTCGCCCGAGCTGCCCCCGACCGCCACGCCGACCGAGACCGAGATCGGCCGGCCATCGGTCACGCCGAGATCCCGCGTGTCGAGGCTGCCGACCGCCTCGCGGATGCGCAGCGCCACGTCACACGCCTGCTCGAGCGTCGCACGACGCAGCAGGACCGCGAACTCCTCGCCACCGAAGCGCGCCGGCGTGTCCGCCGCCCGGACACCGGCCGCGATGGCTGCCGCGACCGACGACAGGACGGTATCGCCGACGCCATGGCCATAGGTGTCGTTGATGCGCTTGAAGTGGTCGATGTCGATCATCAGCACGCCCAGGGCGTCACCGGCTCGCCGGCCGCGTGTGAGGAGCTCGGCCAGCTCGTCGAAGTGGCGTCGATTGGGCAGGCCGGTGAGGGCGTCGATGCGCGCTCCGGTCTCCGCGGCCTGCCGTGCGGCTGCCCGATCGAGCGCCAGCGACAGCTCGGTCGCCGCGGTCTCCAACAGGTCATTCTGGGCGTCCGACCAGGGCCCATCCGTGCGTCGCGACAGGAGCAGGGCACCGAGCGGCCCGCTCGAGGCCTCGAGCGGCCGGGCGATGACGTTGCGCAGGCCGAAGTCCGCACGCACGCGTGCCACCAGCCCAGCGATGGCATCGTCGGCATCGAGTCCTGGCGTCAGCAGGTCACCGGGCAGCCGGGTCGTGGCCAGTGGCGCCCGCTCTGACGCCGTCATGAGCACGGCCTCGATGTCGCGGTCACCGGGATGTCGACGAGCGACGACGACGTGATCGGCGCCAGACGCACCGCGCAGCGCATCGACCATGGTCGCCTCGATCGTCGCCGCGGACGTCGAGCGGCCGAGGCCCTGGAGCAGCCGGCGCACGCTGGCGTCGGCGGCCGACTCGCGCGACGCTACGCGCTGCTCGAGATGCCGCTCGACGAGGAGCGCGGCGCCGACCATGGCGATGACGGCGACGATGAGCCAGCCGAGCACGCCGACCGGCGTCGCCACGGCCAGACCGAGCCCGATGAAGCCGAGCACACCGAGGCCGCCGATGACGAGGCCCCGAACGATGCTCAGCTCGCGGGCGAGGTGCGGATCGGATCGTCGAGCGGGTCGCTGCGCCACGTCACTGCGGAGGATGGCTGATGGCGGACGAACATGTCCAGCGGGTGATGCAGGAATGTCCTGACGATCGCGAGTGAGACGCGTACGATCGCTTGACGGCCGATCCGGCGACTGCCACGATCGGCCCGCCACACCCGGCTCCATGAGCCTGGGGCCGTGGCCCGCCAAGCGGGCGATCAGGAGGAGTCGGTCACCAGAGCCGAGCGGTGCGATGCGCCGCGACGTCGACGACCGCGATGATCGCCGCCAAGAGAGGTGAAGGACACCATGGAGTTCGACGCCACGAGATCCCGGGCCCGAGCCCGGGCGCTCGGCCTGATCGCTGTCGCCGGCCTGCTGGCCGCCGCCTGCGCTCCGGCCGCATCCACTGCGCCGTCCGCGGAGGCACCCTCGGCGGCACCCACCGAAGGGGCCGCGTCGCCGTCGGGCGAAGCGTCGCCCTCCGCGGCTACTGGCCCGTCGGCGGAGCTCATCGCGGCCGCCCAGACCGAAGGCGCGCTGACCGCGATCGCGCTGCCCGACGACTGGTGCAACTACGCCGAGGTCATCAGCACGTTCGAGGCCAAGTACGGCATCGACGTGACGGTGCTCGATCCGTTGGCAGGCTCCGGCGAGGAGATCGAGGCCATCAAGGCCAACGTCGCCAACCCCGGCCCGCAGAACCCGGACGTGGTCGACGTCGGCTACGCGTTCGGCGAGGCCAACAAGGACCTCTTCCTGCCCTACAAGGTCTCGACCTGGGACTCGATCCCCGAGTCGGCCAAGTCGGCCGACGGCTCCTGGTATGGCGACTACTACGGTGTCATGTCGTTCGTGACCAACACCGAGGCGATCCCCAACCCACCCAAGGACTGGTCCGACCTGCTCAAGCCCGAGTACAAGAATGCCGTCGCGCTCGACGGCGACCCGCGCAACTCGAACCAGGCCATCCAGGCCGTCATCGCGTCGGGCCTGGCCAATGGTGGAACGCTCGATGACGCGACCAAGGGCCTCGACTTCTGGAAGCAGATCGTCGACGCCGGCAACTTCGTGCCGGTCGATGCCAACCCGGCGACGATCCTGAGCGGCGCCACGCCGATCGCCCTCCAGTGGTCCTACAACGGCCTCCCCAGCCGGGATGCGAACCCGCAGATCGACGTCACCGTCCCGACGACCGGTCGCTTCGGCGGCGTCTACGTCCAGGCCATCAACAAGACCGGGCCCCATCCCAACGCCGCCAAGCTGTGGATGGAGCATCTCTACTCCGACGAGGGCCAGCTCCTCTGGCTGAAGGGCTATTGCAACCCGATCCGCTACGACGACATGGTCGCCCGCGGCGTGGTCCCGGCGGACCTCGCGGCGAAGCTGCCCGACAGCACCGGTGCGGTCTTCCCGACACCGGCCCAGCTGGAGGCAGCGACCAAGCTGATCACCACGGGCTGGGACGCCGCGACCGGCGCCACCGTCATCACGACACCAGCGCCAGCACCATAAGGGCAGCGCTTCCGCTGTCATGACCGCGATCGGCCAGGGTGCGCCACTGGTGCGCCCTGGCCGGCGTGTGTCCTGGTCGTGGCTCGGGCTGGTCCCGTTCTTCCTCTTCGCCATCCTCTTCATCGGCCTGCCCGTCAGCTACCTCGTGCTCGGCAGCTTCCAGGGGCTCGATGGCCAGCCGACGCTCCAGAACTACGCCGACCTCTGGTCACCGACCATCGCCAACGGCTTTCTGACGAGCGTCGAAGTGAGCCTCGTGACCGCCGTCGTGGGCGGCATCTTCGGCTTCCTGCTCGCCTACGCCGTCATCCTCGGCGGCCTGCCCCGGGTCGTCCGTGACGCGCTCATGACGTTCAGCGGCGTGGCCTCGAACTTCGCCGGCGTGCCGCTCGCCCTGGCCTTCATCTTCACCCTCGGACAGCTCGGCATCGTGACGCTCTTCCTCAGGGGGCTGGGCATCGATCCGTACGGATCCGGCTTCACGGTCTACAGCAAGATCGGCCTCGAGCTGGTGTATCTCTACTTCCAGTTCCCGCTCATGGTGCTCATCATCGCGCCGGCCATCGACGGGCTGCGGCCCGAGTGGCGGGAAGCAGCCGAGAACATGGGCGCCAGCTCGCGCCAGTACTGGCAGCGCGTCGCGCTGCCGATCCTCATGCCGACGCTGCTGGGGACCATGATCCTGCTCTTCGGCAACGCCTTCGGGGCACAGGCGACCGCCCAGCAGCTG
>DATBSD010000070.1:0-1949 GCA_036559965.1 Candidatus Limnocylindrales bacterium
CGCTTCGGGCATCGACCGCTCGGGCTCTGGCTGCCGGAGACGGCCGTCGACCTGCTCAGCCTGCGGCTGGCCGCCGAGGCCGGCGTGCGCTACACGGTCCTCGCACCGTGGCAGGCGGCCACGAACGACCTCGACCACGAACGCCTGTACCGGGTCGCGGTCGGTGGTGGGCGCGACATCGTCGTCGCGTTCTACGACGGGATGCGCTCGGCGGCGGTGTCCTTCGAGCCCTCGGCCACGGCCGACGCCGACCAGTTCGCCCAGGCGCTCCGGGCGGGTGGCGACCGAGGGCCGGACGATCGGCCCCGCATCACGCTCGTGGCCACCGACGGCGAGCTCTACGGGCACCACCTGGCCTTCCGGGACCTGTTCCTGGAGACGCTCACGACGCTGCCCGAGGAGCGCCTCGGCCGCCGGCTGACGACGATCGGCGATGAGGTCGCCGAGGCCGACGTCGATGGCCTGCCCGAGATGGCCATCCGCGACCAGACGAGCTGGTCGTGCCACCACGGCATCCTGCGCTGGAGCGGCCGCTGTCCCGACGCGCTCGATGGGCGGTGGAAGCGCCCGCTGCGCGTGGCCCTCGAGCGCCTGGCGGCCGCCGTCGACGGCATCGCCGAGCACGAGGCCGTGCAGCTGGGCGTCGACATCTGGGCCGCGCGGGAGTCGTGGGCCGACGTGGCGAGCGGCTTTCGGGAGCCCGGCGCCGGCGTGGAGGATGTCCTGGCCGACGCCGTCGCGGGTCGGGCGGCTGCCGCGCGGCGCCTCGCGCCCGACGATGCCACGAGGATCGAGGTCGTCCTGCGGGCCCAGTCGTCGCGGCTCGCGATGTTCGCGTCGGACGCCTGGTTCTGGGCCGACCCGGATCGCCCGGAGACGATCCAGGCGCTGCGCCTCGCGGCCCACGCCGCGCGGCTGCTGGACGACCTCGTGGGCAGCCGGCTCGAAGCCGCGCTGGTCGAGGACCTTGGCGCGGTCCAGTCATCGAACACGCCGCTCGACGGCGCCCAGCTCTACGCCCACGCCCTGCGCGGCATCGATCAGCCCGTGCCGGTCGGCTGAGCGCGCCAGCCGGGCTGCCTAGTCGACCCCCAGGAAGCGCCGCCAGGAGAAGGCCGGCCGATAGTCGAGCCCGGCGTAGAGCGACACTGCGGCCGTGTTCTCGGGATCGACCGACAGCCACACGAGCGACGCGCCAAGCGCCAGACCGGCTCGGGTGACGATGGTCGTGAGGTACGCGCCCAGGCCCCGCCGCCGAGCGTCGGTCACGACGCCCAGCCCGTGGATGGCCGCCAGCCCGTCCTCGACGAACAGGCGTGCCGTGGCCACCGGTCGGCCCTCTTCCTGCACCAGGTAGACACGCAGGTTGCCGCCGTCGATGGATGACGCCAGCGCCTCGCGCCGATCGTCCGCCTCGCGGTCGGAGATGCCGAAGATGTCCCGCTCGACCGCTTCGTAGGCGGCGACGCGCGGGGCGGTCACCGCCTCGAGCCGCAGCCTCCCGTCGAGGTGCGGCACGGCCGCCGCACGCCGTGTCCACATGACCACCTCGCTGCCCAGCTCCAGCCAGCCGGCCGTGGTCAGGCGTTCGGCCAGGTCCGTCGGCGTGGTCAAGCCCTCGCTGACGACGAGACACGGCGTTTCTCCGCCGCCAGCCAATCGCTCGGCCACGACCCCGGCACCGGCCTGCCAAGCCTCGGTGGTCCAGCGGAGACACGTCGCGTGATTGAACGACGGACCGCGACCCGGCCAGCTGAGGAGCGTCGCGCCGAGGCCGGGATCCTCCGTCCGTCGCGCGCCGCCGAGCTCGACGAGGCGCGCCTGACCACGCTCGATGCCTTCCTGTTCGGCACCATCCGGCCCGGCCGGGACTTCGTCGGCATCGCGCCTGGGACGCACATCGGCCGGTCGCTCGATGGGCGGCGGCCCGCTCATGGTCGGCACGACGC
>DATBSD010000071.1:0-7599 GCA_036559965.1 Candidatus Limnocylindrales bacterium
AGGACGTTGCCGAAGCGAACGCTCGCGAAGACCGTCTCGCGGTGGCCCCGGTAGTTGCTCGCGGCGGTGACCAGCTTCTCGGCCAACAGCTTCGTGGCGCCCATCACGTTGGTCGGGTTGGCGGCCTTGTCGGACGAGGTCAGGATCATCGTCCGGACCGACGTCGCGAGGCAGGCGTCGATGACGTTCTGGGTGCCCACGATGTTCGTCTGTGTCGCCTCGAACGGGTTGTACTCGCCCGACTCGACGTGTTTCAGCGCCGCACAGTGAAAGACGACATCGATGCCCTCCATCGCCCGCGTCAAGCGGTCACGGTCACGGATGTCGCCGATGAGGAAGCGCAGATCGCGCCGCCCCGTGTGGCGCTGGCGCTGGTAGAACTGCTTCGTCTCGTCGCGCCCGAAGACGCGCACGACGGCCGCGTCCATGGCCAACAGCCGCTCGACGAGCCGGGCGCCGATGGTGCCCGACCCGCCGGTCACGAGCACGCTTCGTCCGCGCAGGAGCCGGTCGGTGTCGATGGGCGGGTGCCTCCCTGTGGCGATCGCCGACGGGCGGCCGCGCCTTGGTAGGGTACGATACGCGCCGCTCAACGACGGTCGGGCCACGTCGACCCCAGGCCCACCATGACCTACAGGACCCCCTTCGAGCATGACCTTCCGAGCTAAGACGAACGCGCCCAAACACCGCTCGACGCATGACCAGGAGGCCCGTCAGCGCCTCTACGTCACGGTCGGCTTCGTGGCCGTCATCGCGGCCGCCATCGGCATCCTCATCGCGGCCGTGGCCGTGTCCTACTACAACGAGCATCTCCAGTCCGTCGTCACCGTCGACGGTCAGGACGTCAGCCGTGACGCGTACGTCGAGCGCGTCGACATCGAGCTCTTCCGCATCACCGAGGCCGAGAAGCGCGTGCGCGAGGCGCTCGCCTCGGGCGAGGTCAGCTCGGACAACGCCACGACCCAGCTCCAGCTGCTGGCACAGCAACGCGAGCAGGTCGGGCAGACCGCCCTGGATGGCCTCATCGACGAGATCCTGCTCGCCAAGTACGCTGCCGCCGAGGGCGTGACCGTCTCCGACGCCGAGCTCGAGGCCGCCGTCACCCGCGAAGCGTCGCGGCCGGAGCTGCGCGAGACCTACGCCGTCTTCGTGCGGCCCGAGGTCAGCGCGGGCGAGGACTTCCCGACGCCGGAGCAGGCTGCGGCTGCCAAGGCGACCGCCGAGCGCGCGCTGGCCGAGCTCCAGTCGGGTGCCGACTTCGGCGCCGTGGCCGCCAAGTACAGCAGCGACATCAGCAAGGAGAACGGTGGCCGCTACGGTTCGCTGGCCGACACGAACCCGACCGACGACGCCTGGGTCAAGTCGCTCTTCGCGCTCGAGTCTGGCGGCACGACCGAAGTCATCGAGGGCGCGGACGGCACCTTCCGGATCGGCCGCGTGACAGAGATCACGCCGGCCCGCGAAGACCCCGGCTTCCGGGCCGCCATCGAGCAGGGCCCTGGCATCGAGGCGTACACCGCCGCCACGCTCAGTCGGGTGCTCCAGGAGAAGCTCGACGACAAGCTCGTGGCCGAGGCCACGAAGAGCCCCGTCGAACAGATCCGCGCGTCGGAGATCTTCGTCGAGGATGCCGGCTCGACCGAGGAGGAGGCTCGCGCGGCGCACATCCTCTACTCACCCAAGGACGACCCCGCCGCCGCCGCCGAATTGCCCGCTGACGATCCGGCGTGGGCGGCCGCCAAGGCCGAGGCCGACGCCGCCGTCGCGGCCATCAACGGCACGCCGGTCGCGGGACGCAGCCAGGCGTTCGCCGACCTGGCCGAGTCGCAGAGCGACGACACCGCCAGCGGCATCAGCGGCGGCGACCTCGGCTGGTTCACGCGAGGCGGCATGGTCGAGGAGTTCGGCAGTGCCGTCTTCGACGGTGACCACGCCGCAGGCGACATCATCGGGCCGGTCAAGTCACAGTTCGGCTACCACGTCATCCGCTACGACGGCAAGCGGCCACCGGCCGAGCAGCGCGCCGCGGAGCTGCTCATCCAGGCTCGCGAGGCGGGCGCCGACTTCGCGGCCCTCGCCCGCGAGCACTCCGATGGCCTGGAGGCCCTCAAGGGCGGTGACCTGGGCTGGATCGCGCCCGGTCAGTCGCAGGACAAGCAGATCGACACGACCCTCTTCGCCCTCCAGCCGGGCGCCGTCTCGGAGGGCCTGAAGCTCGACGACGGCTACCACATCTACCGGGCTGCCGAGCGTGCCACGCGACCGCTGACCCCCGAACAGATCAACAAGATCGGCCTCAATGCCTTCGATAATTGGTACCAGGCGCAGAAGGCCGAGGCGGACATCGAGCGCCACTTCGACGCCCTGTCCGGGCTCTGACATGATCGAGGCCGCCCTGCGCGACCTCGAGGCACGCTTCGGGCTGACCGTCGCCGATGGGCTCCAGGTCGCGAGCGTCGCGACGCTCGCCCGGCGCCCGTTCGACCCCGGCTGGGGCCTGCTCATCGTGCCCGATCCCGACACGGCACCGCAGCCGGCGGAGGGGTTCCAGCCCCACGTCCTGCCCGGGCGGCATGCCCGACCGGCCACGGCCGAGGCCATCCTCGCGGCGCTCTACCCCCATGACCACCCCGTGCATGGCCTGCTCGGCGCAGGCGAGGCGATCGTCGGGCGGCTCGATGCAGCTGAGTTGACGACCGGTGCCTGGTACGTGCCGCCGGTGCTCGGTGAGTCGAACCTGGCCAGTCCGCATGGCCTGCCCTGGCTGGCGGCTCGGCTGCGAGCACCGGACGGCTGCCCGTGGGACCGTGAGCAGACGCACCTGACGCTGCGCAAGCACCTGCTCGAGGAGGCCTACGAGGTCTACGACGCCCTCGAGCATGGCTCGACCATGGCGCTGGCCGACGAGCTGGGCGACCTCCTCCTCCAGGTCGTCCTGCACGCGCAGCACGCGGCCGAGTCCGGGGTCTTCGACATGACCGACGTGTACCGCTCGATCATGAGCAAGATCGTGCGCCGCCACCCGCACGTGTTTGGCGACGTCGAGGCGGCCACGGTCGGCGACGTGGTGCGCAACTGGGAGGCCATCAAGGCCGGTGAGCGTGCCACGCGGGCGTTCCCTGACTCGCCCGCGGATGAGCTTTCCGGCAGCGCCGCGATGCCGGCCGCCTTCGCCGGCGTCTCGCGCTCGCTGCCCGCCCTCGCCTACGCCCAGGAGATCCAGGAGCGGGCCGCGTCGATGGGCTACGACTGGCCCGACGTCGAAGGCGTCATCGACAAGCTCGAGGAGGAGGCACTCGAGCTCCTCGCGGCCGAGGATGACGCCGCTCGCCGCGAGGAGTTCGGCGACCTGCTCCTTGTCATCGTCAACCTCGGCCGCAAGATGGGGGTCGACGCCGAGGCTGCGCTGCGCTCGGCCAACGCCAAGTTCGCCGGTCGATTCGCGCGTGTCGAGCGACTGGCCGATGATCGTCCGCTGTCGAGCATGACGTTCGAGGAGCTCGACGAGCTCTGGATGCGCGCCAAGCGCGAGGAAGCCGAGCAACGGGAGGCCAGCACATGACCATCGGAACGGCCCGCTTCCGTGAGGACGGCCGGACGCCCGCCCAGCTGCGACCGGCGACCATCGAGGTCGGCGTCCAGAAGTGGGCCGAAGGCTCGTGCCTCATCCGCGTCGGCCAGACGCACGTCCTGTGTGCGGCGACGCTCGAGGACCGCATCCCACCCCACCTCCGGGGCAAGGGCACGGGCTGGGTGACCGCCGAGTACGCGATGCTGCCGCGAGCGACCTCGGAGCGGACGCAGCGGGAGTCGGTCAAGGGCCGGCTGGGTGGCCGGACACACGAGATCCAGCGCCTCATCGGGCGCTCGCTGCGCGGCGTCGTGGACACGGCCAAGCTCGGCGAACGGACGGTCACGGTCGACTGTGACGTGCTCAACGCCGATGGCGGCACGCGCACGGCATCGATCACCGGCGGCTACGTCGCGCTCGTCCTCGCGCTCCGCTCGCGCGGCCTGGACGCTGCCGTCGTGGGGCGCGTGGCTGCCGTGAGCGTCGGGCTCGTCGACGGCGTCGCGCTGCTCGACCTCGACTATTCGGAGGACTCCCGCGCCGACGTCGACTTCAACGTCGTCGGCACCGACGCCGCCACGTACGTCGAGTTGCAGGGGACCGCAGAGGGCAAGCCCTTCGATCGGGCGGCCATGGACCGACTCCTCGGGCTCGCCGACGACGGGTTGCAGCAGCTCTTCGCCCTGCAATCGTCGACCCTCGCGCAGCCGGCTGCCTGACCGCCAGAGGGTCATGACCGAGCGTCGCCTGCTCATCGCCACGCGCTCGGCCCACAAGCTGGCCGAGCTGCGCGGGCTGCTCGAACTGCAACGCACCCGCCTGGTCACGCTCGACGACCTGGGCATCGGCGGTGATGTCGTGGAAGACGGCGCGACGTTCGCCGACAACGCGATCATCAAGGCCCGCTGGGGCGCCGAGCAGTCAGGTGTCGCGACGCTGGCCGACGACTCCGGCATCGAGGTCGACGCGCTCGACGGCCGGCCGGGCGTCCGCACGCGACGCTACGCCGGCGAGGACGCGACCGACGACGACAACAACACCAGATTGCTGGAGGAGCTGCTCGAGCGCGGCGCGTTCGACCCGCTCGCCCGCGCGGCGCACTACGTCTGCGTGCTTGCCTTCATCGATCCAGAGCTGCCGGCGAGTGGGCCGGGTGGCTCCGATTCGCCGCTGCTCAGCGAGGGCGAGTTCCGGGGCCGCATCGCCTCGGCGCCACGAGGGCAGGGGGGGTTCGGCTACGACCCCGTCTTCGAGCCGGACGACGAACCGGCCGGTGGGCGGACCGTCGGTCAGATGCCGCAAGCCGAGAAGGACCGACGCTCGCATCGCGCGGCGGCCTCGCGTGCGATGGGCGAACGCCTGCGGCGGCTGGGATACTAGCCGCCATGCCCGTTGACGCCCAGGACGGTTGCGGCTGCGACGCCTTCACGTCCATCTTCGATCGGCGCAACGCCGAAGGCGATCGTCGCCGCTACCACCGCGACGGCCCGGATCGGACGACGCAGATGCTGCTCGACCTCGTCCGGCGAGACCCACTCGAGGGCGCCTCGATCCTCGACGTCGGCGGCGGCATCGGCGTCATCGACCAGGAGCTGCTCAAGGCTGGCGCCGCTCGGGCGACCCTGGCCGAAGCGTCACCCGCCTCCCTGGCAGCCGCGAGGCTCGAAGCCGTCGATGCTGGACTGGTCGACCGGATGACGTTCATCGAAGGCGATGTCGTCCGACACGCTGGCGCGATCGAGGCGGCCGACATCGTGACCCTCGATCGCGTCGTCTGCTGCTATGGCGACGCCGCATCGCTCGTGACCCTGACCGCCGGCCTGGCACGGCATCTCTACGCGCTCGTGCTGCCACGCTCCCGCTGGCTCGTCCGTGCCGCCATCAGCGTCGAGGGCCTCTGGTTCCGAGTGACACGACGGGCGTATCGCCCGTACGCGCATGACACGGCCTGGATCGACCAGCTCGTCGAGGCGCAGGGCCTCGAGCCCATCGCGGAGAGCGGCACGTTCTTCTGGCGGGTCGTCGTGTACCGTCGTACGACCACGGAGGTGATCGCCGCATGATGACGCTCGTCCGCTCCCGGTACGTCGATGCCATCCCGGCGCCGGTCATCGAGCCCCACGCTATCGTGGCCACCGCGCGTGGCCGACTGTTCGAGGCGGCGCTGGCGCTCATCTCCATCGACGACGGCGTGCTCGAGCGCGTCTGGCCGTGGGATGGCGAGGCTGACGTGCGCTATGGCTTCTATCGCGCGCTCGAGGCGCTCGAGCTGGCCGCGGTCGACGTCGCCCGCGCACGCGACGAGGCCGGCACCGTGCCCGCACCGGGTGCCCGACGCGTCGGCCCCGCGACAGCGGCGCGCTGGGATCTCCATGCACGGTTGATGGCCATCGGCGCGCAGGACATCGACGCCGACCCCGGTGGCGGCGAGTGGACGATCCGTCAGACGCTGGCGCACATCGTGAACGCACAGCGGGCGTACGGGCACTTCACGGCCTGGTGGCTGGCCCAGCGCGACGTGGATCCACCGCCCGATGCCGTCGCCGACGAGGTCGAGGTCGGCTTCCCCGACGAACCGAGCGAGGGCGAGGGCACGCTGAGCGACATCTGGACCCGGCTTGACCAGCTCATCGACTACGAGGCGAGCCGCTACGCAGCCCTCGACGACGGCGCCCTCGCCGTGCCGGCGCGCTGGTCCGGCGCGTGGGTCGACGTCGGCTTCCGACTGACTCGCTGGACCTCGCATCTGCGCGAGCACACGGTCCAGGTCGACAAGACGCTCGTCATGCTGGGCTGGGCGCCGCGCGAGGTCGACCGGCTGGTCGGGCTCATCCTGAGCGCCTACGGGCGACTCGAGGCGGCGGTCTACGGCCTGCCCGCCGCCGCGCTCGACGCACCGGGGTCGGACGGCCGAACGCCCGCGGGGATCATCGACGAGGTCACCGCCCGCATCGCCGGCGCCGCGCCGACGGTCGTCGCCGCCGCCGAGGCCTAGGCGGTCGTCGACAGCAGAGACGGGGCGCCGAACACCCTGCGCCGAGGACCCTCGCCCATCGCGGCCGCGCTGGTGGCGCTCGCCACCTATCTGATCTTCGCGCTGCTCGTCACCGCCGACGCATGGACGGCGCCAGCGAGCCGCTGGATCGGCGGCTGCTGCGACCAACAGCAGACGATGTGGTTCCTCCGCTGGGTGCCCACCGTCCTCGAGCGCGGCCTCGACCCGTTCGTGACGCTCCAGATGAACGCCCCGACGGGCGTCAACCTGACCTGGAACGCCTGGACGCCGCTCATCGGGCTCGTGCTTGCCCCGCTGACCGTGGCGGCGGGGCCGATCGTCGCCTACAACGTGGCCATCGTGGGCGCTTTCGTGCTCAGCGGCCTGGCCGCGTTCATCGTCCTGCGTCGGTATGCGGTCGGCATGGCCGGGCCACTCGTCGGCGGCGCGGTCTACGGCTTCTCCCCGTACGTCGTCTCGCACGCGGCGCTGCACCTCAACCTGGCTGCGGTCTGGATGCCGCCGGTGGCCCTGCTGCTGCTTGACGAGCTGCTCATCCGCCGACGGCGCAGCCCGATCGCCCTCGGGGCCGCGATCGGCGTCCTGGCAGGCCTCCAGCTGCTCATCTTCGAGGAGGTCCTCGCGACCGGCGCCGTGGCGGCCGCGATCCTGGCCGGGATCCTTGCGCTCGCGGTCCGGGACCGGGCGCTCATCATCGCCGGCGTGCGCCGCGTCGCAGTCGCCTCCCTGCCGGCCCTGGGCGGCCTGCTGCTGGTGGCCGGACTGCCGCTCGCGGTCCAGTTCCTCGGGCCGTTGCGGCTGGCCGGCCGGGTCCAGGACACGGCGCGCTTCTCGACCGACCTGCTCAACCTCGTGCTGCCGACCCAGTACCAGCTGCTCTCGCCGGAGGCCGCGACCGCCATCTCGGATGGCTTCAGCGGGCTCTATCACGAGGCCACCGCGTATGTCGGCCTGCCGCTGCTCGTCATCCTCGCGGTCGTCGTCGTCCGGCAGTGGGCCGACCTGCGGATCC
>DATBSD010000072.1:0-9428 GCA_036559965.1 Candidatus Limnocylindrales bacterium
CGGGAACAGCTGGCCGTAGCGCGCGTTGAAGGCGCGCACGATCTCCCGCGCCAGCTCCACGTGCGCCGCCTGGTCCTTGCCCACGGGGACATAGCGGGCCTTGTAGATGGCGATGTCCGCGGCCTGGAGCACGGGATAGGAGAGCAGCGCGAAGTTGACATCGTCGGGCTGGTTACGCTTCTTCTCCTTGAAGCTGGGCGTCCGCTCCACCCAGGGCGTGGGCGTCACCGACGCGAACAGCCAGCTGAGCTCCACGACCTCCGGCCGGTCCGATTGGCGGAACAGCACCGCACGCTCCGGATCCAGCCCCAGCGACAGCAGCCCCAGCGCCATCTCGTGGGTGTTGCGCCGGATCGCCTCCGCGTCATGCGTGGATGTCAGCGCGTGGTAGTCCACGATGCAGTAGATCGCGTCGTGGGTCTCCTGCATCGCGATGTAGTTGCGGAAGGCGCCCAGGTAGTTGCCGACGTGCGGCAGTCCCGACGGCTGGACGCCGCTGAAGACGCGCTCGCGCCGCTCGGGGGCGGCGGACGAGGCGGCAGAGACGACAGACTCCGGGCTCATGGCCGGCGAGTCTAGCAGCGCACCGCGCTGGCAAAGGTCTTACGATCGGGCGATGACACCGCGAACGCCCGCCCGCCAGCCCCTCAAGGTCGCCGTCCTCGGTCTCGGCACGGTCGGCGGTGCGGTCGCGCACGCCCTCATGGAGCGCGGCGCCGACCTGGCTCACGCGACCGGCGGCCGACCGATCCACCTGGCCGCGGTCGGCGTCCGCGATCCCGAGCGGACCCGCATCGTGGAGATCCCGCGGGGCATCCCGCGCAGCGCCGACCTGGCCACCATCGCGAGCGACCCGAGCATCGACGTGGTGGTCGAGCTCCTCGGCGGCCTCGAGCCGGCCGGTGACCTGATCGCCGACTCGCTGCGGGCCGGCCGATCGGTGGTCACGGCCAACAAGGCGCTCCTCGCCCGGCGCGGCGCGGAGCTGGAGGCCGAGGCGCGGCGCACCGGCGCCTCGCTTCGCTTCGAGGCCGCTGTCGGCGGCGGCATCCCCATCCTGGGTCCCATGGCCGCCGATCTGGCGGCCAATACCTGGACTTCGATCAGCGGCATCGTCAACGGCACCACGAACTTCATCCTGACCGCGATGACCGAGGGCGGCTGGGACTACGCGACCGTCCTCGCCGACGCCCAGGCCCGCGGCTACGCCGAGGCCGACCCGAGCGGCGATGTCGAGGGCCGCGACGCTGCCGACAAGCTGGCCATCCTCGTCCGCATGGCATTCGGCGATTGGCCGGACGTGGCCGCGATCCGCCTGGCATCGCCGGCGGTCGCCGGCGATGGCGCGCCGGGCATCACCGGCGTGACGGCCGAGGTCATCGGTGCCGCTGCCGAGCTGGATCTCGTCATCAAGCTCGTCGCCTACGCCCGACGGGCCGCGGACGGGGTCGTCGGCGCGGCCGTGGTGCCGGTGGCCATCCCGGCCGACGAGTCGCTGGCCCGCATCGGCGGCGTCACCAACGTCGTCGAGCTGGTCGGCGCTCC
Organism: Candidatus Limnocylindrales bacterium; assembly: GCA_036559965.1. Lineage (GTDB taxonomy): Bacteria > Chloroflexota > Limnocylindria > Limnocylindrales > CSP1-4 > CSP1-4. The sequence goes on from DATBSD010000072.1 coordinate 1,546, forward strand.
GATCGGCCGGCTACGCATCTCGGGCCCCGGGGCTGGCGGCGAGGCGACCAGCAGCGCGGTGCTCGGCGACCTCATCGCCATCGCCCGCGGACACGGCTCGACCTGGGCAGGATCGCCAATGGCGGGCTCGATGCATCACATGGGCGACGCCATGGGCGACACCTTCCGCTGGTTCCACGTCGGGCCGGACGGCGGAGCCGTGACCGAGCCGCTGACCCTGTCCGACGCCCGCAAGGTGCTCGCCTCGACGGGCGATCGGACCGCGCTCTACCCGGTCGTCGAGGGCTAGGGTCGGCCCGCCAGCCGGGGCGCCGCCTGATCGTGTCCGACCCGCCACTGCCGCACGCCATCGCGGACATCGTCGTCCCCGGGGATCACGTCTCCGAGGCGACCTGGCGCTGGGCCCACCATTCGCTGCCGGCGTATCTCCTGACGCACTCGGTCCGAAGCTACTGCTGGGGTTTCGCCATCGCCGCCGGGGAGGGCTGGGCATTCGACCGGCAGGTCCTGTGGACCGCCTCGCTGATGCACGACCTGGGGTTGACGAGGATCCCGAACAACGCGACGTGCTTCGAAGTCGCGGGCGCCGACATCGCGCGTCGTTTCCTCGTCGGGGTCGGCATGGACCGTGCGGCAGCCGAGCGGGCGGCCATCGCGATCGTCCTGCACATGCGGCCCAGCGTCACCCTCGACGACGGCGTCGAGTCGGTGCTCCTCGATCGCGCGACCGGGCTCGACGTGCGAGGCGACGGCTACGAGCTCGTGGACGACGTCCGCCCCGCCGTCATGCGGGCATTCCCACGCGGCGCCTTCGACCGACACTTCCTGCGGGCCATCGAGCACGAGGTCGCGCTGCGCCCTGGTTGCCAGAGCACGCGCCTGCTGCATGAGACCGATCTGGCGGGCTGGATGGCGCGCTCACCCTGGCTGCCGACCGAGGGCCGGCGTCGATGAAGCGGCCCGACCCGGCATCGCGATCCCCGAACGCGCGTCGCGACCAGGACGGCGGCTTCACCCTGCATGGTCGACGCTACGACGAACCGTATGCCTGGATGGAGCAGCTCGACGACCCGGAGACCGAGGCGTGGATCGCCGCGCAGGAAGCCGCCACGCGCGCCGTCCTGGATGCGGTGCCGGGACGTGACTGGCTGCGGGCGGCGGTCGCTCGCTCGACGCGACACGAGCGGCTGTCCGCCCCCATCCGAACCGGCACGCCGGGTCGCGAGTTCCTGTGGCAGGCCGACGCCGGCGACGAGAAGCTCAAGCTCATGCTGCGCCGCGACACCGACGCGCAGCTTGAAGCAGCGCTCGACCCCAATGCGTGGCCCAGCGATGAGGTCCTGGTCTTCGCCGTGCCGTCGCCTGATGGCGCATTCGTCGCGTTCGGCAAGGCGCGCGGTGGCACCCACGGCGCGCTGATCCGCGTGCTCGACGTCGAGACGGGGCGACTGCTGCCCGACCGACCCCGCGGGACGAGCCACGAGTCGTTGGCCTGGCGACCCGACTCGTCGGGGTTCTTCTACGCCGCCAGCCCTGAGCGGAGCGACGTACCCGCCGGCGAGGAGGCGCGATCGAGCGCCATCTACGAGCATCGGCTCGGGTCGGGCGCAGCAGCCCGCAGGGTCTTCGGTGACGATCCTGCACGGGCATATTGGTGCTCCGTCTCGGTCAGCGAGTGCGGCCGCTTCGCCGTCCTGGTCGAGTGGGACTTCGTCCATGCCAACGTCGTCTGGCTGCTGCGTCTGGCGGACGGAGCCTTGCTGCCGGTGGCGCCAGAGATGCGGTCGATCAACCACGTCCAGGTCATCGGCGACTCGCTGCTCATCCGCACCGACCTTGACGCACCGCGCGGCCGCTGCTGCGTCGCCTCGCTGACGGCGCCCACCGAGTGGCGGACGCTGATCCCCGAAGGGCCGGACACGCTCCTGACGGTGACCGGTATCGGCGGCCGCCTCTATGCCGTGTCATCCCACGCGGCGTCGCATCTGGTCCGCATCCACGCCGAAGATGGCACGCACCTGCGAGAGGTCACCCTGCCTGCCCTCGGATCGGTCGACCATGACGACGGGGCCGGAGTCTTCAGCGGCATGACGGGCGCCTGGAGCGGCGACGAGGTCTGGCTGGACTTCACGTCGTGGGTCCAGCCGCCGTCGGTCTACCGCTACGACTATGCGGCCGACCGCCTCATCCCCTACCACGTCCCGGATGGCGGCCTCGATGCCGCCGATTATGTGACGGACCAGGTCTGGTATGCGTCGCCCGACGGGACGCAGGTCTCGATGTTCATCATCCACGCCAACGACATCCCTCGGGACGGACGCCGGCCCGTGCGTTTGAGCGGCTACGGTGGCTTCAACATCTCGTTCGAGCCGAGCTTCCTGGCGCGCAACGCCGCCTGGCTGCGGATGGGCGGCGTGCTCGCCTATGCCAACGTGCGTGGCGGCGGCGAATACGGACGCGCGTGGCACGAGGCGGCCACCAAGACGCGGCGGCAGAACGCCTTCGACGACTACATCGCCGCGGCCCGCTGGCTCGTCTCGGCGGGCTACACGACGCCGTCCCGTCTCGCCTCGCGCGGCAACAGCAACGGCGGCCTGCTGGTCGCCGTGACCGCGATGCAGGCGCCGGAGGCCTTCGGGGCCGTCTTCTGCCGCGTGCCCATCCTCGACATGCTGCAGTTCACCGGGTTCGGTTTCGGGAGCGCGGCGACCGTCGAGTATGGTTCGCCCGACGATCCCGTCGAGGGCGCGTACCTGGCCGGCTACTCGCCCTACCACAACGTCAGGGGCGATCGCCCGTACCCCGTGATGGTCTTCGTGCCGGCGCTCAACGATCGGATCGCGCAGCCCCACGATCCGCTCAAGATGGTGGCCAGGCTGCAGGCCGAAGCGACGCAGGGCGGGCCGTATCTCCTGCTGCCGCTCCGGGACTCGGGCCACGGCGGTGGCACCACGCTCACGGCGCTCATCGAACAGGACGTCGACGAGCTCAGCTTCTGCTGCTGGGCACTTCACGTCGAGCCGCCGTCTGTTGCCAGGGCGACCTGAGCGCAGGCGGCGCGCCGAGCCGGCGCGATGAGTCCGGCCTCACACCGTCAGGGGTCTCGTGCGCTGGTACGATCGATGCCATGCGGACGAGCGAGGTGCTCCGCCACCTCCGAAAGCAGCAGGCGACGCCTGGCGCCCGTCCGCGGCTGCTCCACCGCTACGGAGCTTTCCTGCCCCTGACCGACGCCACCCCGCCGCTCTCCCTGGGCGAGGGCGCCACGCCGCTGGTCCACGCTCGCAGCCTGGGCCGCCAGATCGGCATCCCCGGGCTCTACCTGAAGATCGAGGGCGCCAATCCGACCGGCTCGTTCAAGGACCGCGGCATGGTCGTGGCCGTGGCCAAGGCGCTCGAGGCTGGTGCCGATGCCATCATCTGCGCCTCGACCGGCAACACCTCGGCCTCGGCGGCCGCCTATGGCGCGGCGGCCGGCCTGGAGGTCATCGTCGTCCTGCCCGCCGGCCGGACCGCCACCGGCAAGCTCGTCCAGGCGCAGATGGCCGGTGCGAGGGTCGTGGCCGTCGAGGGCAACTTCGACGACGCACTGCGCATCGTGCGCGAGATGGCCGAGCAGGGCACCGAACGCGGCCACCCGCTCACCCTCGTCAACTCGGTCAACCCACATCGCATCGCCGGCCAGAAGACGGCCGCCTTCGAGGTCATCGACGACCTCGGCCGCGCGCCGGACTACCTGGCCATCCCGGTCGGCAATGCCGGCAACATCACGGCTTACTGGCGCGGCTTCCGCGACTACCGCGAGGCGGACCTGGTGGAGACGCGGCCGGTCATGCTCGGCTTCCAGGCCGCCGGTGCGGCACCGATCGTCCTCGGCCACCGGGTCGATGCCCCTGAGACCGTGGCGACCGCCATCCGCATCGGCGATCCGGCTTCATGGCGTGGAGCTGAAGCCGCTCGCGATGAGTCCGGCGGGCGCATCGAGGCCGTGACCGACGACGAGATCCTGGCCGCGTACCGCGACCTGGCGCGCCTCGAGGGCGTCTTCTGTGAGCCTGCCTCGGCCGCATCGGTGGCGGGCGTGCGTCGGCTCGTCGCCGAGGGCGCCATCGACCCTTCCGGCACGGTGGTCTGCGTGATCACCGGCCATGGCCTCAAGGATCCCGCCACCGCGACCGCGCAGGCAACCGCTACCCTTGCAGCGCCGGCGACGATCGACGGCGTGATGGAGGTGCTCGGGTGGTAGAGGAGGCAGCGGTGTCTGGCGACCAGGTCGCGGACGATCAGGCGGAGCCGAGCGTGCCCGAGGCCGAGGTCGCGCCGCCTGCCACGCGCCAGGCGGCGGGCGCCTCGCAGACGGCAGCCCAGGGCGAGCCACCGGCGACCGGCCAGCCTAAGGCGAGTCGCTCGCGCGCCAAGGCCGCCGCACCCGTCGCCCGTCCCTCGGCGCCCGATGGCTTCCGCTATCGGCGGGTGGTGGTCGACGTGCCGGCCACGACGGCCAACCTCGGCGCCGGCTACGACGCCCTGGCGTTGGCGCTCGACCTTCGCAACCGGATCTCCGTCGAGATCACCGACTCGCCCGGTCTGGAGCTCTCGGTCGAGGGCGAGGGCGCCGGCGTGCTGCCCACCTCTCGAGACAACCGGTTCGTGGTCGCCCTGGAGACCGGCCTTCGCTGGGCGCTCGGCCAGGTGCCGGCGGACCTCGGATTCCGCGTCCACATGCAGAACCAGGTGCCGATCGCCCGTGGGCTCGGCTCCTCGGCCGCTGCGACCGTGGCTGGCCTGGTGGCCGCCGATGCGCTGACCGGCGACGGCCTCGACCAGCGCCGGTTGCTGACGCTGTCCATCGAGATCGAAGGCCACCCAGACAACGCCACGGCCGCGCTGCTCGGTGGCTTCGTGGTCATCGCCATGGTCGATGGACGTCCCGAGACGGTCCGCTTCGAGCCGCCGAGGGACCTGCGGGCGGTGCTCTTCATCCCCGATAAGCCGCTCTCGACCTCGGCCATGCGGGCGGCGTTGCCCCACGAGGTGCCGCATCGCGATGCGGTCTTCAACATCGGCCGCGTGGCCCTGGCCGTCGCCGGGCTGGCCGCCGGACGCTCCGAGGTGCTGCGCGCGGCGACCGAGGACCGCATCCACGAGCAGTATCGCGCCGAGGTCTACCCCGAGCTGCCCAAGCTGACCGCCGCCGCTCGGGCGGCCGGAGCCCTCGGTGCCTGCCTCTCCGGCTCGGGCTCGACAGTCATCGCTTTCGGTGACTCGGTGCGCGGCCTGACCCAGATCGAGGCGGCCTTCCTGGCCACTGCGGCAGAGCTGGACCTGGCGGGCACGGTGCAGGTCGTCCGGCCGCGATCGGCGGGCGCCGTCATCATCGAGTCCAGCTAGCCTCGGCCCGAGGTCGGGCGGCGGCGGGCCGGGCCGTAGAATCGCGCCCATGCCCGCTCAGCTCGTCGTCCAGAAATACGGCGGCTCGTCGCTCGCGACCGCCGACCGCATCCGCCACGTCGCCCGGCGCATCGCACGGGACCGCGCCACGGGCAACCGCCTGGTCGTGGTGGTCAGCGCGATGGGCGACACGACCGACGAGCTGCTGGCATTGGCGGCGGCCATCACCGACGAGCCCGACGCACGCGAGATGGACATGCTCCTGGCGACCGGCGAGCACCAGAGCGCGACGCTCGTCTCGATGGCTCTCCACGCGCTCGGTCAGCCGGCCATCAGCCTGACCGGCGCCCAGGCCGGCATCCGGACAGACTCGAGCCACGGTCGAGCCCGTATCGCCAACGTGGACCCCGCCCGGGTGCGTCGCGAGCTGGCCGCCGGCCGGGTGGTCATCGTGGCCGGCTTCCAGGGCGCGACGGCCGCCAGCGCTGTCAGCGGCGAGGTGACGACACTCGGCCGCGGCGGATCCGACACCACGGCCGTCGCCCTGGCCGCCCGCCTGGGCGCCGATCGCTGCGAGATCTACACCGACGTGGATGGCATCTTCACGGCCGACCCGCGCGTCGTCCCCGACGCCCAGCTTCTGCCCGTCATCGGCTACGAGGAGATGCTCGAGCTCGCCCACCAGGGAGCCCAGGTGATGCAGACGCGCGCCGTCGAGCTGGGCTGGGTCAACGGCGTCGAGATCGCCGTCCGATCGACCTTCTCCGACCATCCCGGCACGCGCATCAAGGAGGACCCCGACGTGGAGCAACGCAACAAGGTGCGCGGCCTGGCCACCGACCGGCACGTGGCCAAGGTCACGCTGGTGGCCGTGCCCGACCGCCCGGGCGTGGCGCGCAGCGTCTTCGAGCCGCTCGCCGAGGCCGGCATCAACGTCGACATGATCGTCCAGAACGTCGGTCACGGCGGGGCGACCGACCTCTCGTTCACCATCCCGTCGGTCGATCTCGCGCGCGCCCGCGACCTGCTCGACGGCATCGTCGACGAGCTTGGCGCGCGGGAGCTGACCACGGATGCCGCGGTGGCCAAGGTCTCCATCGTCGGCGCCGGCATCCAGAACGCACCGGGCTACGCGGCGCGCATGTTCGGTGCCCTGGCAGACGCCGGCATCAACATCGAGATGATCTCGACCTCCGAGATCCGCATCACCTGCATCATCGCCGAGGCTGACGTGGCCAGGGCGGCGAGGGCCCTCCACGCGGCCTTCGCCCTGGAACGACCGGACACGGCAGCGGGCGCCACCGCGGCGGCCGGGTGAACCCCGACTTCCCCGCTCGGCTGGAGCGCTTCGCGTCGGTCGATTCGACCCAGGCCATCGTCCGTGCCTGGCTCGACGCCGGCTGCCCTGAGGTGGCGGTCGCCGTCAGCGACGTCCAGACCGCCGGCCGCGGCCGGCTGGACCGCAGCTGGACGGCGCCATCGGGCGCGGCGCTGCTGTGTTCGATCGGCTTTCGCCCTGTGCTCGCCGCGAGGCACGCCTGGCGCCTGGGCGCCACCGTCTCGCTGGCGATGCTCGATGCCGCCGAAGACGTGGCCGGCCTTCGTGACGGCCGGCTGGCGTTGAAATGGCCGAACGACCTGGTCGTCGTCATGGAGGAAGGCCAGCTGCGCAAGGTGGCGGGGGTCCTTGGCGAGTCGGTCCTGGACGCCGATGGCTCGGTCGCGTCGGCGGTCGTCGGCGTCGGCGTGAATGCCGACTGGGCGGCTGCCGACTTCCCACCCGCTCTGGCCAGCTCGATGTCCAGCCTGCGCGAGCTCGCCGGCGGCCGCCCGATCGATCGGGAGGCGCTCCTCGATGGCTTCCTGGCTCGCCTCGAGCCGCGCTATCAGGCGCTCACCGATGACCGCTTCGATGCCGGCGCCTGGTCGGCGCGCCAGGCGACGACCGGCAACGACGTCGTCGTCGAGGTCGGCGGCGGTCGGTCGGCGGTGGTCGGCCGAGCGAGCGGGGTCGACCCCGAGACCGGTGCGCTGTGGGTCCGGATCGACGGTCGTGACGTGGCCGTCGACGCGGGCGACGTGACGCGTTGTCAGCTGGCCGGCTGATCACGCGCGATCGGCAAGGTGGCCCAGGCCGGGTGTAACGGCTAGACTTCGCCGGTGTTCAGGAGAGCAGGGGAGCGGGCTTCAGGGCGCCCGGTCCCGTTCGACGCGGATCGACCGGCCGTGGAGGCGGCGCGTCGGGACCCGCGGGCGTTCGAACCGCTCTACCGGAAGTATGTGAGCCAGGTGTACAGCTTCGCCGTCTACGAGCTCCGCGACCACCATCGTGCGGAGGACCTGACCGAGGTCGTCTTCCTGCGCGCGCTGGCAGCATTGCCGCGCTTCGACGAGCGAGGCCAAGACGAGCGTTCGACCTTCCGCGTCTGGCTCTTCCAGATCGCGCGCAACGCCCTCGCCAACGAGCGCCGGCGCCTGCGTCGTCGCCCTGA
>DATBSD010000073.1:0-4082 GCA_036559965.1 Candidatus Limnocylindrales bacterium
CCCGCCATGGCAACCGCGTGGGTGCCATCTTCTACGGCCGCGAGGTGGAGCGGACGATCCCTGCCCGAGCGGGGCGCGACCAGGTCCTCCGGCTCATCCGCGACCTCGATGCGCACCCGCGCCACGCCGATGCGCCGGTGACCGACCTGGCACCGCTGCTGCGGGCGGCACGGCGGGCGATGAAGCGGCGCTCGCTCGTCTTCGTCATCTCGGACTTCATCAGCCAGCCCGGCTGGGAGCGCGAGCTGGAGCTGCTCGATCGCCGTCATGAGGTCATCGCCATCCGGCTTCACGACCCAAGCGAGTCCGAGCTGCCCGATGTCGGTCCGCTCGTCGTGCAGGACGCCGAGACCGGCGAGCAGCTCACCGTCGACACCTCGGATCGCGCCTTCCGTCGTCGCTTCGCCGAGGCCGGCGAACAGCGCGACGCGGACCTTCGACGCGCCTTCGCGCGGGCCGGCGTCGACGGAGTCGCCCTGGCCACGGACGACGATCTCGTGCGTGCCATCGTGCGCATGGCCGCCCGCCGGCGCCGGCAACGGCGCTGATCGATGACCTTCCTCTGGCCGGCAGCACTCCTGCTCCTGGCGCTCGTGCCGCTGGGCATCATCTGGGATCGCCGCGTCGCCCAGCGGCGCGCCGCTCGGCTGGCCGCCTCTGGTCTCGGGGCCGGGCCGCAGACGACCGCCGGCGCGGGTCGGCGACGCCTCGTGGCGGTGCTCATCGTGGCCGGCCTCGTCCTTGCCATCGTCGCCCTGGCCCGGCCGCAGGGCTCGATCAGCCTGCCCCGCCACGACGGCATCGTCGTGCTCGCCTTGGACGTCTCGGGCAGCATGGCCGCGACCGACATCGAGCCGACGCGGATGGCCGCCGCCCGTGAGGCGGCCAAGGCCTTCGTCGAGCGCCAGCCGGAAGGCGTCATCGTCGGGGTCGTCGCCTTCAGCGACGGCGGCATCGCGGTCCAGTCGCCGACACGCGATCAGGCCACGCTGGTGGCGGCCATCGACCGGCTCCAGCCGAGCAACGGCACGTCGCTCGGCCAGGGCATCCTGGTCGCCCTCCACGCCGTCGACATCGCGCTCGACCCACCCGAGATCGACTACTACTCCCGCGCGGCCGGGGCACCGACCCCACCGCCCACGCCGGAACCAACGCCCGTGCCCGCCGGCCAGCGACGCTCGGCCGTCATCGTGCTCCTGAGCGACGGCGAGAACAACGAACGGCCCGATCCGCTCGAGGCCGCGCAAGCGGCAGCCGACCGCGGCGTGCGCATCGATACCGTGGCCATCGGCAGCCCGGAGGGCGTGGATCTCGACCTCGACGGCTTCGTCGTCCACACGGCCCTCAACGCCGAGCTCCTGGAACAGGTCGCCGAGGCGAGCGGCGGCCAGGCCTATCGGGCCGCCGACACCGAGTCGCTGATGGCCATCTACGAAGGCCTCGATCCGCAGTTCGTCATCGAGCCGGAGACGATCGAGCTGACCGGGATCGTGGCCGGACTCGCCGTGCTGCTGCTCATCACCGGCGGGCTGCTCTCGCTGCGCTGGCTGGGCCGGCTGCCATGAACCTCGTCTGGCCGGGGCTGCTGGCGCTGCTGCTGCTCGTGCCGCTGCTCGTCGTCGCCTACGTCCTGGCACTGCGACGGCGCAAGCCCTCGAGCCTGCGCTACTCGAGCGTCTCGCTCGTGCTGGCCGCGGCACCGCCCCGCCGGGGCTGGCGCCGTCATCTGCCGTTCGCGCTCTTCGCGCTGGCCGTGGCGCTGCTCCTGGTGGCGGTCGCTCGGCCGACGGTGACGGTCGCGGTGCCGTCCAACCAGGCGACGATCATCCTGGCCATCGACGTCTCGCGGAGCATGTGCGCCAGCGACATCGAGCCCAACCGGCTCATCGCGGCCGAAGCGGCGGCGGCCGCCTTCATCGAGCGCCAGGCACCCGACGCGCACGTCGGCATCGTCGCCTTCAGCGGCTTCGCCCAGATCGTCCAGGCGCCGACGACCGACCGCAAGCTGCTGCTCGACGCGCTCTCGAGCCTCGTGACCGGGCGCCGGACCGGCATCGGTCACGGCATCCTCGAGGCCATCGACGCCATCAACATCATCGATCCCAACGTCCCCCGCGCGACGACCGAGGAGCGACCGGGCAGCGCGCCGGTGCCGGCCCCGCCGGGCACCTACGCACCGGCCATCATCGTGCTGCTGACCGACGGCGCCAACAACACCGGCCCAGAGCCCATCGACGCCGCCCAGCAGGCTGCGGATCGGGGCATCCGCGTCTATCCCATCGGCTTCGGGACCGAATTCGGGGGCGCCTTCAGCGACGTCTGCCCGGTCCAGTTCGTGGGCAGCGAGCCGGGCGGCTTCGGTGGTGGTGGCGGCGGCGGTGGTGGTGGCGGCGGTTTCGGGCCCGGCGGCGGTGGCTTCGGCGGCGGGGGCGGTGGCTTCCGGCGCGGCATCGACGAGCCGACGCTCCGCCAGGTCGCCCAGCAGACCGGCGGCACGTACCACCCGGCCGAGAGCGCGGCCGACCTCCAGGGCGTGCTCGACAGCCTGCCCACGAACCTCATCCTGAAGACCGAGGCGACCGAGATCGGCGTCGCCTTCGTGGCCGTCGGGCTGCTCGCGGTGGCGGCGGCCTTCGTGCTCGGTCGTCGCTGGCGCCCGCTGCCCTAGGATCGATGCCTGACGGGGCCGCGGGTCGCTCGCGGACGACGTTGCGCGTTCGGCCGGCAACCGCCGCGGACGCACCCGAGGTCGTGGCCCTCGCTGCGGCCGCATGGCTGGACACGTACGAAGGTCTCTTGCGGCCCGCGACGATCGAGGCCTTCATCCGTGGTGCCTATTCGCTGGAGCGCGTCGAGCGGCGGATCGCCGGCGACATCTTCCTCGTCGCTCACCACGCCCAGCGGATCGTCGCGTTCGCCGATGCGCTCGAGCGCCCGGACCGGCTCGAGCTGGCCGCCATCTATGCCCTGCCGGCGGCTCGGGGCGGTGGCGCCGGAACGATGCTCCTGACCGCGCTGCGATCGCGCGTCCCCGGACTGCCCGTGGTCGCCGACGTGCTGTCCGGGAACCGGAAGGGCGAGATCTTCTACGAGCGACGCGGCTTCGTGCCGCGGGAGACGCTCGAGGCCGAGCTGGCTGGTGAACCGATCGTCGAGCGACGCTGGTGGCTGGATCCTCGGTCGACGAGTCGCGAGAATGTCCCCATGACCGACCCGACCGAGATCCGTGCCCGCCTGGCGGCCGTGCCGTCCATCCTGTCCGCGGCGGCTATGGCCGCGTCGCGGGAGCCGCCCGCACAGGGCGAGTGGACGCCGACCGACATCGTCCGCCACCTCATCGCCGTCGAGGACGAGGTCTGGCACGTTCGGCTGCGTCAGCTCGGGGCCGAGGACCACCCACGCTGGAGCTGGGTCGAGCCGGGTCGCTGGCAGGGTCAGCCCGCGGCGCCGCTCGAGACGCTCCTGGCGACCTTCGGCGAGCGACGCGCTGAGACGCTCGCCATGCTCGACGCGCTCGGTCCCGACGGCTGGGCGCGGACCGGCATCCACGCCACCTACGGTGTGCTCGATGTCGCCGGGCTCATGGTCCGCGCCGTCGATCACGACGACGAGCACATCGCCAGCCTGAGCCCGCGCACGGGATCCTAGCCTGTGAGCGCCACCATCACCTGGCCGCAGGCGCTCGCCTGGCGCATGGGGCGACAGTTCCTCGAACCCGTCGGCGAGCACTCGGTCGTCGATGTCAGTCGTCGCTTGTGCGGCGTCCAGGCCCAGGTCGCCTCGTCGGCCGAGCTGGCCATCCGGCTGCGGCAGTCGACCTCACGCTCGGGCGATGTGGCGCGTGCCCTGGCCGACGGCCGGCTGCTCAAGACGTGGGCGATGCGTGGCACGCTGCACCTGCTGACGCCCGACGACGGTGCCGCCTTCCTGGCCATGCTCGCGGCCGGCCGCGCCTGGGAACGCCCGAGCTGGCAGAAGTACTTCGGCGTCACGCCGGCCCAGATCGACGCCCTGCGCGATGCCGTCGACACGATCCTTGAGGGCCGGGCGCTGACACGCGAGGAGCTCATCGCGGCGGTCGT
>DATBSD010000074.1:0-5114 GCA_036559965.1 Candidatus Limnocylindrales bacterium
CTGGCTGATCAACGGCGCGCCGACGGCACAGAACGTGGCCTCCCCACCCAGCAACGGCGGCCCGACGCCGAGCCCGACCCCGACGCTCGCGCCGACCCCGTCGCCCAGTCCGACTCCGACGGCCAGACCGTCGCCGACGCCGACTTCGACTCCGGCTCCCACGCCAAGCCCCAGCCCGAGTCCGGCGCCGACCGGATCGCCGAGCCCGACCCCGACCTTCGCGCCGACGCCGTCGCCAAGCCCGAGCCCGGCGCCGACAGCGAGTGCGAGCCCGGGCCCGACAGCGACCTCGACTCCGGCTCCGACGGTGGCACCGACCCCACCGCCCAGCCCCGCACCGACCGTCGCCCCGACGCCATCGTCACAGCCGACAGCGACCGCGACACCGCCGCCCAGCCCGACAGCGATCCCGAGCGCCAGTCCATCGCCAAGCCCGACGCCGACCGCCTCAGGGTCGATGGACCCCTCGATCATCGATATCGCGACGGCCCGCACGTTGCCCGAGAAGGCGCGAGTGCGCATCCGGGGCACGATCACCGTGGCACTCGGTCCCATCGTCGATGACCGGACGTTCGTGCTCCAGGACGGGACGGCGGCCATCTTCGTCATGGTCGACGGTGGCCGGCGAGGACTGGCACTCGCGCGCGGCAGCGAGATCGTCACCGAGGGCCGCCTGACATCACGATATGGTGTACTCGAGGTCCGGCTCGATGACGACGATCCGCTCGACGTCGTCGGCTCGGCGAGTCTTCCCGAGCCCCAGGCCGTCCAGCTCGGCGAGCTCGGCGAGGCGACCGAAGCCCTCCTCGTCGCGGCATCGGGCGTTGTCACCGACATCGACACCACGAAGAGCGGCACGACCACCATCATGCTCGAGGACGAGTCCGGCACGGGTCGTGTCGTCGCCTTCGCTGCTGCAGGTCGACTGCCCGATGGCCTCGCTCGTGATGCGACCATCGACGTGACCGGCATCGCCGGCCAGCGAGCGTCCGCGAAGGGCCGCCTCGATGGGTATCGGATCTGGATCCGTGATGCCGCCGACATCGCCATCGTGGCAGGCGTGCCCGGGACGTCCCCAGCTCCCGGTGCATCGCCCTCGCCGACGCCAGGGCTCGCGAGCATCGCCGACGCGCGCGGAGCAGCAGGTCAAGCGGTCGTCATCGAGGGCGTCATCACGAGCCCCGCCGGCCTGCTCGACGCCGACGGGCGGCGCGTCACGGTCGAGGATGACTCGGGTGCCATCCTCGTTCGCCTGGCCGACCGTCGGCAGGCTCGGGTCGGCGCCCGCATCCGTGTCGGCGGCAAGGTCGGCACGTACTACGGCGGCCCCCAGCTCAGCGCATCCGGCGACGCCACCGTCATCCGCACCACGACGGCAAACCCGGCGACGCTCACCAAGGCGCCGGGCGAGGCCGAGGAGTGGCGACTCGTGCGCGTCCGCGGCACCATCGTCGACGTCCGGCGCTCGGGCCAGTCGTGGCGGGCGGAGCTCCGTCTGTCCGGCGGCAGCACCGTCCCCATCGTCGGTCTGGAGCGCGTCAAGATCGGCGTCGGCCGCGTCCGCCAAGGCGCAACGGGCTCGATCGTCGGCATCGTCCGCCGTCCATACCCGACGGCGACCGACCGGCGATTCGCCGTCCTGCCCCGCGCGGCGTCCGATATCGACCTCACGTCAGCGAACGGTCCGTCCAAGCCGTCGACGACCGGCGGCTCCGGGTCGCACCCGTCCGCGACGGGCAGATCGACGTCCGGGGCGGCGGCGACCAGCATCGCGATCGAGGCGCCGATCGTCGAAGCAGGCGAGCTCGAGACGCATGCTGGGCGCCTCGTTCGCATCGGTGGTCTCGTGGCCGGGCGTACCGAGCTCCTGCGTGGCGAGCCGACGGTCCGCATCGTCGATCTCAGCGGTCAGGCGCGCCTACGCTTGCCGATCGACGCCACGGCCCAGGCCGAGGCGCTTCGCCACGGCGACCTGGTGGAGGCTCTCGGGGCCGTCGAACACGATGCGACCGGCCCGGTCGTGGTCGTGGCCGATCCAGCCGATCTCGTCGTCGCCGGTCAAGCCGCCCGAGATGCCGCCCCGTCGGAGCATGGGGAGGCCGCCGTGTCGCCGACGCCGAGTCCGTCTACCGAGCCCCCGCTTGGATCGGCGCTCGAGGCGGCCGCGGGGCACGCGACGCCCGTCGAACCGCTGCTCGGGCTGGCCGGCGCCGGCGGTCTGCTGGCGGTGTTCGCGGCCGTCGGCGCGGTGGCGGCGAGGCGGAGACGGGGCCGAACCGAACGCCTGTTCTCAGAGCAGGCTGCCGAACGGCTCGTCAGCAACCTCACGCCCACGCACGACCCACGCTCACCGGCTTGACGCTCCCTGAGCGTGAGACTATCCTCCGCGCAGCTGCGCGCCCACGCTCAGCACGTGCACGAGGATGAGCCTTGCCGAACGCGGACCCCCGCGTCGCGCTTCCAGATGGCGAACGGCAGTACCACATCGCACTCGGACCAGGCGAACTGGCCGAGTACATCCTCCTCCCCGGTGACCAGGATCGCGTCGGGCGGATCGCCGAGCGGCTGACCGACATCGAGCACAGCGGGCGTCATCGCGAGTTCGCGTCCGTGACCGGTCGCTTTCGAGGTCGGCGGGTCTCGGCCGTCTCGACGGGCATCGGCACCGACAACGTCGAGATCGTGCTGGCAGAGATCCTGGCCGTGACCACACGACCGACGTTCATCCGCATCGGCTCCTGCGGCGTGCTCCAGGACGGCATCGAGCTGGGCGACCTCGTCGTGACGACTGGTGCCGTGCGACTCGAGGCGACGACGAGTTTCTTCGTCCACGACGGCTATCCGGCCGTCGCCGACTACGGGGCCGTGGCAGCGCTCGTCGAGGCCGCGCATCGCCTTGGCCACCCGGTCCACACCGGCATCACGGCGACGGCACCAGGCTTCTATGGTGCGCAGGGTCGGCCCATCCCAAAGCTGCCCATCCGATTTCCGGATCTGGCCGTGGAGATGCGCGACCAGCGGGTCGTGAACTTCGAGATGGAGGCGTCGGCGGTGCTCGTGCTCGCCGGCCTCGCAGGCTGCCGGGCAGGTGTCGTCTGCACCGCTTATGCGCAGCGGTCCACCGGCCGCTTCGTGCAGGGTGAGCAGAAGGACCGCGCCGAGGGCGCCTGCATCGATACGGGGCTGGAGGCGTTGTGCCTGCTGGCCGAGATGGACGAAGCCGTGACGGCCGCGGGTGCGCGGCAGTGGCGGCCATCACTGTGGGCGCCCATGGCGTCTTAGACGGAGCGATCGAAGGGCGGACGCCGGACCCTTGTCCAGCGCCGCCACCAGTACCCGGCAGCGGCCGGGAGGAGGAAGGCAGAGCATGGTCCAGGCCTATTGCGTCAAGGACAAGACCAAGGTCGAGATGAACAACCCGGTCAAGATCACGATGAAGAACGGCAAGCCGGCCACACAGGGCACGTGCCCCAAGTGCGGCAACAAGGTCTTCCGCATCGGCGCCTGACCGTCCCTCGACCGACGAACGAGGCCCCGGATCGTCCGGGGCCTCTTCGATTCCCCGACGGCGCGTCCCGGTTCGCTACAATCGACGGACCATGTCGGGCAGAGCGGCGAGGCCGCGCGTCGGTCATCGACGGCGCCCCTCTCTATCCCGCCCAGGAGGGATCCCATCGTGACCACACGCGTCGGCATCAACGGCTTCGGTCGCATCGGGCGCCAGACCCTCAAGGCGTTGCTCGAACGGACACCCGACGTCGAGGTCGTCGCCGTCAACGACCTCGTGCCGACCGAGATGAACGCGCTGCTCTTCAAGCACGACTCGACCTACGGCACCTACGAGGGCACCGTCGGGCACACCGACAGCGCGCTCATCGTCGACGGCCGCGAGATCAAGGTCCTCCAGGTCAAGGACCCGGCCGAGCTGCCGTGGGGTGACCTGGGTGTCGACGTCGTCGTCGAGTCGACGGGCATCTTCACGGATGCCTCGAAGGCCGCCGCCCACCGCACGGCCGGCGCCAAGAAGGTCATCATCAGCGCTCCTGCGAAGGGCGAGGACGTGACCGTCGTGCTGGGCGTCAACGAGGACGCCTACGACCCCGACCGGCATCACGTCATCAGCAACGCCAGCTGCACCACGAACTGCCTGGCGCCGGCAGCCAAGGTCGTCCATGACGGGTGGACGATCAAGCGCGGCCTCATGAACACCATCCACTCGTACACCAACGACCAGCGCATCCTCGACGTCGCCCACAAGGACCCGCGCCGCGCCCGCGCGGCCGGCCAGAACATCATCCCGACCACGACCGGCGCAGCCAAGGCCCTGGCGCTCGTGATCCCTGACCTGAAAGGCAAGTTCGACGGCTTCAGCCTGCGTGTGCCGACACCGACGGTGAGCGTCGTCGACTTCACGGCAGAGCTCGAGCGTCCGGCCACCGTCGAGGAGCTCAACGACGCGTTCCGGGCGGCGGCGGGCGGTGCCATGGCAGGCATCCTGGGCGTCAGCGACGAGCCGCTCGTGTCGTCGGACTTCCGCGGCGACAGCCGCTCGTCGATCATCGACGCCGCGTCGACGATGTCGCTCGGCGGCGACTTCGTGAAGGTCATCGCCTGGTACGACAACGAGTGGGGCTACAGCTGCCGCGTCGCCGACCTCGTCGGCTACGTCGCCGCGCGGCTGTAGGCCGCGGCCGCCCACGATGGCCAAGCTGACCGTCCGCGACTTCGACCCGGCCGGCAAGAAGGTCTTCGTCCGCGTCGACTACAACGTCCCGCTCGAGGACGGCAAGGTCGTCGACGACTCCCGCATCCGGGCCAGCCTGCCGACCGTCGCCTACCTGCTCGATCGTGGCGCCATCGTCATCCTGGCCAGCCATCTCGGGCGCCCCAAGGGCAAGGTCAACGACACGTTCCGGCTGCGCCCGGTCGCCCTGCGACTCTCGGAGCTCCTCCGCCGGCCGGTCCGCGTGACGGGCGATGCCCTCGGCATCGGCACCGTCGATGCCATCGCCCGGCTCAAGCCAGGGCAGGCCATCATGCTCGAGAACCTCCGCTTCCACGCCGAGGAGGAGGCCAACGACCCCGCATTCGCGAAGGCACTGGCGGCCTACGCC
>DATBSD010000075.1:0-5558 GCA_036559965.1 Candidatus Limnocylindrales bacterium
CTCGACCGCCGGCCGCGACCGCGAGGGCGGCCTCGGCGATCCGGTCGGCGGCGTGACCATCGACGGTATCCCATCCCGCGATGCTCATGGCGGTCCGACGGGCAGGGTCGGCGACGAGGGCATCGATCGCCGCCATGACCGACATCGGGTCGATCGTCCGACCGTCGCCCAGGTAATCCGCAGCGCCGGTCGACGCCCATGCGGGTCCCACCGCCAGCTGATCGTCGGCCGCGGCGACGAGCAGGGCTGGGCGGGCGAGACAGGCCGCCTCGAACTTCATCGTGCCGGCACCGAGCAGCGCGACGTCGGTCGCCGCCATCCGATCCGCCAGGTCAGGCGGATCGCGGAGGACAGGCCCTGGCCAGGGATCGGTGGACGGCCGGGCGCCGGCGCCCAGGATGATGGTCGCCTGCCAGCGGTCCGACCCGTCGAGGTGCGGCGCGAGGCGGCCCGTCACGTCGGCCGGGTCGCTGCCGCCGAAGCAGACGAGGACATCGAGCCGGCCGCGCCGCGCCGTCGCCGGTCGCTCCGTCGCATCGCGGTGGTGTCGATAGGCGGGACCGACCGCTGCGTACCGGTAGCCCTCGAGCACGCGACCGACCGCTGCGTGGCCACGCCACGTCGCCTGTGAGGGCTGGACGACGACGGCCGCCGGCGAAGCCAGGGCGTCACGGTCGTCGATGACCAGCAGTCGCTCGGCTGGCAGCGCGGCCGCCTGTTCGGCGACGTCGGGCACGTCGAGGATGAAGGCGTCGATGGCGTCGTCGGGCGCAGTGTCGACCACGGCCAGTCCGATCGACGCCGCCCGTCCGGATTCGTCGTTACCCAGCGCGCCGCGCAGCAGCACGAGCTCCGGCGCCGCGCCGCGCGCCACGAGCGCGTCGGCGATGGCCAGGGCACGTCCGACATGGCCGCGGCCCTCGGCCGATCCGCACGTCGCGATGAGGCGGATGCGTGGGCTGCTGGCGATCAGAGCATCTCCCACGCGAGCGGCTCGTGACGCTCGATGCGCCGGCGCGCGACGCGCCCGAGGACGTTGGGCAGCTCGCGGACCTCGATGCCCGTGCCCGGTCGGAGGATGGCGACATCGTCCTCGGTCAGGGTCGTGCCTGGCTCGATGGCCCGCGCTGCGAACAGCGAGCGGCGGGCGGTGACGTAGAGATCGGCCTCGGCGTCGGCCATCCGCTTGACGCCGTCGCCCAGGGCCGCCTGGGCATCACGGATGGCACGGACCATGGCTGTCAGCTCGTCCGGCTCGAGGGCGAACCGATGATCGGGCCCGGGACGCGTTCGGTCGGTCGTGTAGTGCTTCTCGATGACCGCCGCTCCGAGCGTCGTGGCCACGACCGGCGCCAGCCAGCCCGGTGTGTGGTCGCTCCAGCCGACGGGCACGCCGAAGGCCCGGCGCATGGTCTCGATCGCGCGCAGGTTGAGCTGGCTGAACGGAGGCGGGTAGTTGACGACGCAGTGGAGCAGGATGAGCTGCTCGTTGCCGGTCGAACGGACGGCGTCGACTGCGTCCTGGACCTCGCCGATGTCGGCCATGCCAGTGGAACAGATGATGGGCTTGCCGCGCGAGGCGATGTCCCGGATGAGCGGCAGGTGCCAGAGCTCGTAGGTGGCGACCTTGAAGGCCTTGACGCCCAGGCCGTCGAGCAGGTCGACCGCCTCGTGGTCGAATGGCGTCGACAGGAAGTCGATGCCGCAACCTTCGGCATAGGCCTTCAGCTCGGCATGCCACTCGCGTGGCAGCTCGAGTTCGCGGAAGAGCTCCGACATCGTCTTGTCGGGCGGCAGGATGGCGTCGAGGTAGGCGGCCCGGGTCGGCGTCTCAGCCACGATGCGGTCCGACTGGAAGGTCTGGAACTTGACGGCATCGGCGCCGGCCTCGGCGGCGACCTCGATGAGGCGACGAGCCTGCGCGAGATCACGGTCGTGGTTCGAGCCGGCCTCCGCGATGATGTAGACGGGTGCGCCGTCGCCGACCTCGCGATCGCCGATCCGGACGACGTTCATCGTTCGCTCTCCTGCCACGCTTTCTGGCGGACGCCCCGATTGAGGTCGGTCAGGGCGGGCTCATCGGCCAGGATGGCGCCCAGCTCTGCGATGGTCGTCGGCCCGTGGCCACCGATGCGCTGGGCGATGGCACGAGCGAAGGCGAGGTCGTCCACGGTGTCAACGGTAAAGCGTCCCGCCGGTGGCGGCGACGCCGGCGCGAGCGATCCGATCCGGAAGCGTTCCGGCCGAGCGTACAGGAACGGCATCACGTGCTCGCGCTCGGCGGCGTCGGTCGCCTCGATGACCGCCGACCCCAGCGCCGTCGCGCTGGCGACCTCGGCCGCGATGCCCAATGGCCATCCGGCCGTCCCGACGTAGTCGTAGCCTCCCTCCACGAGGTGGCGCACCTGCGCGGCAACGATCTCGGGGTCGACGAACGGGTTGTCGGCCGTCTCGCGGACGATGACATCGGGTCGCAGCGGCTCGACCGCCTCCCAGCAGCGGGTCAGCACGTCGTGCGTCGAGCCGCGGTGGAGTCGGTGGCCCTGGGCAACGACGAAGGCGGCCAGCTCATCGTCGCCGGGCTCGTCCGTGATGGCCACGATCAGCCCGTCGAGGCCCCTGACGGCGGTCATGGCGTCGAGGGTCCACGCGATGAGCGGCTGGCCGCCGATATCGGCCAGTGCCTTGCCCGGCAGACGGGTCGAGCCCATCCTCGCCTGGACGACCCCGACGGTGCGCATGGCCAGCGGATCAGGCCGCGCGGTAGGCGCCGGTCACCTTGTCCAGCGCCGCCACGACGTCGTCGACGTCGGCGAGCGACATGCCGGCGTGCAGCGGGAGGGTCAGCAGGCGCTCATAGGCGTCCTCGGCGACCGGGAAGCTGAGGCCGGGGTAGCGTTCGAGGTAGTACGGGTGGCGGTGGACGGGGATGTAGTGCACGTTGACCCCGATGTTCTCTGCCCGCAGCGCGCGGTAGACACCGCCGCGATCGACGGTCAGGCGCTCGAGGCGCAGGCGCGCGAAGCAGAAGTGCCACGCCGGATCGACACCCGGCTCGACCGCCGGCAGATCGAGCAACGGATGACCGGCGAGACGCTCGAGGTAGTGCGCGGCGAGCGCCCGACGCCGGGCCAGGAACTCGTCGATGCGCTGGAGCTGCGAGCTGCCGAGCGCCGCCCCCATGTCGGTCAGCCGGTAGTTGTAGCCGAGCTCGACCATGGCGTAGGTCCAGTCGGTGCGCTGGAGCAGCTCGGTCGCGATGCCGTGGTTCCGGAAGCGGCGCATCCGCTCGGCCAGGTCGTCGCGATCGGTGAGCACCGCGCCGCCCTCGCCCGTGGTCATGATCTTGGCCGGATGCAGGCTCAGCACGGTCATGTCGGCGAGCGTGCCGACGGCGCGTCCGTCGCGCGTGGCGCCGAGGGAGTGCGAGGCGTCGGCGATGACGATCAACGAGCGGCCGGCGGCCGCCGAGATGGCCTCGCGGATGGCGTCGTAGTCGGCCGGATGGCCGGCGTAATCGATGGGCAGCACGGCTCGTGTGCGGGTGGTGATCGCAGCGCCGATGCGCGCCGGATCGATGAGCAGTGTCTCCGGCTGGACGTCGACGAAGCGGACCTCGGCGCCCGTGTAGAGCACCGCGTTGGCCGTCGCCGCGAACGTCATCGGGGCGGTGACCGCCTCGTCACCGGGACCGAGACCGGCCGCCGCCGTGGCGCCGTGGAGCGCCGCCGTGCCGGACGAGAAGACGACCGCGTGGCGTGCCCCGGTCACCGCCGCAAGGTCCGCCTCGAGGGCCGGGATGCGCGGACCGGTCGTCAGCCAGTCCGAGCGCAGCACATCGCCCACGGCGGCGATGTCGGCCTCGCTGATCTGCTGATGCGCGTAGGGCAGGAAGGTCGCTCGGACCGGCGGTCCGCCCTCGATGGCCAGTCGGGTGGCGACGCTCATGCCACGGGCACCCCGGCCTCGAGCCGGTCGGCCATCCACGCGCGGGTTCGTGCCAGGCCTTCGGCGAGCGAGACCTGCGGCTGCCAGCCGAGCAGGTCGGCTGCCAAGCGGGGGTCGCAGCGCAGGACGGCGATCTCGCTCTGGGGATGGATGTGGTCCACGTGGCGGATGCGGGTCGCATCCGACTCGATGGCGCCGGCGAGCGCGTTCACCGACACGTCGGCACCGGTCCCGGCGTTGAGGATCCGACCGAGCGCGGCGTCGGAGGCCAGGGCGTCGCATACGAAGCGGGCGCAGTCCTCGGCATAGAGCAGGTCGCGCGTCTGTGTGCCGTCACCGAAGATCCGGAGCTCCTCGCCGAGCAGCGAGCGGCGCGTGAAGATGGCGACCACACCGCCCTCGCCGACCGAGCGCTGGAACGGCCCGTAGGTGTTGAACGGCCGGACGACGCTGACCGGCAGGCCGTAGGCGTACCCATACGAGAGGGTCAGTGCCTCACCGGCGAGCTTGGATGCCGCATACGGCGAAGCGGGTTTCGTGGCGTGCGCCTCGTCGATGCCCGCCTCACGCGCGCTTCGGTCGTAGACCATGCACGTGCTCATGAACAGGAAGCGGGCGCCCGTCGAGCGGGCGGCTTCGAGCAGCCGGAAGGTGCCGACGACGTCGTTGTCGAAGGTCTCGGACGGGTCGTCGATGGAGTCCTGGACGGAGATCGATGCGGCGAGGTGCGCCACCGCGTCGACCTCGGCCAGCCACCGACGGCAGCCAGCGGCGTCGCGGACGTCGCCGATCTCGAACGGGCGCAGGCCGGGGTGGCCGTCGAACTCGGCCAGGTTGGCCGCCTCGCCGGTCGCGAGGTTGTCGATCGGCAGGACCTCGTCGCCTCGCGCGAGCAGCTCGCCGACGACCCAGCGCCCGATGAATCCGGCGGCGCCGGTCACGAGGACCCTCACGCGCGCATCTCCGTGCCGAGCGTCGTGCGCAGCAGCTCGAGCACGGTCTCACGGTCCATGATCTCGCCGCCGTCCGACCGATAGGGCCCGACCGGGGCCGGCCTGCCGTGACCGTAGGCGGCAGCGACGTCGAGACCGGTCTGGATGGATGGCAGGACGGCGAACATCTCGCCGATGTCGATCGCCCGGCTCGACTCATCCTCGGTCATCAGCTCTTCGTAGCCCTTCTCACCGGGCCGTGGCGGGATCGTCGTGACCGCGATGTCGGCCGGATCGCGGCCGGAGGACGGGGCGAAGGCGTCGATGGCGGCGGCGACGAGGTCGCCCAGCCGCGCCACGGGCATCTTGAACACGAAGACCTCGCCGCCATGGGCGAACGAGGCCGCCTCGAGGCACAGCTCGACCGCACGGTCGGTCGACATCACGAAGCGGGTCATGGCCGGGTCGGTCATCGTGACCGGGCCGCCGGCCGAGATCTGGCTGGCGAAGAGCTCGAGCGCCGAGCCGCGCGACCCGAGGACGTTGCCGAAGCGAACGCTCGCGAAGACCGTCTCGCGGTGGCCCCGGTAGTTGCTCGCGGCGGTGACCAGCTTCTCGGCCAACAGCTTCGTGGCGCCCATCACGTTGGTCGGGTTGGCGGCCTTGTCGGACGAGGTC
>DATBSD010000076.1:0-4666 GCA_036559965.1 Candidatus Limnocylindrales bacterium
GCCCTGCTAGCATCCCGGCACGTTGTCCGACCCGACCATCGGGCGCTCCGGCGCCGATCCCGACCGACCCGGCCCGCTCGATCGCCCGACCGCGTACGCGGTCCTCGCGCAGGGCGAAGGGCTAGCCGCCTCTGGCGACTACCCGACCGCCCTGGCCGCCTACTACCGCTGCGTCGGCAACCCGGATCCCGAGGTCCACGTGGCGGGCCTGCTCGGGCTGGCCGAGTGCTTCTACCGTCTCGACGACGGCGACCAGGCACTCGAGTCGTGGCGGCAGGCGGTCACCGCACCGGAGACGCCGCTCGCCTGGCTGGCCTGGAAGCGGCTGGCGGCCGAGCTCGTCCGGCGCGACGACCTGCGGGGCGCGCTGGCCGCCTATCAGCAGGCCGACTCCCGGGCGCCCGACGCCGAGCGCGCGGAGATCGCCTCGCGCATCGGTTGGCTCCAGAAGGAGAGCGGCAACCAGGGCGCCGCCAGTCGGGCGTTCAGCCGAGCCCGCAGCGGCGGCGCGCATCCGCCGTACGTGACGTACACGATCCTGGCCATCACCGTCGGCATCGGCATCAGCGCCTATCTCGATCCGGCGGCGGGCGACCTCTGGTTCGGGCTCTTCGGGCTCTGGAAGGATCGGGTCGCGGAGGGCGAGATCTACCGGCTGGTGAGCGTCACCCTCGTCCACGGCGGGCTCATCCACCTGCTTTCGAACATGTACGCGCTGTACCTCGTCGGCCCCGTCGTCGAGCGGCTCTATGGCTCGGCGCGCTTCCTGCTCTTCTACCTGCTCACCGCGGCGGCCGGCTCGGTCGCCAGCTACATCATCTCGCCGGCCGATGCGGTCGGCGCGAGCGGCGCCATCTTCGGTCTCTTCGGCATGCTCTTCGTCACGCAGCGCATCCACCACCCGCTCATGGATCGCCAGGCGCGCTCGATCACGACGCAGATCGGCGCCCTCATCGTCATCAACCTGGCCATCGGCTTCGGGCTCGCGGGTGGCGGCGTGGGCATCGACAACTGGGCGCACATCGGCGGCCTGCTGGCCGGCGCCTGGCTGGCCTTCGTCATCCCGCCACGGACGCCGACGCTGGCCACGGCGTTCGCCCGGCCGGGCGAGACGGCGGCGCCCGCGCGTTCTGCCTACTTGGTGCGCGAAGTGGTCGCCATCGGCGCGCTCGTCGCGGTCTTGGGTGTCGGGCTCGTGTTCGGCACCATGCAACGGACGGATGGCGTCGGGATCAGCCCGGCGACCGTGGCGCCCATCGCGGCGCAGCCCCGCGTCATCGCGGGCAGGGACGCGGTCAGCGGCCCGCGTTGACGACGAGCAGGTCGCGTCGTGAGCCGAATCGATCGATGATGCGGTAGAAGTTGCGCTTGCTCTGCCGGTCCCGTTCGTCGGGCGTCAGCGACGTGTAGCCGCGATGCTCGTGGCGCGCGGCGGGCAGGTCGGCCAGGGCGACCGCACGCCGCGGCGGCTCGTCCTCGCCTTCGTCGCGCAGGACGAGGCTCCACCAGATGTCGAGGTTGCGGTAGTAGCGGAAGCGCTCGTCGAGCGGGCCGCGTGACGCGAAGTCGTCACGCCGGAATGCGATGCAGTAGCCCTCGATGGCGTCGACGTTGCCGGGCGGCGCGTCCTGGAAGGTGCGCAGATCGCTCGACACGATGCCCCAGCCGCCGGCGACGGCGACGTCCGGGTCCGCCAACGCATCGACGAGCGGCGTGACCACGTCGCCGGTCGGCTCGACGCTCGTGTCGAGCACGACGACGACCGACCCGAGCGCCATTCGGGCACCGATGTCGATGGCCGCCGCCGTGCCAAGGCGCGCACTCGTCCAGACGAGCTCGGGGGCCGCGACGGGCGCGTTCTCGACGCTTGGTTCCGCCTCGATGGCATCGAGTGCGGCGGTCTGCTCGTCGGACGGATCGTCGGCGACGACGATGACCTGGCTGCTCGCGGTCACGTGGTCGCGCAGACCCGTGAGCGCACGTGCCAGGTCGGCGGGCCAATCCGTGGCCAGCAGCAAGACGGTCGCCGGGAACGTGGCCGCCTCCGCCAGTCGCGATGGCACCGACGCGCTGGCGCCGTAGCGGCGACGAGCGCCGTCGTCGTGGTCCGGTGGGTGGGTGGGCTCGAGTCGGAAGTCGGTGCCCACGTCGACGACCTTCCAGCCCGCGGCCTCGATCTCGGCCCGCAGGCGGTCGGCGGTCTCGAAGTCGCGCCCTGCTCGAGCCTCGGCCCGCTGTGTGGCGAGGTCGACGACAGGATCCGGTGCCTCGGTGGCCGAGGGTCGCTCCGCGCGTGGCTCCATGGCGGGAGGATAGCGACCGGGCGAGCGGGTACCCTTGGAGCGGTGGATCGCTCACTGTGGGCCGTGCTGCTCGGCACCTTCACCCTGCGCTTCAGCACCGGCCTCACGGGCGCCCTGCTCGGCTTCTTCCTGGGCAGCCTGGCCGATCACCCCGACAGCGGGGTCACCGCACTCACCGTCGGGCTCGTCGCCGCGACCTTCTACCTGACCGAGCTCGTCCTCTCGCCGCCCTTCGGCCTGTTGTCGGACCGCATCGGCCACCACCGCGTGATGCAGATCGGGCCGGTCTTCGGGGCGGTCGCGGTGGCCATCACTGCGTTCACGACCAACCTGCTCGGCGCCGCCACGCTGTTCCTGCTCGTCATCGCCCTGACGCGCGTCCTCGAGGGTGCCTCGACGGCGGCCTCCGTGCCCTCGATCCTGGGCTACATCGCGTTGGTCACGGCCGGCGACGAGGACCTGCGCGGCAAGGCGTCGGCCCGTTTCGAGGGCGCCACCCTGGCCGGCTTGGGCGTCGGCTTCATCGCCGCGCCGACGCTCTTCGAGTCGCTCGGTGCGACGGCCTTCCTCGTCAACGCCGTCATCTACGGCGTCTCGTGGCTCATCTACCGCTACGGCGTGGCCGATCCACGGGGTGAAGCCGAACAGCTGGCCGGTCCGCACCCCGGCTGGCGCAAGTACGGCGAGCTGGTGCGCAGCACGCACGTCATGCTCCTGGCGCCGACCTGGATCGCCATCAACGCCTCGATCGGGCTGTGGTTCAGCCAGTCGATCTTCCAGTTCTCACGGGTCGACGAACGGTTCCCCGAGCAGCTCCTCCACCAGGGCTTCAGCACGCTCCAGATCACGCTCGCGGCGCTCGCCATCGCGGTCGTCTTCGCGGCCGGCCTCGTCTATTGGGGCAATCGTTTCAAGGCCATGCGACGGACGACGATCATCCTCTACGGCATTCTCGGCGGTGCGGGCATGGTCGTCGCCGTGGTGGCGCTCAACCATGTCGGCGGCGTCGGACCGGTCGTCGCCCTCGTCTGCGTCGCCGTAGCGGCCGTGGGCCTGTTCGTGCTTGCCGGGGCGACGCCTGCGGCACTCGGGCTGCTGGCCGACATCTCCGAGGCGTTTCCCAACGACCGTGGCGCGATCATGGGCCTCTACAGCGTCTTCCTCGCGCTGGGCCAGATCATCGGCTCCATCATCGGCGGGCTGGCGGCCAACACGGCGGGCATCGACGGCCTGCTGGTGGCCACGTTCGTGCTCCTCGGCGTGGCACTCGTGCCGCTCGCCGGCCTGCGTCGGCGAGAGCACTTCCTGGCGGGGCCCGGCTCACCGGCGACGATCGACTAGCGCTCCGGGTCCTGCTCCGCGGCCGGCGGCCGGCCGGCGTCCTCCCAGTCGACCCAGTCGACGTCGTGATCCTTGATGTACTCATCGACGGCCCGGCCGACCGTCGGATGGAAGTGCAGCTCCCCGACGAGGTCGAAGAGCCCGTACTTCCGGAGCTGGTCCTTGGCCGGGCCCTTGAGCTCCGCGAAGGCCAGCTCGACGTGCTGCGCCTGGAGATCGGACAGCATCTCGTCGAGCACGTCGGCCGCGGTCGTGTCGATGTCGGTCACCGGCTCGGCCGCGATGACGAGCCGGCGGACCGGCGTCGGCGAGGTCGCCAGGGCATCCTCGACGGCTGCCCGGAACATCTCGGCGTTGGCGAAGAAGAGCGGCGCGTCCCATCGGAAGAGGACCAGGCCGGGCACGCGGCGCGCGTCCGGGTGGCGGTCGGTGTCGTGGTAACCCTGGATGCCCTCGAGGCGGCCGAGCACGGCGCTGTACGGCCGCCAGGCGCGCCACACGAAGGCCACCAGCGCGACCCCGACCGAGAAGAAGATGCCGGCCACGACGCCGATGGCGGCGACGCCCAGGAAGCAGACCATCGAGATCGCGAACTCGGAGGGCCGGATGCGCCAGAGTCGGACGACGCCGCGGACCTCGACGAGCGCGAGGCAGGCCGTGATAACGACCGCGGCAAGGGCGGCGCTGGGCAGGTTGGTGGTGATGCCCGGCAGGAAGACGAGCATGACCGCGACTGCCCCCGCGCCGATGACCCCGGTCAGCTGCGTCTTGGAGCCGGCCGACTCCGCGACCGGCGTCCGTGAGCCGCTGCTGCTGATCGGAAAGCCCTGCAGGAACGCGGTCGAGACGTTGGCCGCACCGAGGGCGATGAGCTCCTGATCGGCATCGGGCCGCTGCCCGCCCCGGCTCGCTAAGGTGCGCGAGAGGACGCTCGTGTCGGCCATCGAGACGAGGGCGATGGCAGCCCCGGCGACGATGATGGTGGCGATCTCGCCTGGCGGGAAGGCCGGCAGAGCGAACGA
>DATBSD010000077.1:0-5618 GCA_036559965.1 Candidatus Limnocylindrales bacterium
CGGAGAGGGCGTCGGCGCGCCCGCCGCGTCGGGCGTGATGACGACGTCGGCCGTGGCCGTCTGCTGGAAGCTCAGCTGCTGCCCGCCGACGAACATGCCAACGAACGGCGTGAAGAGATCGAAATGACCCGCGACCGTGACGGCGACGCGGTTCCCGAAGACCGATGTGCAGGACGGTGTGCACGCGAGGCTGACATCCGTCGGGTCGATGTCGACGAGCCCGTTCTGGCCTTCACGGATGGCCGCGCACGTGACGGCGTTCGTGGTCGCGTCACACGGCGCGCCGGCCTGGTACGACGTCGGCGTATTGGCCGCCACCATGGCGCCCTCGCGGGCGGCGTTGGTGACCGCGATCTGCGCGTAGTACACGCGGCCGAGGTCGAGCGCTCCGAGCAGCAGCATCAGCAGGACGGGGAAGAGCAGGGCCAGCTCGACGAGCGACTGGCCGATCGAGAGATGCTCCGCGTCGCGCGGCCGCGCCCATCGCCACGCACGCAACCACGCCGGTCGGTCGCGGCGATGGTGGCGCGGTGATCGGTCGATGGGCGAGCGGTGCATCTGGCTCCCGGGCGGTCTCTTCTGTCGGCGCATGCCGCCGATCTCGAGACCATGCTTGGCAAGCCACCTTGCCGGTGGCCTTTCGCCGCGCACGACGATGGTCCGGGTGGTCGCGCTGCACAACCCGTACGGTGGTACTGGTCTCGGGGTGCCCTTGTGTTCGAACGGCGGCGTCGGCGCACCGCTCGGTGGTGACGCCTGTCGACGCGGAAGGTCGAGCCGGCGGCTCAGACCTCGAGGATGCGCTCGGCCGGCAGCCGCAGCGCGAACACCCCGCCCGGGGCGCCGTCCGCGGCATCGACGACCTCGAGGCCGCCGCCCGTGCCTTCGGCGAGGCCACGCGCGACGCTCAGCCCGAGGCCGGTGCCGTCGCCACCGGCCGGCTGCAGGCGCGCGAAGCGCTCGAAGACACGCTCGCGCTGGTCGACGGCGATGCCCGGCCCGTGGTCTCGCACGGTGGTCACCAGCGCCGGCGCCTCGCCGTCCACCGGCTGGCCGGCGGGCGCCTCGACGAACGTGATGGCGACGTCGACAGGCCCCGCGCCTCCGTACTTGATGGCGTTGTCGAGGAGGGCCCAGACGATCTGCTCGACCCAGTCGCGATCGGCGGCGGCCAGCCAGCCCGGGGCGTCGTCGCGCACGGTGAAGGCGTGGTCGCCGCGTCCCAGGCTCTCCCACACTCGCGTCACGAGCGGCCCCAGCGGGAAGACGTCGATCTCGGGTTGCAGGGTGCCTGCCTCGAGCTTGGAGACCGTCAGCAGCTGGGCGACCAGCCGCGACAGCCGATCGGCCTGCTCGACGATGATGTCCAGGCGAGGGTCGGGCGCCTGCTCGGCGAGCTGGCCGGCGAAGGCGCGGATCGACGTCAGCGGTGTCTGCAGGTTGTGGCTCACGCCACGCAAGAACTCGGCCTTCAGCTCGGCCAGGCTCTCGACCTCGCCGAACAGCTCGGCCGTCCGGACAGCGGCAGCCAGCTGGACGCCGAAGATGTGGAACAGGTCGGCATCCGCGGGTCCCCACTCGCGGGTCGGGATCTGGGTCGCCACCAGCCGGCCGACGCGATCCTCGCCGATGGTCAGCGGCGTTGCGACCTCGAAGGCCTCGCCCGGCACGCGCTCTGGCGGCTCGGCGATGGCAGCGAGCTCGGCGGCGTCAGGACCCTCCGGGCCGTAGAGCCGGACCTCGACGGCGGTGAAGCCGAAGGCCTCCGCAGCAGCCAGCTCCGCGGTCGTCCGAAGTCTTGTGACGCCCTCCCGCGGCGAGAGCGTCGCCACGGCATGCGAGACCCGGGCCAGGGAGCGATTCCGCGCGGCCAGCGCGTCGGCGAGCCGGTTGTGGCTGGCTGCCAGGCGGGCCACCTCGTCGTCGCCTTCGACCGGCAGCCGTGCCGACAGGTCGCCGGCCTGGAGGCGGTCGAGCGTCACGGTCATGCGCGTGAGGGGCGCGACGAGCGTGCGCGAGAGCACGAGCCCGAGGCCGAGGGCGAGGGCGAGGGCGACCGCCAGGCTGGCCAGGAACGGCGCGACGAGCTCCGGGAGGCCGCCGGCCGGCTCGCTCAGGGCGAGGATGCCGGCACGTGAAGGAAGGGCGATATACGAGGTCACGATCCCCTCGTCCGAGCGCGTCTCGGCCGCTTGGCCGGACCCCACCCCCGCCGGTGGCGCCGGGATGGCAACGGAGCGGTCGCTCGTGGCGAGGAGCAGGCCGCCGGCCCCGAAGAAGCTCGCCGTGCGGTCGGTCAGCGCGGCCAGGCGACCGGTCGTCGACGCGTCGAGCGGCGCGCCGCCGACCTGCGACGCGGCGAGGCGGGTCAGGGCGGCGAGGTCCTCCGACTGGCGTGTCGCGACCGCATTGCCGGCCAGCACGAAGCCGATGAAGGCGAAGGCCAGGATGGGTACGACGCCCACGACGACGAGCGCGGCGAGGAGGCGGTTCTGGAGGGAGAGGCGTTGCACGGTCGGTCGCTGCTCGAGGCCGGCTCGGTCGCGGCCGGCTCAGGCGGCCTGGCGGTTGAGTCGGTAGCCCACGCCGCGGATCGTCTCGAGGTAGACCGGGTGGTCGGGATCGCGCTCGAGCTTCTGGCGCAGACGACGCATCGTGACCCAGACATAGCTCGCATCGGGCGCCTCAGTCTCCGACCAGCCACGCATGAGCAACGTCTCGGTCGTCACGGTCTGCCCGATGTTGGCCGCCAGGGCATAGAGCAGCCGGGACTCGACCGGTGTCAGGCGGACCTCCTCGCCGTCGCGGATGAGGCGACGGCGTTGGATGTCGAGCACGAGGCCGGGATCGAGCTCCAGGCGGCCGGCCGGCACCCGATCGCCGACCCGCCGCAGGACCCGGTTGATGCGGGCCCTGAGCTCGGGGTAGTGGAACGGCTTGGTGATGTAATCCTCGGCGACCTCCTCGAGCGCCTCGGCCTTGGAGTCGTAAGCGTCGACCGCGCTGAGCACGATGATGGGCAGATCGGCGCGGGACTTGACCTGGCGGGCAAGGGTCAGGCCGTCCATGCGCGGCATCATCATGTCGACGATGAGGATGTCCGGCCACTGCGCCTCGAGCCGGCGCAGCGCCTCGACGCCGTCCCTCGCCGTGATCACGCTGAAGCCGTCCGACTTGAGCTCGTCGGACAGGAAGACAAGCAGATTCGCGTCATCGTCGACGAGCAGGATGCGCGGCAGCGGCGCCATCGTCACGCCGGGCAGGATAGCAGCGGCCGCCGGCGGGATCGCCGCCTAGGGCGCCTTGGGGTCGACGTAGCGGCAACGCGCCCGAACGGGGCACGTCGCACAGTCGGGCTTCCGCGCGTGGCAGATGGCGCGGCCGTGGTGGATGAGGTTGACGTGCGCCTCGTATGCCTGGTCCGTGCGCAGCAGGGCGAGGTAATAGTCGTGTGCCTGATCGGCCGTCGCCTTGGCCGGCAGCAGGCCGATGCGCTGCGAGACGCGCTCGACGTGCCGATCGACGGGCATGAGCGGCAGGTCGAACGAAAAGAGCAGCAGGACGGAGGCCGTCTTCTTGCCGATGCCGTCGATGGCCGTCAGCCAGTCGCGCGCCTCGAGCGGCGACAGCTGGCCCAGGAACTCGAGCGAGTGGTCGCCGCGCTCCTCACGGATGCGGCGCAGCGTGGCCTGGATGCGCGGCGCCTTCTGTGGCCCTAGCCCGCCCGGGCGGATGACCTCGATGAGCTCGTCGATCGGCGCCGTCTCGACGGCCATCCAGTCCGGTGGCGCGCCCTCGGCCAGCCCGGCGCCGCCCCAGCCGAGGCCGGGACGGTGGACCTCCGTCGCGAGGCCGGAGGGGTAGGCGGCACGGAGCGCCTCGAACGCCTTCTCGGCGTTCACGTCGGCCGTGTTCTGGGTCAGGATGGTCAGGATGAGCTCGCTCGTGGGATCGAGCCGTCGCTCCCAGGCATGGTGGCCGTAGCGCGACGCGAGTCCCGCCAGGACGTCGTCGACGAGATCGGGTCGGGTGCGCTCGAGACGCCGCTGCCAGGCCCTGATCGGATCCGGCTTCTGACGCTTCCGTCTCGTCGCAGGTCGTCGGGCGCGCGCGGGTCTTGCGCCCGAGCCCGTCGACGTCACCAGATGACCTCGACGTCGTACCGACCGATGGCTGGGTCCGAGGAGACGAGGGGGATGCCCTCGCTCATCGCCTGGGCCACGAGCAGGCGGTCGAACGGATCACCGTGGATCCGGGGCAACCGAGCGACTCGGAGCGCGTGCTCGAGATCCACGGGTAGCACGCGGAACCCATGACGGCGCACTCGCGCTGGGACATAGCGCTCCGGTCGCGACGGCAACCGAAGGCGCCCGGCTGACGCCTTGATCGCGATCTCCCAGGCCGAAGCGGCACTGAACAGGATCTCGTTCTCCGCGTCGCCGATGACGTCCGCGGCCTTGGGAGAGAGGTTCGAGCCGCGGGCCGATACCCACCACAGAAAGGAGTGCGTGTCGAGCAGCGCCCTCACAGGTCTTCGAACTCCGGCAGTGGATCATCGAAGTCTGGTCCCACGACGACGTCGTCGTCACCCGGTGTGCGACGCCGCTGCCGCTTCTCGACAGGCACGAGCATGGCGACCGGCGTGCCGCCGCGGGCGAGCACGATCCGCTCGCCTCGCTCGACGCGCACGATGAGCCGCGACAGGTGCGTCTTCGCCTCGTGGATGTTGACGGTCGCCTGATCCATGGGGTCGACGATGACTTAGTCAGTCGACTTAGTCAAGTCAGCGCTCGCCGACGACCACAAGCGAGCGACCCGCTCGGCGGCGCGCTCGATGGGCGCTGCGCCGGCGGCGATGGCCGCCTCGAGCGACATCGGGCCCTCGACGACGGGCACGGCGACCGCTCCGACCTCGAGAAGTGCCGCGGCGCCCTCGGGCTCGACGCCGCCCCCGAAGGCGATGCATGGCACGCCCGCGTCGCGAGCCCGCCGGGCGACGCCGAGTGCCGTCTTGCCAAATCCCGTTTGACGATCGATGCGGCCTTCGCCGGTCAGCACGAGGTCGGCCTCTCCGAGGGCCGAATCGAAGCCGGTCAGCTCCATGACCAGCTCGACGCCCGGCCGGACGGCGAAGGACTGGAAGCGATCGGCGATGGCCAGCAGGCCGAAGGTCGTGCCGCCGGCCGCGCCGGCGCCAGGCGTGTCGCGGACGTCTCGCCCGGTGGCGGCTTCGAGCAGGTCGGCGTAGCGCGCGAGGTTGGCATCGAGCCAGGCGACGTCGGCCGCGCTGGCGCCCTTCTGCGGCCCATAGGTGGCAGCCGCCCCCTCGTCGCCGAGGAGCGGGTTCGTGACATCCGACGCGACGACGAGATCGACCTCGGCGAGCACCGGCGAGAGGTCCGCGAGATCGATGCTGTCGAGGTCCGCCAGGCCGCCGCCGCCGGGGCTGATCGCCTCGCCGGGAACGTCGAGGAAGCGCGCGCCGAGGGCGACGAGGAGCCCGGAGCCGCCGTCCGTCGTGGCCGAACCGCCGACCCCGAGCACGATCTGCCGGCAGCCGAGCCCGATGGCCGCCGCCAGGACGAGACCGGTGCCGAGCGTGGATGCGGCGAGGGCGT
>DATBSD010000078.1:0-14750 GCA_036559965.1 Candidatus Limnocylindrales bacterium
TGGGCCACGAAGTCGCGGTAGGTCACGACGTCGCTGACGGTCGACTTGTAGCCGCTCGAGTACCAGCTCTCGGTCTTCGTCCCCGTGCCTTCACAGGCGCCCCAGTGGTCGGTCAAGGTGACCATCACCCGGACGCCGTGGGCCTTGGCGACGGCGAGTGTGTGATCGAATGCGGTCCAGTCGCGCTGGCCGTTGGTCGTCGCGAGGCGCTGGAAGAACCACGCGCGAATGGCCTCGTTGCCCGATCCCATGTCGTCGAGCGCAGTGTCGAGCGCGTCGTTACGGACCATGTCGTATGAGCAATTCCAGCGGCTGTTGGCGTTGTAGACGTTGAGGCCGGTGAACCGGTACGTGGAGCCGTTGAGTGTCAGGCGCGTGCCGCTGCGACCGACGAACCCACTGACGCTCGTGCCGCCGCCCGGCGCGGCCGTTGGTGATGGCGTGGGCGCCAAAGTCGGCGACGGGCTCGGTGTCGGGCTCGGGCTCGGCGACGCGCTCGGGCTCGGGCTGGGGCTGGGGGACGGCGATGGGCTGGGCCGCGGGCTCGGGCTCGCCGACGGACTCGGCCGTGGACTCGCGCTCGGCGACGGGCTCGGTGTCGGGCTCGCCGACGGACTCGGCCGCGGGCTGGCGCTCGGTGTCGGGCTCGGACTGGTCGATGGGGATGGGCTGGGCGACGCCGTCGCGGTCACGGGCGGTGCGCTCGTGGGGGTCGCGGTCGGCGTCGCCGCGGGCGCATCGGGAGCCGCGATGGTCGGTGTCGGTTCCGTAGCGGGCGTTGGCTCTGTCGCCGGGGTCGGCGCCTCAGCGAGTCCTGGGTCGGGCTGCGAAGCGCGAACGGGCCTGACGTCCCGTCGGACGACGGTGAACTTCTTCGTGTCCAGGGGTCCGGTCAGCTCGCCGCGCATGGTGTCCTGGCGCGGGCTCTGGCGACCGATCCTGAGTGCCGCTTGGCGCGTCGGGCGCTGGGTCATGGTGGCCGGTGGCTCGGCGGGATCCTCCACGGTTGCAGCGCCAGCCTCCGATCCATCGCCAGTCGGCTGGGTCTCGCCGGCGATCTCGGTGTTCTCGACGGGCACGTCGGCCACGCGCAGCACGGCGCCGACGCGATACTCATCGACCTTGGTCTTGGGGACGGTGAAACGGATCGTGAACGCGCCTCGCGCATTCGTCCTCACGGCCGGCATGCCCCGCTTGCTGCCGCCCCACGTCAACTGGACGTCGGTCCGCGCCGGGAAGCGCCGGCCGAGGACGATGACGGTGTCACCGGGGCGGCCGTAGCGTGGATAGAGGTTCAGTCTCGGACCGGCGGCGACCAGCCGTCGGGGCCCGTCGAATGGTCGGGTCGTTGATGCCAGCGCGGGCAGGATGGGCAAGGCCGCAGCGACCAGGACGGCGACCATCCCGAGGGTGGCGATCCAGTCCCGGACCCGGGTCGGCGAGGATGGCGGAGCGGCGGGGGTGATCGTCTCGTCGGTCCAGCGCGTGCCGTCCCAGAACTGCTGTGGCATGTGGCATGTCCTCCCTAGGCAACCCGGCTGGCTCGGTGAGCCCCGTGGCTTTGCGACCCCGCCTCGCGACGGGTGTGCTCGTTCTTGGAGGCCGGCGGAGCGAGCCCTCCCAGGCCCCACTCGGATGCCGACAGATGTCCGACGCGAAGTCGGACCGGCGGCCACCGTCGCGGTTGAAGCCATCCCTGGCAATGAGCAATGGGTCCCCACGCCCGTGGCGTGAACGCACCACCGGTCCCAGGTGCGTCTGGTCCACGACGGGTCGGTCGATGCCGGTCAGGTGCGGTTGAGGGCCCGTACCACGGTCCCGAAGGGGGGTCTGGACTCGGTCCCAGCGAACGTGAGTGCTAGCATTCGGCCGGTTGACGCTGGACGCTGCCGGGAGGCGCCTTGGACGATCGTGGGCCGCTGCATGCCTGGCGAGACGGCGTGGCGCGCGTCGCAGACGTGCTGCCACGGCCGCGGCGGGCGCATGTCCGGCGCATGGATCCCGCCGTGGCCGTCTCGAGCGCCTGTCGCCACGAGTGGCTACCGTCGCCGCTCGGCCCGGCTGAGTACTGCGGTTGGTGTGGCGCCATCCGGCGTCGACAGGCTGACGGGACGATCGTCGATCACTCGACGACCGATGCGACCGTCCTGGCGGCCACCGTCGTGGGCGGCTACGGGCAGGCGCCAGCTCCGAGCCTGATCGGGCCTGTCGATGCCGACCTGGACGGTCAGCCGCTCGGCGCCGCACCGAAGGCACGGGCACGACCCGCATCCAGACCCGTGCCATCGCTGGCAGATGCGGCCGATCAGGCGCCCACGCACCCCGTGTCGCCGCGCATCACCCGCCCTGAGCCGCTCGCCGTGCCCCTCGCCGCCGGATCAGGGCCGCCCGTCGAGCGGCAGCGCTCGTTCATCAGAAGCGCGACGCTGGCGACGGTCATCCTCAGCATCGGCGCTCTCATCGGCTTCGTCAGCGCCGACGCCACGCGCGATGCACGAGAGCCTACGGGCGGGGTGGCGCTCGGTCCGACGCCGTCGGCCGCAGAGGCGCCAACGGGCCGACCATCGAGGGAGCCTGCAGCGAGTGCCGCGGCGAGCGTTGCTCCGAGCACCACGCCGGGCGCAGCCCCCAGCGCCGTGGCGGTCGGTCCCGCCATGAGCCCGGTAGTGGCGACCCTCGGCAACAGCCTGACGTCAGGGGGCATCGAGCTCGACCTGGTCTGGCCTGTGCCGCCGGACGGCTCAGCCGTGTCGCGGTACGACCTCCGGGTGGCACGTGACGGTGGCGACTACCAACGGGTCGATCTCGCCCGACGCACCGCACGCGGCGCGTCGGTCGGCGCGACCACCGGGCACGAGTACGCGTTCCAGGTGCGTGCCCGCGGCGCGGATGGGACGGCCGGCGACTATGCGTCCTCGGCCATCCGCCTCAGCCGCGCCGAGGAGGACGCTGCTGGCGTCGAGGCGTCGGGCGGCTGGAAGATCGCCCGCCATCCCGCCTATGGCGGCGCTGGAGCGCGCTATGCCACGAGCAAGGGCGCCGAGCTGGCGCTCACGTTCGATGGCACGGGAGTCGCCATCGTCGGGCCGACCGGTCCTGGTCGCGGCCGTGCCGACGTCTTCGTGGATGGTCAGCGTGTGGGCCGCTTCGATGCGACCGGCAGCACCTTCCGGCCGAGCCGGCTGCTGTTCACGGCCGATGGCCTGAGCGATGGGCCGCATACGGTCGTCGTCCGCGTCGCCGGCACGCCTGGCCGGCCGATGGTCGCCGTCGACCGATTCCTGGTCCTCAGCCAGTCCTGACCGGCGCCCGCCGGCGCATCCGGATGCGGTGGCTGGCATCCTCGTGCATCGTCACATCGACGACCTCGAAGCCCAGGCTCGCGTACCAGGCGATGACCGCCCGATGGCTCGTCCGAAGGTAGGCGGCCTCATGGCCGGCCTCGATGACGTCCAACCCAGAACGGACGAGCGATGTCCCGACGCCACGCGAGCGGTAATCGGCTGCGACGGCGACCGCCTGGAGGTACCACGCGCTGCGTGGCGCCCAGCGTCGACCGTCCAAGAGCAACGAAGGGATGGCCAGGATCGTCGTCGTGGGCGCGATCCCGAGCAGGCGGAGGCCAGCAGGGACGAACGTTCGAAGTAGTCGTGCGATCGACGGCGGGTGGTAGCCCGGTGGATACCAGGCGATGACGCCCGCCAGGGTAGCCGTGTCCCACGCAGCCTCGACGCGTCCGTGGCGAAGGGCATCCTCGAGGGCCGCCGACGCAAGCGTCACCAGCACGCGCCGACGGTCGATCGGGTCGCCATACCGCTGCGCCGTCGGATCGTCGTCGAACGCGTCCGCCAGCAGTCCTGCCGCGACTGGGACGCTATGTCGTGGCAGGGGCCCGAGCCGCAGCGGTAACGAGGCGCCCGGTGGCGCCGTCATCGAGGATGCACGGCGCTGGTCAGTACCGTTCGAGCAGGCGCAACGCCGGGTCGCCCGGCCCGATGTCGAAGTCTCGACGAGCCGAGCCGCCGTGGGAGCCGTTCCTCCAGCCCCACATCAGGATGCCGGAGACGCCGGCGTCGAACTGTGCCTCGAACTTGCGGGCGAGCCATCTGGCCCGTCGCGCGATGTCGCCGCCCGGCGGCGGGAACCCGACCTCGCCGATGAAGACCGGCTTGTCGAGGGCGGCGCATTCGGCGATGCGGCGGCGGATGCCGTGACCACGATCGGGCGGCAGGGGATGCGATGGCGAGGCGTAGTCGTGGACTTCGCAGACGTCGATGCCGGCGACGGCATGGATGGTGCGGTAATCGCGCCCGCGCATCCCGCACTGCGTGCCGCCGAGGGTGCCGAGGGATACGAGGTGATGCGGGTCGATGCGCTTGATGAGCCCGGACATGTCGGTCGCGAAGTCGCGCAGGATGGAAGCCGGCGCACAGGTCCCGTTCGAGCGCTTCGACTCGGCCTCGTTGATGAGCTGCCACATCAGGATGGTCGGATCGTCCTTGTAGCGCCGGACGATCTCGGCCACGAATCGACGGTAGGTCGTCGTCGTGCCTGGGTCGCGCGCTTTCCGGTACCCGGATTCGTAGAACGAGGCCCAGCGTCGACCGCGGGCCTCGCAGGCGCCCCACTGGTCGGCGAGCACGACGATGACCTTCTGCCCTTGTTTGCGCGCGAGCCGAAGCGTCCGGTCGAACGCGCGCCAGTCACGCTGACCGCCGCGCGTGGCCAGGCGCTGGAAGAACCACGCCCGGAAGACTTCCTGGCCGTCTCCGATGTCACGCAGAGCACGCTGCAGGCCCGTGCGGTCCGCCATCGAGAACCAGCAGTTGCCGACGCTGTTGGCGTTGTAGATGTTCATGCCCGTGAACGTATACGGACGACCTTCGAGGATGAGCGAGGTCCCGCGACGGGTCACGAAGCCACTGGGCAGGTGTTGCCACGGCAGGCGTCGCATGAATGACCGCTTCGGAGCATCCCCGATCGGCACCCTGACGATCGCGCGTTCGGCGGGCGCGGTCGCGACGTCACGGGCCAACGCAGTGCCAGCAGAAGTCGCATCCCCACCGAGGATGGCGTGGACCGGTGCCTCGGCCGCCGACAGGATCGTGGCCAGGGCGATCGCCGCGACGAGCACGTTGCGACCGGGTCGTTCGGACGCCCAGTGCATGGGGGCATGATAGCCGCAGACCTTCGCCAGGCCGCTCCGCGGGCCACCAAGGCTTCGATCCAGAAATCTGGTGCATCCTGGCACCTTCGCAAGGTCAGACGCTTGTTCGGCGCGTATGCTCACCGGCCATGACCGACTCGACCGCCGCTCCGCCGCCCGATGAGCCTCAGGCGTCCCCCACGCCGGATCCAGAGCCGCCGGCGCCGCCGCCCGGCGCTGCTGGCGGCTCCGGCGATCGTGACCACCACGGGATCATCGTCTTCTTCGGCGTGCTCGCTCTCATCCTGCTGCTCGTCGGGGCGGTCGGCGCCGGGCTGAGCAACGGTGCCGGCGGCAACGGATCTGGCTCGGGCGACGACGATGGGTCCGTCGGCCAGCAACGCCGGCTCGAGCAGCAGGAACGCCGCGTCGAGCGCCGAGCTGCCTGGCTGGAGCGGCACATGGCTCGCCTGCAGCTTCGGGCCGAGCGTCTGCAGCAGCGGGCGGAGCGGCGCGCGGAGCGCGAACGCGCACGCCAACAGGGCGCCCAGTCCGATGAGGACGACGACGACGCAGCCATGACCGAAGCGACCGGGACGGTCGTCGCGCAGACGGAGGCTGACGGGTCGACGACCTTCGTCCTCGAGACGGGCGCCGGCACGCTCGTCCTCGATGTCGGGCCGGAACGCTACTGGGCAGGCAACAACCCGCTCATCCCGCTCGTCGGCCAGACGACCACGGTGCGCGGCCTCCAGGAACCCGGAGACGACGAGATCGAGGTCTTCGCCGTCGGCGACCAGGTCATCCGAGGCCAGGGCCCGCCGCCCTGGGCAGGCGGCGGCAAGCCAGGATCCAAGTCGGCTGCCGATCCCTCGGCCTCGCCTGGGACAAGCCCCGGACCGTCAGCCACCCCCTGATCCGTCGTTCCGACCCCGGCCGACCCTGCCAGACGGCCGCCCGCATGCTCGCTCGGCCCTAGCTCGTCGGCACACCGGGTTCTGGCGACACGACGTCGACCGCGGCCAGACCGCGTGCGGCCAGCTCACGTCGCAGCTCGTCGGGCGTCCCGGCCAGGATGGGGAAGGTCCCGTAGTGGATGGGCACGACCGTGGTGACGCCGAGCAGCTCGACTGCCAGGGCGGCCGCCCGTGGGTCCATCGTGAAGTGCCCGCCGATGGGCAGGAACGCCACGGCCGGCCGATGGAGCTGGCGAATGAGCCGCATGTCGCCGAAGACGTCGGTGTCGCCGGCGTGATAGATCCGCCGGCCGTTCGAGAGCTCGACCACGAAGCCGACCGGCTCGCCGAGGTAGAGCGGCACGCCGAGATCGGCCACCCAGTCGCCAGCGGAGTGCTCCGCGCGGACCATCGTCACGCGGGTGCCGGCGACATCGACGGTGCCGCCCTTGTTCATGCCCGTCAGCTGATCAGCGCCGCCCGGTAGGCGGCGCGCCAGCCAGAGGCTCATCTCGTGGATGCACGGCCAGGCGGGTCGCAAGCGTGAGGCGAGCGCGACCGCGTCGCCCAGGTGGTCGCTGTGGCCGTGGCTGAGGAGCAGCAGGTCGCAGGCGTCGATGGCATCGGCGGTCGTGGTCGATCTCGGGTTGCCCAGCCAGGGATCGAAGATGATGCGCCGGCCGTCGGGGTTGGCGATCTCGACGCAGGCGTGTCCGTGCCAGGTGAACGTGAAGCCCAGCTCGCCCATCCGTCGCGCCTCCGGTTCGTCGTCAGATCCGGTCGTCCGACCGGCCGCCACCAAGCCTAGCGCGGAGGGCCGTTCGCTACACTCCCACGGTGCCCGACCGATCGGTCCTGGAGAGCCTCGCGTATGTCAACTGGACCCTTCTCTTGAGCCTCGCGGTCGGGTCCATCGCGATGGTCGCCATCCTTCGCCGCAGGACCGACGCGACCGTCGGCTACCTCGGCTTCATGACCGCCACGGCCGCCGTGCTGGCGGGGGTGACGTTGCTTCTGGACGGCAGCCTGCCGCCGCCGACACGCCTGGCGATCAGGGCCGCCGGCCCCGAGCTCGATCAGGCACGCCGCATCGGCCTGCTCGTGCTGACGGCCTTGCTGGTCATCGAGACGATCGCGCTACGCCGGGGGCGAGGCCGACGGCTGGGGCTGGTGGCACTCGCGGCAGGCCTGGCCACCATCCTGACGGCCGCCGTCGGCTGGGCCAGCGTCGCGCTCGCGGCGCCGGTGCTCGCGCTCGAGCTGATGGTCCTCGCAGCCGTGACCGGCGGGGTCCTGGCCGCGATGATCCTCGGCCACTGGTATCTCGTGACGCCGAGACTGAGCGAGGGTCCGCTCATCCTTGCCGTCCGCCTCCTGCTGGCGGCCCTCGTCGCCCAACTCGTCCTGTTCGCCGTCGCCGTCATCGCCGGCTCTGGCGGCGGGCAGCCGTTCGGCGCCCTCACCGGGCCTCACATGCTCCTCGTCTGGCTGCTGCTCGGCGTCGGCATCGTCTTCCCGGTCGTGCTCACCGGCATGGCGCTGCGGACGGCGCGGACGCGTTCGATGGAGTCGGCCACGGGCCTGCTCTACATCGATACCGCAGCCGTGCTGGCCGGCACGATCGTCTCGGCGGCGCTGCTCTTCGGCGCCGGTGTGGTCGTCTAGCGATGCACGTGACCGTGCGCCTGTTCGCCCTCCAGCGTCAGCAGCTCGGCGTTCGCGAGCTGCGGCTGGAGCTCGACGATGGTGCGTCGGTCGCTGACGCATGGCAGACGCTCTGCGCCACGCACCCGGCGCTATCGCCCGCCGGGGCCTCGATGCGTTTCGCCCGCAACGGCGAGTACGCCGAAGTCGACGACGCCCTCGCCGAGGGCGACGAGCTGGCCCTCATCCCGCCGGTCGCCGGCGGCGCACGCGAGACGGAGACCCTCGACGATCGACCGGTGCGTCGGATCGCCCTGACCAGCGAGCCGATCGACGACGCCGTCCTGGTCGAGCTCCAGACGGCGGTCGCGACCGCCGTCGACGGCGCGGTCGTGACCTTCCTCGGTCGCACGCGGGAGACACCCGGCACGCCCGCGCCGGGCCAGGAAGGGGAGGCGGCCCGCCATGCCGGCCAGCGCGTCGTCGGGCTCGACTACGAGGCATACGAGGCGATGGCGCTGACGACGCTGGCGGCGATCGCCGACGAGATCGCCGAGCGGTTCGGCGTCCGCCGGCTGGCCATCGTCCACCGCGTCGGCGCCGTCGAAGTCGGCCAGGCGAGCGTCGCCATCGCCGTCGCGGCACCCCACCGCGGCGCCGCCTTCGACGCCTGTCGCTATGCCATCGAGGAGCTCAAGGCTCGGGCGCCGATCTGGAAGTCGGAGCGATTCGCCGATGGATCGGTCTGGCTCGGTGCGCCGGCCCGCTCAGGACCGTTGGCAGACGAGGAGCGCGCATGAGGGTCTACCTGTCCGTCGACATGGAGGGCATCGCCGGCATCAGCCACCCCGATCCGACCGCTCGCGCCGATCGTGGGTATCCGGCCGCCGTCGAGCTCATGATCGGTGAGGCGAATGCCGCCGTGGCGGGCGCTCTGGCCGGCGGCGCGACCGAGGTCGTGATCAACGACTCCCACGGCGGCATGTACAACCTGACGCCCGAGAAGGTCCACCCGGCGGCGCGTCTCGTCCAAGGGCAGAAGCCGTACAGCATGGTCGAAGCGGCCGCGGACGGCGGCTTCGGCGTCGCCCTCTTCGTCGGCTACCACGCCCGTGCGGGGCATCCGCGTGGCACCATCGCTCACACCTACAGCGGCGCGCCGACGCTGACGACGCTGGCTGGCCGGCCGGTCGGCGAGTACGGCATCAACGGCATCTACCTGGGCGCCCTGGGGGTGCCGGTGGGCATGGTCGCCGGGGACGACGCGCTGGCCGAGGAGGTCGCCGAGTGGCTGCTGTGGGCCGAGCGGGTGGTCGTCAAGCGCGCGATCTCGGGCCACGCCGCCGACTCCGTCCACCCCAGCCATGCGCGTGAGCTGGTCGAGGCCGGTGCCCGACGGGCCGTCGAGCGCGCGGTCGCCGGCGGCGGCGACCTTGCCGCGCTGACCCTCGCCACGCCGATCGCTCTCGGCATCGACTTCGCCGTGCCTGCCCAGGCCGACGTCGTGGCGGTCATGCCGGGCATGCGGCGCGAGGGCGATCGCGGTGTCGTGTACCAGGCAAGCGATGGGGTCGATGCCTTCCGTGCCTTCGTCTGCGCCGTGCGGTTGGCGGGACTCGTCGAGGACTGAGGCGGCCGGTGGAACCGGCCGGCGATCGAGCGCCTATCATCGGTCCTTCGTCATCGCGCCGCCGCGTGGCGCTCCGTGGAGGGACCGTGACCGACGATCGAGCCGCCTCGCGTCCGTCCGACGGACCGCCCGCCCAGCGTTGCCGCCCCCGCGACCTTGGCATCGTCATCGGGTTGATGCCGACCGGACCCACGAACTCGATCGTCGACGTGCCCGGCGTGCGCGTCGGCCATGCCACCGTCTGGCGTGACGAGCCTCCCGTGCCGACGGGCCGTGGCATCGCGCGCACGGGCGTGACCGCCATCCTGCCGGGCGACGACCGGATGCTGACCAGCCACCCGGTGCTCGCGGGCCTGGCCGTGCTCAACGGCGCCGGCGAGGTGAGCGGCCGGACACAGATCGACGAGTGGGGCGCGTTCGAAGGGCCGATCATGCTGACCTCGACCATGGCCGTCGGGCGCGTCTACGACGCGGTCGTCCAGCTGCTGGTCAGCGAACGAGCGGAGACCGACCCGGACCACTGGATGATCCCGGTCGTGGCCGAATGCTCCGACTCGCACCTCAACGACGCCCGCCTCGTCCAGATCGACGTCGAGGACGTCCGGCGGGCACTGGCGTCGGCACACGGAGCCGAGGCCGGCGCGCCGCCGAGCGGCGCCATCGGTGCCGGGACCGGCATGGTCTGCCACGAGCTCAAGGGTGGCATCGGCGGCGCGTCGCGGCGGGTCGTGCCGGCGAACGACGAGGCGCCGACGCTCATCGCGGGCGAGCCAGGCGCCTCGGGCGACGGCGCGTACACCGTCGGGGCGTTGGTGCTCTCGAACTACGGCTGGCTAGAGCAGCTCATCGTCGATGGCGTGCGTGTCGGACCGACGCTCGTCGCCGAGGGCTACGCGCGACGCTCGGGCCCCGACGGGCTGCGACCGGAGTCCGGATCGGTCATCGTCGTGCTCGCGACCGACGCGCCACTCGACAGCCGCCAGCTCCAGCGCCTGGCCCGGCGAGCCGGCATGGGCATGGCCAGGACCGGCGGTTTCGCCGGCTCCGGGAGCGGCGATATCTTCCTCGCGTTCTCGACCGCCGGCCGCGTGCCGCAGGGCGCCGGCCCGCTGCTTGA
Organism: Candidatus Limnocylindrales bacterium; assembly: GCA_036559965.1. Classification (GTDB taxonomy): domain Bacteria; phylum Chloroflexota; class Limnocylindria; order Limnocylindrales; family CSP1-4; genus CSP1-4. The sequence goes on from DATBSD010000078.1 coordinate 10,494, forward strand.
GCAGTCGTTCCTGGCGGATGCCTACATCGACCCGTTCTTCGTGGCCGCCGTCGAGGTGACCGAGGAGGCCGCCATCGACAGCCTCGTCGCGGGCGACACGGTCGCCGGCCGCGATGGCAACGTCATCCACGGCCTGCCCATCGAGCGTGTCGTCGAGCTGCTCCGCGCAGCCGGTCGGCCTGCGCACCTGCCCACGCCCCTGCCGAGCGGAAGGACCTGAGGCATGGCCGTCGGCCTCGAGGTGCGGGCGGCAGCGGTGCGCGAGCGCGCGGCCGCCTACGCGGCCGAGCTGGCCGCGACTGCCGCGGACGAGACCACGCTTGCGTGCGAACGGGCCGTCCTTCGCCTCGTGGGCGTCGTCGGCCTCGATCGCTCCGGCCGGCCGCTCGCGGTCGAGGTCGTCGACCGGCTGGCCGCGTTGGGCCCCGCCCGACTGGGTGGTGGCATCGGCCTGCCGTTCGCGGCGGCGGCGCGTGAGTACGACCTCGATCCGGGCGCGCTGGCGCTGGACATCGCGGCCGGCAACATCGACCTCGCGCTCGAGGCGGAGCTGCTGGGCGAGCCGGAGCGGCGGCGCGAGGCCGAGGCGACCCTGATGGGCTGGCTGGCCGGCGCGTGGCAGCGCTTCGATGCCAACCGCACGGCACGCCGAGAGCTGCGCGATGTCATCGGCGACGTCAGCGGACCGCTGCTCGGCGTCGATCTCCCGCTCAGCGCCGCCGGCAGCGCGGCGGCGGCGGCTGACGAGGCCGTCGGGGCGGGCGCCGACCTTGTGCGGGTGCGCGTGCCGTTCGATCGCGAGCTTCGGCGACGCCTCGGCGACGAGCCCGAACCCGAAGACCCGACCGAGGATCCCGAGCTGGCGCCGGCCGGCAGCCAACGCGGCCTGGCCGTGCTCCGGACGGCCGTCGACGAGGCGGCCGCCGAACGCGGCGCCTACGTGCGTCTGGCGACGCAGTCGATCGGTCTCGCCTCACCCGATCAGGCCGTCGTGGCCGCCTTCGAACGGGTCGACCTCGTCTTCGCCGACCCGCTCGAGACGGTCGTCGAATTCGGCATCGAGCCCGCCCGCGCCGTCGCGGACCACGTCTTCGCGGCCCGACTGCTGGCGCGCGCCGGTGTCGACCTCGCGATCGGCCCGGGGCCGCTGGTCATGGCGCCCGAAGTCGCCAGGGGAGAGCCGCTCGAGGCCGCCGATCGGATCGGTCGGGCCCTCGCGCTCCAGGCCATCAGCGTCGAGCTGTCACGCGGCGCTGGCATGCCCGACGAGCGTCTCGTCGTCGGGGCCCTTGCCGAAGGCGACCTGGGCGCGCCGCTCGCCCTCATGCCCGGCATCGTCGAGGTCGGGCTGCGGCGACTGCTCTATCCGGGCACGCGCCTGCTGTTCGTCGAACCCGAGGCCTCGGACGCCGATCCTGCGTGGCCACTCGCCCTGCCGACCTGGCTGGCTGGAGCCGAGGATGCGGTCGTGGCCATCCGCCGGCCGGCCACGAGCGGCATCGGGACCGCTCGCCACGAGGTCCGCCAGGCGGTGGCGGCCGCTGCGGCGCTGACCCGGTCGCGCATCGTCGGCCATCTCACGGGCGAGGCAGCGGCGCTCGCCGAGCGCAGCCTCATCGTGGCCGGTGACACGCTGCGCGACCTGGCCGACGACGGCTGGCAGCGACTGCTCCTCTCGCCGACGGCCCTGGCGCGCCGCAGCGATCCGTCGGGCGGCTGGATCGGGGGCGCCGGCCGGGTGGCCCGTCGCGACGCGGCGGACATCTTCGCCGCCGCAGGCACGCCACGATGAGCGGGCCGCCGCTGCCGCCCGATCCGACCGGCGCGGCCTCCGGCGCCGCGGACGACGACCCTGGTGTGACGCGCATCGAGCGGCCGGCCTGGGACCGCCGGCCGGGCGACCCGACGGCGGCCGATCGTGCCAGCTGGGAAGTGCCGCAGCCCTACCGCATCGACGACCAGGCCTTTCGCTGGTCGACCCGGCGCCAGGTGCCCATCCTGGGCATCGCGCTGCTCGTCCTCGGTCTCGCGCTGCTGCTCGACCAGCTGACCCCGATCTCGTTCTCTGCCATCGTCCTCGGCGCGCTGGCCGCCGTCTTCGCCGCCGCCTGGATCATCTGGCGTGCTCGCTGGGCGGTCACGCCGACCATCGTGCTGACCGCGCTCTTCGTGCCCGATCTGCTCGCCGACCTGGGCGTCCTGTCCGGTGACGGCTGGACGTCGATCAGCCTGGCTATCGCCTTCGGGCTGGTCTGGCTCATCGGCCGCTCGCAGGGTCGTCGCCGCCGGTGGCCCCTCTGGCTGGCCATCGGCTTCGGCCTCATCGGCGTGACACAGATCTCCGACCAGGTGCCGTGGCTACCGGACCTCGATGTCGTGTGGCCGATCGTCTTCATCCTCGTCGGCGCGGCCATCGTCTTCGACGCGCGGAGGCGGTCGCCCGCGACCTGAGCCGTCGGCTGGGACCGACCGATCAGGAGGGCATCGTGCCCAGGTCGTGCTCGAGCGCCCAGAGGGCGGCCTGGGTCCGGCTCTGGAGGCCGAGCTTGCCGAGGATGTTGCTGACGTACGTCCGGGCGGTTCGCTCGGTGATGAACAGCGCGGCCGCGATGTCCTTGTTCGAGAGGCCGCGGGCGACGAGGCGCAGGACCTCACGCTCACGCTCGGTCAGCGGCTCGGTCGGGCCATCGTCCTGGGGCCGATGACGGAGTCGCTCGGCCAGCACCCGGGCGACGGCGGGATCGAGATGCATCTCGCCGTGATAGGCGTCACGGACGGCGGCCGCGACCTCGTCGGCCTCGGCGTCCTTGAGCAGGTAGCCCGTCGCGCCGGCGGCCAGCGCGGCGGTGACCTTCTCCTCCTCGATGAAGCTGGTCATGGCCACGATCTCGATGTCGGGCTGGTCTGCCTTGATGCGCGCGATGGCCGTCACGCCGTCCATGGCCGGCATGAGCAGATCCATGAGCACCACGTCGGGGTGGAGGGCCGCAGCGGCCGCCACGGCCTGGCTGCCGTCGCTCGCCTGACCGACGACCTCGATGTCGTCGAGCAGCGAGAAGAAGGTCACCAGACCACTGCGCACGACCGTGTGGTCGTCGACGATGAGGACGCGGATCACGTCGGCCACGCTGCGCGACACCTCTCTGGCACCGGACGCAGGTCCGAGAGGCGAGTCCGGTTCGGGGAGCGAGTCTAGCATCACCGTTCGGACGCGCCGGGGCCCGCAGCGTCGGCCGATCGGTCGAGCGCGGCCGTCGGGCGGACATCTCTGGGCACACGATCGGCGACGATGTCGACGATCAACCCAGGATCGTCGAAGCAATGGAGCCGGACGTCGAAGGCGCTGTCCGGGTCGTCGTCCTCGGCCACGCAGACGTTCACGATGCGGGTCGCCGGCAGCAGCCGCCGGACGGCAGCCACGAGGGCGAGGCCATCGGGCACGTCGGGCAGATGCGGATCGACGAGCACGACGTCGGGCTGCGCGACATGGCAGTCATCGAGCGCGCTCGCCACGTCGATCGCCACGCCGGCGAGCTCGATCGATGGATCGAGCAGGAGCAGGCCGGCAAGCCCGCTCCGGAGCCGTCGGTCGGAGCCGACGACGAGGACCCGGACGGGCCTGTCGGGCGATGTCGGATGTGCCATCGATCGGGTCGACGTCGGGCCGTCCGATCAGCGCAGGTGGTCGTCGGCCATGCCCGGTCGGGAGTCGACACCCCACTGGATGGCGGCACCGGCGAGGATGGCCAGGATGAAGGCGAACGCAAGCATCAATTCCATCGGTCTCGTTCCTTGACTTAGCGGCTGTATGGCCAGCCGGTGAGGCGGGGCAGGAAGTCGAACCAGGGCTCTGGTCGGTCGTTCCGTGCCTGCGTCCGGGCGGCTGCCCTCCGGGCGCGATCGCGCTCCCGGACATCGGCAGCATGGCGGGCCATCGGGTTATCGGCCCGCAGTTGCTCAGCGTGCTCGGTCAAGAGCAGCGCCTTGGCGAGTTCGTGCATCGGTCGTGCGACCTCCTCTCTGCGACCCATCGGCGACATGCCCGGGTCGGCAGAGCGAATCGTCGCTCGGGGCCGGCGTCGGTCCCATGGACGAACGCCTCGGACTTCGATCGTCAAATGACGATGTCGTGGGTCTCCGGTCTGGCGGGGCGTGGAGCCACGGCCCGGCGGCCGCTCGTCGCCAGCGGGACGTCGACGCTGATGCGCGTCCCGCCGCCTGGTCGCGAGTCGATCGACAGATCGCCGCCCAGGCGCT
>DATBSD010000079.1:0-6640 GCA_036559965.1 Candidatus Limnocylindrales bacterium
GCTGCCGTCGGACGCCAGCGGGCCTTTGAAATAGTGGATGAAGCCCGGCGCGCCGGCCGCCTCGGCATGAGCGGCCTCGTCGAAGGCGGTCAACCGTGCCTCGTCGGCGTCCGCCCGTCGGATCGAGCGGAAGGCGACGAGGTACCACTCGCCGACGCCCAGCTGGGCCGCCACGGGGCGCCACTCGAAGGCCTCAGCGACCGGCAGCCTCGCGTAGTCGTCTGAGACCGGGCGAAGCCGACTCAACGCGTCCATCGAGGCCCGAGCATAGGTCGTTCGTCCTGATTGTCAACCGGTGAAAGGTCCTGGCCCCACATCGTGGCATCGGTCTCCCCCATCAGGAGGCAGAGCGGAGGGCGCGGACGATGGACTTCGCGGCGTCGCCCACGAGGCCGGCGGAGCGCACCCGCCATGCCGCCGTGGCCCGACCGGACGGCGCCAACAGACCGACGGCGGCCACGATGCCATCGTCGCGCAGGACCGGTGCAGCGAGCATGACCGCGCTCGGCACCAGCTCGTGCTCGGTCACGACGATGTGCTCATCGACGACGGCGCTGAGGTCGATGCGCTCGTCGGACGCAGTCCCGCCGGCGAGGACCTCATCCTGGACGTCCGGCGGCGCCCAGGCCAGCAGGACGCGGCCGATGGCCCCGACGCCGAGCGGCGTCGCCCCGCCGACCTCGAGCACCACACGCAGCGGCTGATCCGAGGGCTGCTGATGGAGGCAGACCACGCTCAAGCCCACGCGTCGGCTGATGACCGCGGTCTCGCCGCTCTCGGCCGCGAGCATCGTGATGACCGGGTCGGCCCGCCGGATGAGCTCGTCGGTGCTGACCGTCGAGCCACCGCCGACGAGCAGCCTCGGACCGATCCGATAGGTCCCTTCGACGCGGTCGACGAAGCCGAACTCCGTCAGCGTGCGCAGGTAGCGATAGACCGTCGAGAGCGGTGTCTCGAGCAGGACGGCGAGCTCGTCGGCACGGACGAGGCCGCGATCGGCGATGGTCAGGAAGACGCGCAGACCCCGGGCGAAGGACGTGTCCTCGGGGGCCTCTTCGGGCGGGCGATCACGCGCGGTCGTCATGGCTCCTCAGGTTGGCAGCACAGGTCAAGGCGTCCGCGGCCCGGCCGCCGACGGTCATCCAGCCAGCCCGTCGGACGTGAAGAGACCCGCCCGTCGCCGGGCGGGTCTCCCCGTTGATCGCGTCGATGGCGAGCTACTGTCCGAGGAATCCGTTGGCGGTCAACCACTCGGTCGCGACGTCGGCGATGTCCGTCGTCTCGACGACATGCTTGACGCCCAGGGTCGTCAGCTCCTCGGTCGTCATCTTGGCCGAGACGCCGTCGAGCAGCGCCTGGAAGGCGGCCTTGTCGACCTTGGCCAGGTAGTCGTCGCGCACGAGCGGCGCGATGTTCTCGGCTGGCTGGGTGTCGAGGTCGTCCTCCAACGTGATGAACCCGAATTGGGCGATGGCCGGCTGGGTGGAGCAGAGCTCCGCAAGGTCGATGGCGTTGCCGTTGAGCGCCTCGGCCATCGGCACGTCGCAGGCGCCGAGCGCCTCACGCTGCTTGGGCGGGTAGGTGATGCCGTACTTTTCGAGGGCACCGGCGCAGAGCGGGTTCGTGTCGCAGTCGGACGGGAGGCCCCAGCGGATCTCGTCCTGGACGGCGGCCAGATCGCTCATCTTGGTCAGCCCGAGCGTTTCGGCCGTGTCGGGTCGCACGACGAAGGCGTTCGTGTCCTCGCCGGGCGTGATGCCCAGGACCGTCATCGCCTTGGAGGCGACGGCCGCCTGGAGGGCGGCGGCATTGGCCGCGCCGTCACCGGTGATCTTCGACTGATCGTAGAAGCCGAGACCGGATCCGACGTACTCGGGCACGAGGTCGACCTCGCCCGCGTCCATCGTCGGGATGCGCTCCTGGCGCGACCCGAGCCCGAACTTGCGCTCGACCGTGTAGCCGGCGTTCTCGAGGACCTGGGCGTAGATCTCGCCCATCAGCTCCGACTCGTAGAAGTTGTCCGAGCCGATCCGGATGGTCGGCTTGCTGCCGCCGATGCCGCCACAAGCCGCGACCAACACGGCCATCATGGCGACCAGGGCGATGACGCGGGTCATCCGCATGTGGTGCTCCTCTCCTCTGATGTCGACCCCTCGGGGTTTCGCCCGCGTACCTTACCAGCGAGCGACCGGCGCCGGTACCGATGGCCGACGGCATGGCCGGCGAGCCGCGGGCAGCAGCCGCTGATGATCAGGCCGGGCCGGGGCTCGTCTCGATGCCGGTCGGGCGTGTCGCTTGATCCGTCCGCGCCTCGGCCTCGCGCAGCCCGCGGGGCACCAGCATGCGCTGGACGAGGGCGAGCACGAGGTCGACCCCCACCGCGAGCAGGATGACCTGGATAGCGCCGGCGTAGATCGATGCTCGGCCGGCAAGACCCTGGTTGAGACCGTCGAAGATGAACCGGCCGAGGCCACCACCGGACAGGATCGCGCCGATCGTCAGCGTGGCGATGACCTGGAGCGTGGCGGTCCGGATGCCGCCGATGATGACCGGTGAGGCGAGCGGGACCTCGAGCCGGCGCAGGATCTCGGTCTCGCGCAGGCCCATCCCACGGCCAGCCTCGAGCAGCTCGCGGTCGACGGCCCGGAGGCCCGCGTACGCATTGACGAGGATCGGCGGGATGGCGAGCAGGATCATGGCCACCATGATGGGCACGAAGTTGAGGCCGAGCGACGGCGAGTAGCCGATGACCGGCGCCAGCGCGAGCGCGACCGGCAGCACCATGACGAGGATGGCGTACGACGGCACCGCCCGCCCGATGTTCGCGAGACTGATGGCCAGGCCGGCCCCACGGCCGGTGTGGCCGATGTAGAGGCCGATGGGCAGCGCGACGGCCGTGGCGATGGCGATCGCGAGCCCTGAGAGCAGCACGTGCTCGAGCATGCGCCATGGGATCCCGCGCCCCCCTTGCCAGTTCGCCGGATCGGTGAAGAAGCCGAGGATCTCCTCCATCAGCGGCCGCCCGCCCGCACGTGGGCCCAGGGCGTCACGCGCCGCTCGATCCAGACGAAGAGGAAGTCGGCGGCGAACGCGAGCGCGACCGACAGGACGGCGCCCAGCAGGTACTTGGTCGGGAAGAAGCTCTGGAGGCCCTCGGTGATGAGCTGCCCGTAGCCGCCGAACGAGTTGCCGAGCACGGCCACGACGGTCGCCAGCCCGATGAGCGTCACGCTGGCGATGCGCACGCCGGCGAGGATGAGCGGCACTGCGAGCGGCAGCTCGACCCGCAGCAGGCGCTCTCGCTTCGTGTAGCCCATGCCCTCGGCCGCTTCGATGACGTCGGCCGGCACGGCGTTGAAGCCGGCCACGTTGTTGCGGATGAGGATGAGCAGCGTGTACGTCGTGAGCGGGACGATGGCCGTCAGGAGCGAGAGCCCGAAGATCGGGCGCAAGAGGGCGAACGCCGCCAGGCTCGGGATGGTGTACAGGATGCCGGCGGTCGCCGTCATCGGACCGTAGGCCCGGGGTCGTCGGATGGCCCAGACCGCCAGGCCGAGCGAGAGGATGAAGCCGATCACCAACGGGATGGCCACCAGCTGCACGTGCTGCGTCGTCGCCTCGAGGATGTCGTCGAGGTGGCTGAGGATCCAGGCGACGTCGATGACCGGCCGGTCGTCCTGCATCGGATCAGGTCCCGGCGTCCGCGCCGACCAGCCCGGGCTCGGTCAGCCCCGGCTCGTCGACGTCGGCTTCATGCTCCGCCTCGCCGGTCGTCACGAGGGCGGGCGCATGCTCGCCGGCGCGCATCTTCCGAGCGATGGCGTCGACGGTCACGAGACCCTTGAGCTGGCCGTCGTGATCGACCACGACGCCCGTCTGCACGTCGGCGTCGAGCATCATCGAGAGCGCGTCCTTGAGCGTCGTGTGCCGGTCGAGCAGCGGTGAGACCGGGTTGGGCATCGCCGCCTCGATGGCGCCCTCGAGCGGGACGTCGCGCGCCGCGATCCAGCCGAGCGGTCGCTGGCTCTCGTCGACCACCAGGAGATAGTGCGCCGGGTCCGCCTGTGCACGCCGGCGCGCCTCGTCCACCGGGTCGCCGACGCGCGCCGTCGTTGCCGGCGCCAGGTCGACGTCGTCGACCTTGAGCAACGAGAGGCGCTTGAGGCCGCGATCCTGACCCACGAAGCGAGCCACGAATTCGTTGGAGGGCGCGGCCAGGATCTCGAGCGGTGTCGCGAACTGCGAGACCTGACCGCCGTGCTGGAAGACCGCCACCAGGTCGCCCATCTTGATCGCCTCATCGATGTCATGGGTCACGAAGAGGATCGTCTTGGCGATCGATTCCTGGAGGCGAAGGAACTCGTTCTGGAGCCGCTCGCGAACGATCGGATCGACGGCCCCGAACGGCTCATCCATGAGCATGATGGGCGGATCGACCGCCAGTGCCCGGGCGACCCCGACGCGCTGCCGCTCACCGCCCGAGAGCTGCGCCGGATAGCGATCCCGGTACTTCGCGGGGTCCAGCCCGACGAGCGCGAGCAGCTCCTCAGCCCGGGCCTGCCGCCGTGCCTTGTCCCAGCCGAGCAGGCGCGGCACCGTGGCCACGTTCTCACCGATGCTCTGGTGGGGAAAGAGGCCGACCTGCTGGATGACGTAGCCGATGCCGCGTCGCAGCTCGGTCAGGTCGCGCGTCGCGATGTCGACGCCGTCGATGGTGATCCGGCCCGAGGTCGGCTCGATGAGGCGGTTGACCATCTTGAGCGATGTCGTCTTGCCGCAGCCCGACGGGCCCACGAGGATGCAGATCCTGCCCGCCGGCACGTGGAGCGAGAGGTCGTTGACAGCGCCGGGCGTCGGCGTCGCGGCCTGACCCTTGCGCGGCGCGGCCGGGGCGTCGTAGTGCTTGGTGACGTGCTCGAACTCGACGACGGCGCCGTGCTTCGTGCCAGCGGTCATGGGACGCGGCTCCTGCTCGGGGATCCCGATGTCGCTGGTCGCGGTCAGCGGGTTCCGGCCACTGGGTGGCGCCGAATGTAGCGCATCGGGTCCCCGGCTGCGACTCTCTGCGCGCGGGCCGATGCGATGGCAACGCGAGTCGGTCGGCGATACTGGGCGCGCCGATGAAGATCTCCGCCATCCACCTCCAGCGGCTGCGCCTGCCGCTCGATCCGCCCTTCCCGGCCGCGTGGGATCCCGAGCCGCGGACGAGCTTCGGCCTGACCATCGTGCGCGTCGAGACCGACGCCGGCGTGGTCGGCATCGGCTCGGGCGACACGATGGACGGCTTCGAGGCCTATCAGGACCTCTTCGTCAGCCAGGATCCGTTGGCCATCGCCCGCCACGTCAGGGTCATCGAGACGATCGACTTCCACGGCGGCCGCTGCTGGCCGCTCGAGGTCGCGCTCTGGGACATCGCCGGCCAGGTCGCCGGCCTGCCCGTCGCGACGCTCATGGGCGGCGCCACGGACGCCATCCCGGCGTATGCCTCCTGCGCCGTGCTGCGACCGGCAGCGGCGCGCGCCGAGTCGGCGTTGCGGTTGCGCGAGGAGGGCTTCCGGGCGCTGAAGATCCGGGTCGATCCGGGCCGGCTCGATGACGGCCTGGCCGCCGTGGCCGCTACGCGGGCGGCGGTCGGCGACACGATGGCCATCATGGTCGACCTCAACCAGGGCTGGCGCATGCCAGGCGACCCCAGCCCGGCGCTCGACCCATCGGCCGCCCGAGGCATCGCCGATCGGCTGGCCGAGCTCGACGTGCTGTGGATCGAGGAGCCCCTTGCCGGCACCGACCGGGCCGGCCTGGCCGGCCTGCGCGGCGCCAACTCCGGGGTGCGCATCGCCGGCGGCGAGATGACGCGCACCTTCCCGGAGCTGCTGGCGGCCGTGGAGGCGGACGCCTTCGACGTCTACCAGCCCGACGTCGTGCTGGCCGGCGGCATGCTCCACGGGCGGACGCTCGGCGAGCTGGCGCTCGCGCGCCATCGCTGGTTCACGCCGCACACCTGGACGAACGGCATCGGCCTGCTCGCCAACCTGCACGTGGCGGCCGGCGTCGGCGGCGGCCCGTTCATCGAGTTCCCCTACGACCCGCCGGACTGGACGCCCGAGCGACGCGACGTCGGGCTGGCGGTACCGCTGCGGCCCGATGCCGACGGCGTGCTCCACGTGCCAGCGGAGCCGGGGCTCGGCATCCACCTCGACGAGGCGGCCGTGGCAAGGTACGCGGCATGACCACGACCGCGCCGCCCGCGTCTGCGACCGACTGGATCGCCCGCGCGACGGCCCTGCGCCCGGCAGGCGACCTGTTCATCGACGGCCGCCGCATCCCGGCGTCGAGCGGCCGGACCTACGCCGACATCGCCGGCCGCGATGGCGCCGTCATCGGTCACATCGCCGAGGGCGACGCGGACGACGTGGATCGGGCGGTCACGGCGGCGCGGCGCGCCTTCGACGACGGCCGCTGGGCGGACCGGTCGCCGGCCGACCGCAAGGCCGTCCTGCTCAGCCTGGCCGCGCGCATCCGCGACGAGCTCGACGAGCTGGCGTTGCTCGAGGCGCTCGACGGCGGCAAGCCCATCCGAGACACGCTGGCCGTCGACGTACCGTCGGCGGCCGACACGTTCCAGTGGTACGGCGAGGCG
>DATBSD010000080.1:0-1834 GCA_036559965.1 Candidatus Limnocylindrales bacterium
GACGCCGGCAAGACAGGTGCCGCGGACTCCTCCCCGACATCGCCGCCGGCGTGCGACGTTGCCCGCGGCGCTGGGCCGTTCGTCACCACCCTGGAAGAGCCGGCATGGCTCGCGCGTGCCACGTCGAAGCGACCGAGCCCGTCAGTCCGAGGACGCCGCCAGCGCCATCACCTCAGGCAGACGTTGGAGGTCGATGTTGCCGCCCGACGCGATACAGGCCACCGTCGCCCCGTCTCGGATCGGGATGGCTCCGGCGAGGACGGCGCCCAGGGCGGCTGCGCCGGCCGGCTCGAGCAGCTGCTTCATCCGCTCCAGAGCGAAGACCACGCCCCGGGCGATGGTCGCCTCGCCGACGACGACGAAGCCGTCCACCTGGCTGGCAGCGATAGCCAACGTCCAGTCACCGGCCGAGGCGGCACCGAGCCCATCGGCCATGGTCACGGGCGTGATCGGCACGGGGTGCCCGGCCTCCACGGCCCGACGCAGTCCGTCGCTCCCCACAGGCTCGACGGCATACACGTGACAGCTGGGCCGGATGGCCTTGACCGCGCTGGCGATGCCCGATACGAGCCCGCCACCGCCGGCTCCGACGACGATGACGTCGACCTCAGGCAGGTCCTCAAGCAGCTCCAAGCCGACCGTGGCCTGACCGGCGATGACCGCCGGGTCGTCGTAGGCATGGATCAGCGTCAGCGCGTGCTCGTCGCTCAGCGCCTGGGCACGGGCGAGGGCCTCACCGAAATGCTGGCCATGCAGGATGACCTGGGCTCCGTATCCGGTCGTCGCCGCGACTTTGGTCGGGCTGGCGACGACGGGCATGACCACGGTCACCGGAACGCCGACCGCGGTGCCGGCGTACGCGACGGCCTGGCCGTGGTTGCCGTTCGAGGCCGTGATGACGCCGCGCAGCCGTTCCGGCTCGCTGAGTGCCGCGACGCGGTTGATGGCGCCGCGCACCTTGAAGGATCCGCTGACCTGGAGGTGCTCGGCCTTGACGAAGAGCCTCGGCACGTCGTCATCGGCCGGTCCGGCGCCGAGGCGCACGCCTGACCCCGCCTCGACCATCGCGGCGGCCGTTCGCGAGGCGAGCATCGGCGTCCGATGGACACGGCCGCCGAGCGTGGCCTGGGCCTGCCGGATGGCGGCGAGCGTGATCGATCGCTCGTTCACGCCGTGACCATCACGGGCCGGCCGCGGGCGAGGGCGATCGCGGGCAGGACGGCGATGACTGCCGCCAGCATCATCAGCGGGCCGATGTTGACGACGCTCAGGAGGGCCGGCCCGAGGACGGCCATCGATGCCGAGGTGAAGAGGCCGGCCATGTCGAGCGCACCGAGCGAAGCGGCGCGCTCCTCAGGCTCGGTCGCGTCGGCGACCCGGGCCGTGCCCGCCAGGTAGGCCAGGTTCCAGCCGACGCCGACGAGGAAGATCGCGGGCAGCACGGTCGTCAGCGTCGGGCCGAGGACCAGGCCGACGGCGCCGATGGCGCACACGAGAAGGCCGCCGACGAGGCCGGGCAAGCGCCCGTACCGGTCGACCGCGGCGCCCAGGATGGGCGACAGGCCGAACATGCCCACGATGTGCACGCCGAGGGCGACCGAGATGGCGCCGAGGTCCTGCCCGTGGTGGTGCATCTCGAGCCCGACCACCGACATCGCGATGGCCATCACGCCCTGCGCCACCACGACGGCGCCGACGGCCGCGCTCAGGCCCGGTTGGCGGAAGATGACCCCGAGCGGACGACGCCGGCGCGGCTCCGGCGGCGAGACATCGCTCGGCGAGGTCGGCCCCACGGTGGTTACGTCCAGGATCGGCTCCTGCGAGCCGGGCGCCT
>DATBSD010000081.1:0-22089 GCA_036559965.1 Candidatus Limnocylindrales bacterium
GCCTCGAAGGCGTCCGGGATGATGGGCGCGAAGACGGTCAGGATGAAGGTCGCGATGATGGCATCGATCCAGCCGCCGACGACCGAGCCCTGGAGGGCGTCGGCGATCGTCGTCAGCCAGGGCACGTCGACGCGGTTCGACTGACCGCCCGGGTAGACGGTGTCCAGGCCGACCATCACGGCACCCGTCACGAGCAGCGCGAAGATCACGAACAGGAAGCCACCGAGCAGCTCATCGGCGAACGGCCAGCGCGGCAGTAGCGGCGCGCGCTTGGAGAAGGAGACGATGAGGATGGCGCCGATGACGAGCGCGACGAAGAAGCCGATGAGGAAGGCCAGCATCTGCGTGTACTCATGCTGGTAGAACGTCCATTGGCCGCCCAGCCAGTCGCCCAGTGGCTGCCAGACAGTGATGCCGATGACGAAGGCGAAGACCCAGTCCAGCAGCACGAGCACACCGCGCGTGCCGCCTTGCATGAAGCCCAGCGCGAAGGCGCCCAGGTAGATGAGCAGCAGGGCCAGATCGGCCAGCGTCAGGCTCGTGAGGAATGATCCGAGGTCCATCGTCTCTCCCTGGGGCGGACAGGCGCCCGAAAGGGTAGCAGCGCCGGAACAGCCGCGGCAACAGGACCCGGGGCCTCCTGGCACCGCCGGTCGATGGCTCGTGACGCGCGCTCTGGCGCGCGACGGACGAGCGTGGGGGCTGGCGGCGTGATCGCGGCGGGATCAGGCGCGCAGGCGGGCGCCGCACCTGGCGACGAGGGCGGCCACGACCTCCGCCAGCACCGTGTCGACCGAGTCCTCGGTCAGATTCGCATCGGCCTGCAGGCGAAGCCGATAGGCGAGGCTGATCTCGTCGGCACCGAGCGGCGCGCCGCGATAGCGGTCGAAGAGGACGACATCCGCGAGCATCGCCCCGGCCGCCTCGCGGATGACGGTCTCGACCTCACCGGCGGACCGTCGCTCGTCGACGACCACGGCCAGGTCGCGCTCGACGGCCTGGCTGCGCGGGATCGGCGTGACCATCCGTGCGGCGGGCATCGCGGCGGCGATCGCCTCCAGCTCGAGCATCACGAACGCCACGCGCTCGGCGCGCACGTCGGCCATGGCAGTGAGACGGGGATCGAGCTCGCCGGCCCGACCGAGGACGATGTCGGCGGCCACCGCGCGCAGTGCGGCGACCCGCCCGGGATGTTCGACGGATGGCCAGGGCTCGGTGGCCAGGCGCTCGAGGCGACCGATGCCCAGCCGATCGGCTAACCAGGCCGCGATGCCGACCGCGTCGGCCATCTCGGCCGGCCGCGCGACCTGATCCCAGGCACCCGGCAACCAGTCGCCCGCAAGGACGATGCCCAGCACGCCGGTCTCGACGGGACCGTCGTCCGTCATCCGGTGGACGCTGCCGACCTCGAAGATGGCGACGTCGGCCCGGCGCTGGTGTTCGTTATCGGCGACCACGCGCAGCAGCCCCGGCAGGAGCGAGCGACGGAGCTGGACATGGTCGCGTGCGACGGGGTTCGTGATACGGATCGTCGCCGGATCGTCGGCCGCGATGCCCAGGCGCTCGTGATCGTCACCGGCGACAAGGCCGTGGGTGACGACCTCGGCGAGACCCTGGCCGGCGAGCAGGTCGCGCATCGCATCGACGGCCCGGCGGGGATCCGGACGGTAGCCGGGCATGCCGGTCGAGGGCAGCGCGGCCGGGATGGTCTCGTAGCCACGGATCCGGGCGATCTCCTCGACGATGTCGGCCTCGATCGTGATGTCGCGCCGATGCCCCGGCACGACAGCCACCAGCGCGCCATCAGCGGGCCGGGTCGGGACATCGAGGCCATCGGCGACCGGCACCGTGGCGCCATCGGCGGCCGCCTCCGTCGCGACGCCCACGCGTGCCAGGAGCGCGCGCTGCTCGTCGACCGGGATGGGCAGCCCGAGCAGTCGATCGACACTCGCCGGCCGGAAGATGACGCGACGCGCCGGCGGGTCGGTCGGCGCGCTGTCGACCACGCCGCGAGCCACACGACCGCCCGCCCAGGCCGCGACGAGCTGGGCGGTACGATCGGCCGCCGTCAGGGCCACGGCATGATCGAGGCCCTTTTCGAAACGCAGGCTGGCCTCGCTGCGCAGCGCGTAGCGGGTCGCGGTCCGGCGGATGCTCAGGGGATCGAAGATCGCCGACTCGACGACCACCGTCGTGGTCCCCTCCCCGACCTCGCTCGAGGCACCGCCCATGACGCCGGCCAAAGCCAGCGGGCCGCGATCGTCGGCGATGAGCAGGGTCTCGGGCGTCAGCTCGCGCAACACGTGGTCGAGCGTCTCGAGCCGCTCGCCCGACCGCGCAAGGCGGACGTCGATGGCGCCGCCGCTCACGGCCGCCCCGTCGAACGTGTGGACCGGCTTGCCCAGCTCGAGCATCACGTAGTTGCTGGCGTCGACGACGTTCGAGACCGGCCGCTGTCCGGCGGCCGAGAGGCGGAGCTGGACATCGAGTGGTGAGGGTCCGATGGTCACGCCGTCGATCCAGCGGCCGACGAAACGGGAGCAGAGGGCGGCATCCTCGACGCGGATCGAGAGATGCTCGGCGGTCGTGTCCCCCGACTCCGGCACGCTGATGGCCGGCGGCCGAAGCGGCGTCCCCGTGGCCGCGGCGATCTCGCGCGCGAGGCCGAGGATGGAGAGCGCATCGCCGCGGTTGGGCTTGACGTCGACATCGAGCACGGTGTCGCCGTAGAGCGCGACCAGCGGACGGCCGACCGCCGATCCGGCGGGCAGGATGAGGATGCCATCGGCATCGCTCGTGAGGCCCAGCTCGTCGCCCGAGCAGAGCATGCCCTCGCTGACGACGCCCATCTTGGTCGTCCGCTCGATCGATCGGTCGCCGGGCAGCACGGCGCCGGGCAGGGCGACCGGGACCCGCTGCCCGACCGCGATGTTCGTGGCCCCGCAGACGATCGAGAGCGTCGTCCCCGCGTCGTCGACACGCACCCGCGTGAGCGACAGCCGGTCGGCAGATGGATGCGGGCCGACCTCGAGCAACTCCCCGACGACGACATCCCGCCAGTCCTCGCCTCGCCGCGTCAGCCCGCGCACCTCCATGCCCAACAACGTCAGGCGCGCGGCGAGCTGGTCGGGCGTCAGGTCGACGTCCACGAACTCGCGCAGCCAGGAGAGCGGCACGAACATCTAGAACTGCTCCAGGAAGCGGAGATCGTTCTCGAGGAACGAACGCAGGTCGTGGATGCCGTGCCGGAGCATCGCGATGCGATCGACGCCCATGCCGAAGGCGAATCCCTGGAAGCGCTCGGGGTCGATGCCGCCGTTGCGAAGCACGACCGGGTGGACCATGCCAGCGCCGAGGATGGTCATCCAGCCGCTCCGTCCGCATGCCGGACAGCCCACGCCGTCACACACGACGCAGCCGATGTCGAAGGCCACCGACGGCTCGGTGAAGGGGTAATAGCCCGGCCGGAAGCGCGTCGCCCGGCCGGCGCCGAACATGGCGTGGGCGAACTCATCGAGCAGGCCACGCAGGTCGGCGAGGGTGGTGCCCTCGTCGACCATGAGCCCCTCGACCTGGAAGAACTCGAAGCCGTGGCTGGCATCCACCGCCTCGTGGCGGTAGCAGCGCCCGGGCAGCAGGGCACGGATGGGCGGCCGGGTCTGTTCCATGACCCGGATCTGACCGGGCGAGGTGTGCGTGCGCAGGACCAGCCGGTCACCGGCCGTGGCGGGGACATCGACGTAGAACGTGTCCCACAGATCGCGAGCAGGGTGATCGGCGGGAATGTTGAGGGCTTCGAAGTTGAGCCGGTCGGTCTCGACCTCCGGGCCCTCGTAAACGACGAAACCGAACTGGCCGAAGACGCGCGCGATCTCGCGCGCCGTCTCGGCGATGGGGTGGAGCGAACCACGGCGCAGGGGTCGCCCAGGCAGGCTGGCATCGAGTCGCTCGGCAGCCAGGCGCACGTCGAGGGCGATGCCCGAGAGACGCTCCCGGCGCGCGGCCAGGGCGGCCTCGAGCTCGAGCCGCAGCTCGTTGGCGAGTGCGCCGACCGTGGGCCGATCGGCAGCCGGCAGGGCGCCGATACCGCGCAGCACGGCGGTCAGCTGACCCTGCTTGCGGCCGAGCACGGAGAGCTCGACGGCCTCGAGCCCGTTCAAGTCGACGGCGGCGGCGATCGCCGCGAGCGCCTGTTCACGCAGGGCTGCCAGGTCATCTCGGACCGAGGCGAGATCCACGACGCGGGCGGCCCGGCCGGCCGTCAGGCGGGGCGGGCGACCTCGACGATACGGCTGAAGGTTGCCGCGTCGCGCACGGCGATGTCGGCCAGGACCTTTCGGTCGAGCTCCACCTGCGCGTGCTTGAGGCCGTTGATGAACTGGCCGTAGGTCATGCCGTTCTGGCGCGCGGCGGCGTTCAGTCGCACGACCCACAGGCTGCGCATCTGCCGCTTGCGTTGCTTGCGGCCGACATAGCTGTAGGCCATCGCGTGCAGGAGCGCCTCGCGAGCCGGCTTGATGAGCTTCGAGCGGGTGCCCTTACGGCCCTCGGCCGCCTGCAGCAGTCGCTTGTGGCGCTTGTGAGCGGCGACGCCGCGCTTGACTCGTGCCATGGTCCCGGTGCGCTCCTAGAGGTACGGCAGCAGACGGCGGATCTGCGCTGCGTGGGTCTTGTCGAGCGTGACCTTGCCGGCGTAGCGGCGGGTGCGGCGCGACGACTTGATCTCGAGGTGGTGACCGCGCCACGCCTTGACGCGGACGACTTTGCCGCTCCCGGTGACGCCGAAGCGCTTCTGGGTCGCCTTGTGACTCTTCATCTTCGGCATCGCTAGCTGTCTCCTGCGGTGGCCGGCTCGGCGGTCGCGGTCGGTGCCGCGGCCGGCTTCGCTGCCGACCGAGTGGCCTTCGTCGTCGCCGACTTGGCGGTCTTCGTGGTCGCCGCGGGCTTCGCGGCTGAGGCGGTCTTCGTGGTCGCCGCGGGCTCGGGGGCTGGGGCGGACTTGGCTGCCGGCGCCGGCTTGCTGGCCGCGTCGGGGACCGGCTCGTCGGCCGGTTCCTTGGTCGCTGCTGGCGCTGGCTCCTCGATCGGTGCAGGTGTGGCGGTGACTGGTGCCGGCGGTGCTGGCGCCTTCGCCTCGGCTCCGTCGGTCGGCGCCGGGCTCGGGCTGGCAGCAGCGCCGTCCACGTGGCCGGCCGCCTGGATCTTCGGTTTGTGCGTCGACGTGATGACCATCCACATCGATTTGCCCTCGAGCAACGGCTGTCGCTCGATGGTCCCATGGTCCTGGACCTGGTCCGCGAACCGGAGCAGGAGGTCCCGGCCGAGATACGCGTGGGTCAGTTCTCGCCCCCGGAACCGGCACGAGACCTTGATGCGGTCGCCATCCTCGAGGAACTGGACCGCTCGCCGGACCTTGGTGTCGAAGTCGCCCCTGCCGATCTTCGGCGTCAGGCGAACCTCCTTGAATTCGACCGACCGCTGGTGGCGGCGGGCCTCCTTCTCGCGACGCGTCTGCTCGTACTTGTATTGGCCATAGTCGAGCAGGCGGGTGACGGGCGGGGCAGCCATGGGGGCCACCTCGACGAGGTCGACGCCCTTGTCCTGCGCGAGCCTGAGAGCGTCGCCGGTGGGCATGACCCCCAGCTGGCTCCCATCTTCGTCCACGACCCGCACTTGCGGGACGCGGATCATCTCGTTGATGCGCAGGTCTCGACTCAGGCTCGTTCCTCTTCCGTGCGGACTCCCGGGCGGCGGGCTGGTCGGCAAGCCGACCTGGGGCCCCCGTCGCCCGCGGGACTATAGCACGGGCGTTCGGCGACCGGCAATCAGCCCGGCAGCCGCGCCGCGGCCTCGGCCGCCAGCCGCTCGACGAGCGACGCCCAGCCCTCCGCGGGCTGCTGCTCGCCGGCCCGGGTGCGCGGTGCCGCGGTGCGTGCCTCGACCTCCCGGTCGCCGAGCACGAGCATGTACGGCACCTTCTGCTCTTGGGCGACGCGGATCTTGTTCTGCATCCGATTCGAGCTGTCATCGACCTCGACGCGGATGCCCGCCGCTCGGAGCGAGGCGGCCAGCTCGTCGGCCGCCTCGACGTGCCGGTCGGCGATGGGCACGACGACGGCTTGCACCGGCGAGCACCAGAACGGGAAGGCGCCGGCGAAGTGCTCGACGAGGATGCCGATGAAGCGCTCGAACGTGCCATAGATCGCGTAATGGACGACGGCCGGCCGCTGGACGCCGCCGGCGTCGTCGCGGTACTCGAGCTCGAATCGATAGGGCAGCTGATAGTCGAGCTGGATGGTCGCCATCTGCCACTCCCGGCCGATGGCGTCGTGGATGTAGACGTCGATCTTGGGCGCGTAGAAGGCACCACCCCCAACGTCGAGCGTGTATGGGATCGCGGCGGCCGTGAGCGTGTCGGCGAGCATGCCCTCGGCACGCTCCCAGAAGTCGTCGCTGCCGAGCCGCTTCTCGGGGCGCGTCGCGAGCTTGAAGTGCGGCTCGAATCCGAACGGCGCGTATTGGCGGCGCACGAGCGAGAGCGCGAGGTCGACCTCGGCGATGACCTGATCGTCGCGGCAGATGACGTGGCTGTCGTCCTGGGTCATCTGACGCACCCGGAAGAGGCCAGCCAGCGCTCCGGTCCGTTCGTTCCGGAAGAGCCAGCTGTAGTCGGCCAGGCGCATCGGCAGGTCGCGATAGGAGCGCACCTGCGTCTTGTAGATGAGCATCGACTCGGGGCAGTTCATGGGCTTCAGCCCTGAGATCTGCTCGCCCTCCGCGAACAGGAACATGTTGTCGCGATAGAGGTCCCAGTGGCCGGACGTCTCCCACAGCTCCTTGCGCACCAAGCCGGGCGTCCGGACCTCGTCGAAGCTGCCGTCTCGGCGCACTTCGCGGGACCAGGTCTCGAGCGCCCGCCAGAGTGCCATGCCACGCGGGTGCCAGAACGGTGCCGCCGGCGAGACGCCGTGGAAGCTGTAGAGGTCGAGGTCCCGGCCGAGCTTGCGGTGGTCTCGTCGGCGGGCCTCGGCGCGACGCCAGACGTACTGATCGAGCTCGTCTTGCGTCGACCAGACCGTGCCGTAGATGCGCTGGAGCATCGGCCGGTGCTCATCGCCGCGCCAGTACGCACCGGCGACCGAGAGCAGCTTGAACGGGCCGATGGCGCCCGTCGACGCGACGTGCGGCCCTCGGCAGAGGTCGGTGAACGAACCGTGCTCGTACGTCGAGACCGGCGGCATGGGCTCGCCGGCCGCCTCGGCGGCGGCCCCGAGGTCGTCGAGGATCTCGACCTTGAAGGGTTGATCGTGGTCGACGAACCAGGCGCGTCCCGCCTGCGGTTCGAGCTCGTGGCGGATGAAGGCATGGTCGGCCGCGACCGATGCCGCCATGCGTCCCTCGATGGCCTCGAGGTCGTCGGGTGTCAACGCGCGCGGCAGCGCGAAGTCGTAGTAGAAGCCATCGCTGATGGCCGGCCCGATGCCCAGCTGGGTGCCCGGAAAGAGG
This sequence comes from Candidatus Limnocylindrales bacterium, assembly GCA_036559965.1. Classification (GTDB taxonomy): domain Bacteria; phylum Chloroflexota; class Limnocylindria; order Limnocylindrales; family CSP1-4; genus CSP1-4. Next base: position 7,507 of record DATBSD010000081.1, read on the forward strand.
TCCATGACCGCCTCCGCCAGCACGTGCGCGGCGGAGTGGCGCATCGGGTCGAGCGGATCGCCGGCGTGAGCGTCGAGGAGCTCCTCGACCGAGCCCCGTGGTGGCGCGACGAGGACCTCGTCGTCGGGCGGCGCGCCCGCTGCCGCGTGTTCGTCGACCATGCGTTCCCGACCTCCGGAATCAAGACAGCCTTCCGTCCTCGACAGGACGAAAGGCCGTGCCTTCCGCGGTCCCACCCGCCTTCGCCGCGACCCACGGTCGACGGCGCTCTCGTGGCCGCGCTAACGGGCGGCGCCCGGGCCGGTTCGCCGGCCGCTCACGGGTGGTGGCGCGGCCTCTGCGTCCGTCCGGGCTTGCAGCCGTGGCCCGGGCTCTCTGGCGCTTGCGTCATGAGGCCACGCGTCCCGATCGACGCGTTCATCTGGTGGGCGACACTGGACTCGAACCAGTGACCTCTTGCATGTCAAGCAAGTGCTCTAACCAGCTGAGCTAGCCGCCCGTCGAAGTCGGGATGATAGCAGGGCGGGTAAGAACCCCCGTGGCGAGCTGTCTCACCTGGGGAACCGGGTGACGCCGCGGGGGTTCTCCTCGGAATCGAACGGCAATCGCCTTGCGGACGACCTTGCCGGAACCTCGCTGGTGGTGCGGCGGTGCACCGGCCCGTGGTCGCCCGGCGATCAGCGATCGAATCCCGGCGCACGATGGCGTTCGGTGCCGTCCAGCAGGGTCAGGGCGGGACGCGCGCTCCGCAGCTGCTCGCTGGCATCAGCGGCCTCGGGCGCCCACTCGAGGACGACGAGATCCGCGGTGGCACCCGGCACCAGACGCCCGCCGAGGGCATCATCGGCGGCGGCCCAGGGCCCGACGGTCGCGGCCCGGATGGCGCGGTCGAGCGAGATGGCCTCCCCTGGCGTCGACGGCGCCGCGCTGTCGCCCCACTCGGGCGCCCAGCGGCTGACCGCCGTCGCGATGCCCGGCCACGGATCGGGTGGCTCGACCGGCGCATCGGTCCCGAAGACGATCGCCGCACCAGCCGCCACGAGGCTGCCGAGGGGGAAGGCGAGCGCCGTCCGCTGGCCCCATGCCCGCTGCATCGTCGCCTCATCGCTGCGCAACTGGATCGGCTGGAGCGAGGCGACGACGCCGAGGGTGCCGAATCGCGCTCGATCCGACGGCTGGACGAGTTGCGCGTGCTCGATGCGCGGCCGCAAGCCGAGCGCGGCCAGCCGCTCGGCGCCGGCCGCCTCGAAGGCGTCGAGGGCAGTCCGCACCGCCCGGTCGCCGATGGCGTGGATCATCGTCGCGATGCCCGACGCGGCGGCCAGCGACACGCGCGCGGTCAGCCGCTCACGGCTCTCGAGCAGGTGGCCGAGGGGCCCGGCCGGCCCGTTCCGCGTCGCAGCGTCCTCGTAGGGCTCGAGCATGGCCGCCGTTCGCGAGCCCACGCTGCCGTCGCCGAAGAGCTTCAGCCAGCCCATCCGGTACCGCGCCAGCGCCTGTCGCTCGGCGATGCCTGCCCCATCGGGAGGCGCCGGGCTGGCGCCACTGCGATATCCGGCGGCGATGGCCGCTTCGAGCTGCTCGTCGCGGACCCCGGCATGGACGCGCAGCGGCAGGCACCCCTCGTCGGCCATCGTCCGGACGGTGGCGAAGCCACCGTCGAGCGACGGATCGGGGCTCGTGCCGCCCGGATCGTGGACGCCGGTCACGCCCAGGGCCGCCAGCCGGCCGGCGTAGCGCTCGACGGCGCCGGCCAACGCCTCGTGATCCGGCCGGGGGATGGCGTCGGCGCCGATGCGCGTGGCGTGCTCGTAGAGCAGGCCGTCGGGGCGGCCCGCATCGTCCCGGCCGACGGTCCCGCCGAGCGGGTCGACGACGGCCGCGTCGATGCCCAGGCGGCGCAGGGCGGCGTCGCTCATCCAGCGCGTGTGGTGGTCGTGCGCCCAGAGCGCGATCGGTCGCCCAGGCGCGACGCGCTCGAGGTCCGCGGCTGTCGGGCGCGCATCCCAGCCGTCGGTCGACCAGCCGTGGCCGAGCAGCCAGCCGTCATGGTCGCCGCCGGCCAGCCGCGCGGCGTGTGCGTCGGCGACGAGGGCCAAGGCGGTCGCCAACGTCGGGGACCCCTCGAGGTCGATCTCGTCAGCCGCCATCGCCGCATCCACGAGGTGGACGTGCGCGTCGGTCACCGACGGCAGCACGACGTGACCCGGCGGCAGGTCCACGACCCGCGTCGCTCGCCCGACAGAACGCTCCATCTCGGGACGGGCGCCGATCTCGACGACCAGCCCGTCGCGGACCGCCATCGCCTCGACCCAGCCGAACCCGGACTCGCCGGCCAGGCTGGCGATGCGACCGAGGACGACGAGGTCCGGTGCGCGACTCACGATGCGAACAGCCGTCGAAGGCCGGCATCATCAAGGCCGGCCCCGAGCCCCAATGCCAGCGCGATGCGCGCCTTCGGGCCACCGAGCGTGCCCGCCGGGATGGCGCCTGCCGCCAGCCAGCGGGCACCGCCGCCCGGGAAGGCATAGGCACCGCTGACCTCGCCGTGCGCGACGCGTGTGGTCAGGACCACGGGCACGCCGCCGGCCATCGCCTCCTGCGCTGCCGCGAGCAGGTCGGGATGGCTGTTGCCGGCGCCTGTCGCGGCGACCACGATGCCCTGGCTCTTGGCAGCCAGTGCGAGCCGGAGTGGTCGGCCATCCTGGCCGACCACGGCCGTGACGAGGTCGATGGGCTCGACGGCCGCCTCGGGCAGCGTCGGCAGCCACCTTCGTCGGCCGCGACGTCGATCGACCTGCACGCGGTCACCGACGAGACGACCAAGTGGCCCTTCGTTCGCGGACACGAACGCGCGATATGCGCTGGTGTGGGCCTTGATGGCGTCGTCGCCGGCGAGGATGGTCCCGTCGAGCACGACCAGGGCACCCTGATGCCGCATGGCCGGCGAGGCCGCCACACGGACGGCGGCGCGCAGGTTGGCCGGGCCCTCGTAGCCGTCGTCGTCGGCGGTGCGCATCGCGCCCGTCACGACGACCGGCTTGGCACCGGGCACGAGCAGGTCGAGCGCGAAACCGGTCTCGTCGATGACATCGGTGCCCTGGACCACGACGGCACCGGCCACGTCTGGCGGCTCGAGCGCGGTGCGCACGGTGGCGGCCAGGTCGATGAGCTGCGCGAACGACAGATGCGAGGCGGGCACGAGGCCCCAATCGATGGCCGCCACATCGGCGATGGCCGCCAGGCCGGTCGTCCGCGCCAGGATCGCGGCGCCATCGAGCGTCGGCACGGCTCCGCCCGCGGCGGCGTCGACGCGCATCGAGATGGTGCCGCCGGTGAAGACGACCGCGACCCGAGCCATCAGTGCTCTCCGCGCTCGCTCGGTGGCGCGGTGCCGCCGGCGGACGAGCTGGAGCGCCGCGGCAGGGGCGACGTGGTCACGGTCACCGGGTCGCTCGGCTCGAGGTGCGTCGGCACGGCCGTGGCCGGCACGAGCGGCGGCGCCGCGACCATGGAACGCACGCCCGCGGCGAAGACGAGCAATGCGCATGCGAGCAACACGATGTCCGGCCCGACGTTATCGGCGATGAAGCCGACCAGGATGATGGGCAGGAAGCTGGCGATGTTGACGAGCATGTTCAGGACGCCGAAGACGCGACCACGGATGTCCTCGGGCAGCTCCTCCTGGAGCTGCGTCTGGGCGGGCACAGCGACGAAGGCATAACCCACGCCTGCGGCGAGGGCGAGCATCACGACGATGCCGAGGAGCGAGACGAGGTTGCCGATGCCGCCCGCCGTGCCCTTCAGGAAGCTCGAGATGGGCTCGGCCAAGGCGAGCAACGCGAGCGCGACGGCGAGGCCGACGAGCCCGCCCTCGATGACGCGTCGGCGGGGCAGCAGGCGCCCGTAGGCGTTGAGCACGAGGATGCCGATCACCAGGCCGGCCCCGAGCGGCAGCAGCACGACCGCCAGTCCCTCCCCCGTCAAACCAAGCGTCTTCCTCGCGAAGCCGGGTCCCAGGACGCCCAGGACGCCGATGAGGGAGGCACTGATGGCCAGGTAGCTGAGCGACCACGCGATGCTGCGATTCTCCCGGATGTACGTGATGCCCTCGCGCAGGTCGACCGCCATCGAGGCGAACGCCTGCTCTGCCTCGCCGATCGCGCCAGGGCGCGCTCCTTCACCACGCGGCGGTGGCGCCTTCGGCAGCGGCACACACAGCGCTGCGGCCACGAAGTACAGGATGGCCACGAAGATGATCAGCGCGATCACGCTCGAGAGGCTGATGGCCAGCGGGCCGAGGAGGGCGAAGCCGATGGCGAACGACGCCTGCAAGGTGAGGGTGAACAGGCTGTTGGCCGCGAGCAGCTGGCGGCGGTCCACGAGGTTCGGGATCATCGACGCCTCGGCCGGCGCGAAGAAGACGGTCAGCGTCGAGACGAGCACGACGAGCAGGTAGATGGTCGCCAGCTGCGCCTGGGTGCCGGCGAGATTCGTGACCAGGACGACGAGCGCCACGAAGGCGACGCCGCGTGCCAGGTTGGTGGCGATGAGCACGAGCCGTCGGTCCAGCCGGTCGATGAACACACCGGCCGGCGCCGAGAACAGCACGGCCGGCACGAGGAAGGCCAGCAGGAGCAGCGAGACCGACGTGTTCGTGCCCGAGATGTCGGCGACCATGACGGTCAGGCCGAAGAGCACCATGTTGCCGCCGATCTGGCTGGCGACCTGAGCCAGCCAGAGCGCCAGGAAGCGCCGGTTCCGGAGCACGCCGCCGACGGTCGCGTCGACCAGCGGCTCGTCATCGACCTCGGTCGCTGCCGCCGTTCCGTCGCTCGCCCCGGCCGCTCTCCCTGCCTCCTCGGGCGGCCCGAACGGCAGCTCGAGCGAGGGCGGGTCGGCGACCGGCCGCGGAGCGTCGGCGTCATCGGGCGGAGCGACCGGCCGGGTAGCCGGTTCGGCGGCCTCGTCCGGCAGGTCGTCGAAGGGCAGCCGCGTCTGCTCGTTCACGGTGCCGGCCGGACGATCGGGCCACGCAGGCGTCGCTCGAGATCGGGTCGGGCGATGAGGATGCGCCGCTGGCAGCCCTGGCAGGTCAGGCCGATGTCCGCCCCGAGTCGCACGACGAGCCACTCTTGCGACCCGCAGGGGTGGCGCCGCGCGAGGCTGACCCGGTCGCCAAGGCGCACGTCAAGCACCGGGCGTGGGGGCGTCACGAGCTGCTCAGTGCTCCGTTGCACCCGTGAAGGTGAAGGCCGAGATGCGGATGGCGGGCACGACCACCGTCGTCAGCTCGCCGGCGATCCGCCGCCGCTCCCGACCGACCGCCTCGACACCGGCCAGGGCGGCCAGGTAGCTCTGCGTGAAGCGCAGGTTGCGCACCGGGCCGACGATCTCGCCGTGCTCGACCAGGAACAGGCCGTCGCGGGTCATGCCCGTCGTGATGGCCAGCTTCGGGTGGACGGGATTCGTGTAGTGGAAACGGGTCACCAGCAGGCCGTGATCGAGGCCCGCCAAGAGCTCGTCGCGCGACGCGTCTCCCGGCGCCATGAGCATGTTGAGCGGGAAGGGACCGAATGCATTGGGCGCCGGCAGCCCGTGGCCGGTCGACGGGCGCCCCGCACGACCCGCCGTCTGAGCGTCGTAGACGACGTCCCGGCAGACGCCCGCCTCGATGAGCGTGACCTTCGTCTTGGGGACGCCCTCGTAGTCGAACGACGAGGGCATGCCTGCCGGATCCGCCGCGTCGTCGAGGATCGTCACGAGCGGCGAGCCGACGACGCGCCCCGGGCTGTGGAAGGAGCGATCCTCCTGCACCGCGAGTGCCGAGAAGCCGACGTAGCCGAGCGTCTCGATGAGGTCCGCCACCGCGTAGGGCTCGAGCACGACCGGATAGTCGCCGGGCTCGATGGCCACCGCACCACGCGATGTCCGGGCACGCTCCGCCGCCTCGATGCCGACCGCCTGGGCGTCGATCTCGGTCACGTCGACGGCGGTCGCCGATGCGTAGCCGGCTTCGCCGTCGGGGCCCATGGAGACCGTGATGAGCGACGCATACGAGCGCTCCTCGACTGCGTCCACGCCTCGGCTGTTGACCACGCCGGTGCGCGTCGTCGATGTCGAGAAGGCACCGTAGGCGAGCACGCCTCGCTCATCGGCGGCGGCGATGACGGCTCTGGCGCCGGCAGCTCGAGACTCCGGGGTCGCCCCGCGGGTGGCTTCGCTGCCGGCTCCGGCGACCAGCGCGATGGGCGCCGCCTCGGGGAGCTCGAGCGCCTCCTCCTGCTCGGGCTGCAGGCGCGCGATGGTCGCCGCGCGGTCGGCCAGCCGTCGGAGCGACTCGTCGTCGAGGCGGTTGGTCGCGGCACAGCCGATGCGCCGGCCGTCGATGAACCGCAAGCTGACCTGCGCATCGCGCTCGACGACGTTCTGGTGGACCTCACTGTTGGCGAAGCGTGTGAGCGCCGAGTCGCCGTCGAAGAAGAGCACCTCGGCCTGGGTCGCGCCGGCAGCCGACGCGTACGCCAGCACACGCCGAGCCGCGGTGCGAGCGTCGGCCCCGACCTCGGTCACCACTTGCCGACCCCGACCTGCACGTCACGGAAGCGGGCACCGCTCGCGCCGTGGCCGACGTGGCCGATCTGGCTCGGCTCGCCCTTGCCGCAGTTGGGTGTCCCGAAGAGCACCCAGCTCGAGGCATCGGCGACGGCATCGCACGACCGCCAGAAATCGTAGGTGATGCCGGTGTAGGTCGGGTTCTTGACAAGCCGGCCCAGCTTGCCGCCCTTGATCTCGTAGGCGACCTCCGTCGCGAACTGGAAGTTGAGCCGGCGGTCGTCGATGCTCCAGGAGCGGTTCGAGGCGAGGTAGAGGCCGTCGTCGGTGTCGGCCACGATGTCGTCGAGCGTCAGGCCCTCGCGCGGCAGGAGATTGACGTTGGTCATCCGGATGAGCGGGATCCGGTCCCAGCCGTCGGCGCGCATCGCGCCCCCGCTCTGGCGCCCGATCCGCGGCGCCGTCTCGCGCGAGCTCAGATAGCCGGCGAGGATGCCGCGGTCGACGATGGGTACCGTCTGGGCGGCGACGCCCTCATCGTCCCAGCCGAAGGTGCCCATGCCGCCTGGCGTCGTCGCGTCGGCCACGATGGTCACCAGGTCCGAGCCGTACCTGAAGCCCTCGTCGAGCTTGTCCGTGGTCAGGAAGCTCGTGCCGGCGTAGGAGGCTTCGGTGCCGTAGACGCGATCGAGCTCGGCCGGATGACCGCAGCTCTCGTGGACCTGCATGTACAGCTGCGACGGGTCGAGCACGACCGTCGTGCGCCCGGCCGGGCATTGCGGAGCGGACAGCAGGGCGACCGACTCGGGCGCGATGCGGGCCGCGTTGCCGACCAGATCGAGCCCTACGATCCACTCCCAGCCCCCGGCCTGGCCCGAATCGGGATAGGAGCGCCGCTGCAGCTCGTCGCCATCGACGGCGTTGGCCTCGATGGCCGCCACGACGTGGGTCAGCTCCTGATCGGTCTCCGAGCCGTCGGAGGCCGCGAACCACTTCCATTCCCGCTGCGCCGAGTAGGACGCTTCGGCGAAGGCGATGCCCTCGGTCGCCGCCATCGCCCGTTCGGCGCCCAGCAGCAGCCCGACCTTGTCCTCGATGGAGACCTCGAATGGGTCGATGTCATACGGCGTCCGGTAGCTGCCGCGGGCGACCGGACGATCGTCGAGCACGACGGGGCGCCGCTGGGCCGTCGCCGACGCCCGCGCGACGCGCACGGCCTCCGCCGCGACCCGGTCGGCTTCGTCGTTCGTCAGCCGGCTCGATGCAGCGAAGCCCCAGGCGCCGTCGACGATGACGCGCACGCCGAAGCCCTCGGACTCACCGGAGCCGACAGCGTCGACCCGTCCGGACTTGACGGACAGGGACTCCTCGCTGCGCCGCACGACGCGCACGTCGGCATACGTCGCGCCACGCTGGACGGCGGTGTCCAGCGCTCGCTGGCTGAGGTCTCGCACGAGGCGGCAGGATACCAGAGGCCCTCGGCGACGGACGCCGGCGGCCTAGAGACGAGGTGTGGCGCCATCCGGCGTCAGGTCTCGCTCGGTCGCCGGCAGGCGAAGCGCCGTCTCGCTGGGCACGACCTCGAGCGAGACGTCCGGCTGGCCGACCGCGATGCGGCTGACGATGCCACCCGAGCGATCGAGGATGGCCTGGAGCGCCTGCGGGCTGCCGATGGCGTGGACTTCGAAGGCGCGGCCGAGGTCCACGCCCTCGATCGACAGCGCGGCCGGGGTGCCGGCGACGGTCGCCCCGGGCACGACCCGCACGCCGGCCACGGCGATGGCCTCCGCGCCCGCCAGTCGCAGCTCGTCCAACAGGTCATTGACCGCGTCCGCGGTGATGGGGCCGACGATGGCGACGACGACCCCCCGGCCCTCGATCGCATCGAGCCCCGCCCACAGGCGCAGCCTCGTCAGGTCCGCCTGCAGACGCCCGACATTGCCCTGGCCGCTGGCTCCGCTCGCCTCGATGGCGCGCAGGTCGGCCTCGAGGTCGGCGACCTCGGCCCGCAGGAGGTTGTTGCGGTCGTTGAGGTTGGCGATGAGCACGGTCAGGTCGGCGGCGCTGAGCTGCTCCATGCCACCGACGCTGTCCTGCGCGCGGAGCTGCATGACGAGCAGGATGCCGAGCACGAAGGCGACCAGGGTGACGGCCGTCAGGGCCCGTGGCTGTTTCAAGGCGCTGGCTGCCCCGGCGCGGCCGGTGCGCCACTGGCCGCCGGCACCGGCGTTGCCTCCGGGCGGCCCTGGGTGAGCGAGACGGCGCCGGCGAAGGCGGGCACGACGACCGCGTCGGAGGGCAGGAAGCCGAGCTCGAGGCCGTAGTCCTGCACCCGCGTGCGCACGAGGTCGATGAAGCCCGGCGATGTCGTCAGTCGGTCGTAGAGTCCCTCTGGCCCGATGACGCTGAGATCGTAGGGCGGCTGGAGATAGGCGCTATTGACGAGGATCGAGGAGCCGATGTCGGTCAATGCGGTCGTCTCCACCACGCGCTCGCCGTTCACGCTCATGGCCTCCGCGCCAGCCTGCCACAGCTCGACGACGAGGTCGCGCAGGTCGCTCGCCGAGACGAGGTAGTCGGCGGCCGCTTCCCCGGGCGGCACGGGCAGCCCGGAGTCGTCGATGCGGACGACGATGCCCGGGCCCTCGATCTCGACCAGCCCGGCGGCCAAGCGCGCCGCCGCGAGCCCTTCGTTGAGGTCGGTGACCGCCTGGTCGTTGCCGGCCGAGGCCACCTCCGCGGCGGCGATCTGGTCACGCAGGGACAGGATCCGCTCCTGGAGCGCCGCTTGGGCCGCATCCAGCTCGCGCGCGGTCTCGAGCAAGGGCGGCCGCTCGGAGCTGCTGTAGCGGACCCGCGGTCCCTCGGCGCCGAGCTGGACGGCGATGAGGAAGCCGAGCGCCAGGAGCGCGACCGCGAACGTCCACTGCCAGCCCGGCACGCGCCGGAGCCGGCCGGTCACGGCGCTCACGACGGGCTGCCCCACCGGTCTCCCGGCGGCGGTTCATCGCGCGCGTCGTCATCATGCGCCAGGCCCGGGTCCGCGATGGGGGCGACCGGTGCAGCGGCCGACGGCGTCGGTCGGCGTCGGAGGACGACGAACGAGATCACCGCGACGGCTCCGACCAGCAGCGCCACGACCAGCAACGCCGGAGCCACGGGCGCATCCGGCTGCGGTGCCAGCGGCGTCGACGGGTCAGGTGGTGACGATGCCGGCGGTCGGCCGGCCCCGATGTCGGTCACCCAGGCGTCCGGTGTCCGACCGGGGCGGGCCTCGCGCGGCCCGTGCGCCGTCGGAGCCGCCGTTCCCAGGTCGGCCAGCCAGGCGGCCTCGAACTCGGCGATGCCGGCGCCCGTCGCGGCCCGGAACGCATCGTCGTCGGTGACGCCGTCGGCGAAGCTCCGGATGAGCTGGACAAGCGTCTCCTGGCCATACGTGCGGATGAAGAAGTCGATGGCCGAGGCGCCCTCGGCGTAGCCCAGGTAGAAGAGGTCCTCGCGGGTCCCCGGGAAGCCGTTCGCGATGGCTTTCAAGGGCAGCAGCGTGCCGCGATCGATGGCCGTCGTGACTCGACGGCGATCCGCATCGACGAAGCCTTCCGACAGATACGTCGCGAGCCCCTCGTTGAGCCAGTGCGGTGGCTGGTGCAGCTCGTTGGCCGTCGCGGTGTCGAAAACGAGGTGGGCCAGCTCGTGGGGCACGACGATCGACAGCCATGGCGACCCGATCTCGTTCGGCTCGAGGACCGCGAAGAGCGTCCGGATCTCCGCCACGGCGCGGCCGGCCACGAACTCCTGGGTGCCGGGTCCGAGCGCAGACTGGAACTGCTCGGGGTCGCCGTAGACGAAGAAGTCGATGGGCTCGGTCTCGTTCACGCCGAGCAGCTCGCTCGTCTCGGCGACCGACTCCTCGGCGATGCGCAGGGCGCGGCGCGCGAAGTCCTCGTTGCCATCGTGCCAGTGCAGCCGGACGACATCGCCCGCGATCGTCCGCCAGTCGATCCGATCGTCCTGCACGGCCAGCGTCGCCGTGGGACCCGTCTCCGGAGCCCCGGAGCGGGGCGTGATGCGGAAGCGATACTCGACCCGGCTGTTCGGCAGCTGGAAGGCCCTGTCGGTCACCGATGCTTCGAAGCTCGGCCCCGTGGTATCGGCCAAGGGCACCTCCTGGACGAGCCACGTCTCGGTGCCCTCGAGGCGCGTCATGAGCTCGACACGGCGCGGGGCGTCGGCCATCCGGAACGCCTGCTGCCATGTCGTGCCGACGGGAAAGTCCGAGCTCGCCATCGGCCGCTCGAACTCGACCCGATCAGCGGCCACGGCCGCCGGCGGCGCGAGCGTCGCGAGCAGCACGCCGCCGACGACCAGGAGAACGGCCGCGGCGGAGCGGCGCACGACCCGAGTCATGGCTCGACCCGCTCCAGGCTCGCGAAGCGCAGGATGCCCAGGCCGGACACCTCGGTGCCGGCCAGGGAGTCCTGACCCAGCGCCCAGCCCTCGTGATAGGCCATCGGCACGATGGGCACGGCATCGCGCACGATGGCCTCGGCTTCGGCGTAACGGCGAGCCTGCTCCGCGCTGTCAGCACTCGCCGCCGCGCCGTCGATCGCGTCGTCGTACGTGGCGTCGCTCCAGCGGCCGTAGTTGTTCGTGCTGCCGGACTCCAGCAGGAGGCCCAGGAAGTCCTGCGGCGCCGAGTAGTCGGCGACCCACGACATCGCCCAGAAGTTCGGTCCTTCACCGTCCTCGAGGCGCTCGAAGTAGGCATCGAAGGGCATCACCTCCTGGCGCAGCTCGATGCCCAGATTGGCCTCGATCTGGGATGCCACCGGGCCGTCCCAGGCATAGCCCTGGGTGACCAGCGCCGTCTCCGGGAAGCCGCTGCCGCCCGGGTAGCCGGCCTCGGCCAGCAGACGACGGGCGGCTTCCGGGTCGTACGGCGGCAGCGCATCCGCCGCGCTGCGCCCGGGCACACCGGGTGGCACGAGCGACGTCGCGGGGATGGCATCGGGCGTGGTGAGCCGCACGATGGAGCGCCAATCGACGGCCTGGCCGAAGGCCTGTCGGACACGCGTGTCGTCGAAGGGCGGTCGGGTCGTGTCGAAGCCGTAGTAGTCGACGGCCTGTTCCGTGTGCCGCCGCAGCTGAGGGCCGAGGGCCTCGTCGTAGGCGATCCAGCCGGCGTCGAAGTCGGAGATCCGGCCGTAATCGATGTCGCCATCTTCGAAGGCTTCGACCACGGACTTGCCGTCGAGGTCGGAGACGATGTCGATGGTGTCGAGGGCCGGCTCACCGGCCCAGTACCGCGGGTTGGCCTCGAGTCGGATCGACGACAGCGTCTGCGAGGTCGGGCGATAGGCGCCGCTGACGACGAGGTCGTCGGGCAGCTCGGCGCCAGCGAAGGCCGCGATGGCCGACGGCGGCAGCACCGCCAACGTCGGCGAGGCAGCGACGGCCGGGAAGTAGGCCGCCGGCCGCCGGAACTCGACGATGACCTCGCGACCGTCGGCTCGCAATCCGACGTCGTCCGGTCCGGCGCGACCGGCCAGACGCTCGTCGGCGCCGGCGACATCGGAGAGCAACGAGGCGAGCGGCGAAGGTCGCTCGGGATCGATGAGGCGGAGCCAGCTGGCGACCACGTCATCGGCGGTGATCGGGCTGCCATCGGAGTAGGTGATGCCGTCCCGCAGCCTGAACACGAGGCGGCGCCCGCCGTCCTCGACGCGCCACGACTCGGCCAATGCCGGCTGGATGGTCCCGCCGGCATCGACCGCGGTCAATCCCTCGAAGATCTGGGCGATGGTGGCTGCCGAGCCGTAGTCGCTCTGGATGGCGGGGTCCCAGTCGGACGGCGCCGAACCAGCGATGACCGCGTCGACCCCGGCTGCTCGGGCGGCCGGAGCCGGATCGTCGTCCTGCGGCGCGATGGCCTGGAGCACGGCCGGCGACGGCTGATTCCACGTCAGCGCCGAGACGAGCAGCGCCACGACGACGATCACCGCCACGACGGCCAGGATCCAGCGGGCACGGCCGCGGGGCGGCGAAGCGAGGTCGTCGGGCAGCGTCATCAGGGCTGGAGTCTAGCCCGCCAAGCCTTCGAGCCCGGCCGACGGATCCGCTGCCTGCCGGGCTCGCTACACGCGGGCGATGACGATGAGCGTTGCGTCGTCGGCTGTCGCCGGGCGCCGCTCGTAGGCTGCCTCGACGGTCACCTCGCTGAAGCCGGCCTCCTCGAGCACCAGCGCGAGCTCGGCTTCGAAGTAGAGGTTCTCGTGCAAGCCATACGTCTCCTCTTGGACCAGGCCGCCGCCGCGCCACAGGCGCGCCCTGATCTCGAACGACTGCCGCTGGCTGCGCGGGTCGAAGTCGACCATGCGGCGAAGGAGCTCGATCTCATCACCGTCCGCTGCCTCCCGCCGATCGCCCGTGGCGGGCCAGGGACGCGGCAGGTCGCTCCGGTGGCCGGGCAGCCAGTGCGCCCATGAGGCTGGATCGAGGCCCGCGAAGGGCAGCTCGTGCCAGAGGACGAGGGCACCACCCGGCTCGAGGTGTTCGCGGACGCGTCGGAGACCGTCACGATCACGATCGCGGCGTCCGCCGAGCCCGAAGACACCGCACATGAAGATCGTGCTGTAGCGCCTCGGCAGGTCGAGCTCGTGGGTGGCCTGCGCTCGCAGCAGCGGCCGGTGGCCGGCCTCTGTCGCCCGCTCGGCTGCCAGGGCGATCATGTCGCCCGAGACATCCACGCCGTCGACATCGAGACCCTCGGCGAGGAGCGGCAGCAACAACCGGCCCGTGCCACATCCACAGTCGAGCGCAGGCTCACCGTAGCGCCGGATGGCGTCGCCGTAGTAGGCCACCTCCGCCGGTTCGGGCAGATTGAACTCCGCCCACCAACGGGCGATGAGGCCGTAGTGCCAGGTACCGCTCGCGGCCCGATGGTCGATCGACATGACCGCATGCTACCGGCTGGACCATGCCGCGAGATGACCGTCGTGGTGCGTCAGGGCACCGGACGACAGACCTCCGCAGAAGGGCTGGATTGACCCGACGCGACCGGCGGATGTACGGTCGCCTCTCTGCTCCGTCGAGTGCGTCAGAAGGAAGCTCATGAAGCGATCCATCGCCAGCCTCGCGGCGATCTGCCTGCTCCTGGGGGCCATGGTCCCGACCGCGCTCGGCGCCGACCCCACCCGCCACTTCGAGAAGGCCGACGTCAGCACCACCGACTCCAGCTTCCGGCCCTATCTCGCCGATCCGGACCGCACGGTCACCGTCGTCCTCCAGATGGACGCACGCCCGGTCATCGCGGCGGCCTCGCTGACCGGCCGATCCGAGCGGCAAAGCGCCGCAAAGCGCCTGCGCGCCGAGCAGGGCAAGCTCGATGCCCGGATCAAGCGGCTGGGCGCCCGCGTCCTCGACCGCTATCAGTACGCCTATAACGGCATCAAGGTCCGCACCACCAACGCCAAGCTGGCGGATCTCGCGGCGCTGCCCGGCGTCGTCGCCGTCCGACGGCTGCCGACCTACGAACGCAGCAATGTCCGTGGGGTGCCGTACGTCGGCGCGCCGACCGCATGGCAGACGACCGGCGTCACCGGCCTGGGACAGACCATCGCGGTCATCGACAGCGGCATCGACTACACGCATGCGAACTTCGGCGGTCCCGGCACGCCCGAGGCCTACGACGACAACGATCCGGCAGCCGTCGAGCCCGATTCCTTCCCGACCGCCAAGGTCATCGCGGGCCACGACTTCGCCGGCGACGACTACGACGCGAGCGGCGACGAGGGATCACCGACGCCGGCACCTGACGAGGATCCTCTCGACTGCGGTGACCACGGCAGCCATGTCTCCGGCATCGCCGCCGGTCAGGGCGTCCTGGCCGACCACAGCACCTACCCCGGCCCGTATGACGCCTCGACGTTCGCCGACCCGACCGACTTCGTCGTCGGCCCCGGCGTGGCGCCCGATGCCAAGCTCATCGCCCTGAAGGTCTTCGGCTGCCTGGGCGGCACGCACCTCGTC
>DATBSD010000082.1:0-21302 GCA_036559965.1 Candidatus Limnocylindrales bacterium
GCTGATGTCGATCCGCGACCGCCTCGCCCGACGGACTCGCCGTGGGGCGCCCGAACGGCCGATCGTGGTCCCGCCAGATCCCGCCGACGTGCTTGCCGGGCCGCTCGACCCGGACCTGCTCGACGTCCGGGCGTCACTCCGACCGCACCGCGACCGGTTGTGGATGCGGCGCCTGGTCCGTCGTGGCTGGATCGCCGTGGCCGCGGTCATCGTCGCGGAACTCATCCTGTGGACCATCGCGCGCTTCGTCCCGCTGCCGTCGGCTGCTCTCATCGCCGCCGCCATCCCGGTCATCGGGCTACTCGGCTTGCTCGTGGCCGGTGTGCGGGCGCGACCGCGACTCGGCGAGACCGCGCTCGCCGTGGATGCCGAGGCCGGACTGGGCGACCGGGTCTCGAGTGCGCTCGAGCTCGCCGTCGCATTCCCGGCATCCTCCGGGCCTGGACCCGTCAGAGATGGTGACGAGTCGGACACGCTGGACACAGGCCCACTCGACGAGGCGGCCGAGACCGATCGATTCGTCCGCCGTCAGCGCCGTGACGCGCTGAGTGCCATCCGTCTCGCTCCGCACTCATTGTTCGCGCCACGTTTCTCACGCCGACCCGCCGCCGTTGCGCTCGTCGCCCTGGTGCTCCTGGCGCCGGTGCTCCTGCTGCCGAACCCACAGGACGCGGTCATCGCGCAGCAGCAGCAGGTCCGTGAGGCGGCGGAACGGCAGGCGGAGGCGATCGAGCGCGTCGCCCAGGATCTCGAGTCCAAGGGTGCGGACGCGAACGACCCGCGAACGCGACTGGCGCAGGAGCTCCGCGATCTCGCACGCCAGTTGCGCGACCGCACGAATGACCTCGACGTGAACCTCGCCCGCCTCGGCGCAATCGAATCCGATGTCCGCGCCCAGGTCGATCCGGCGAACGAGCAGCGCGCTGCGTCGCTCACGTCGCTCAGCCGGGCGTTGTCGAGCGCCGCGACCGGCAAGCCCGACGCGAACCGCGACGGCGATCCCGAGAAGGCACGCCAGGACCTCGAGGACCTTGGCGACAAGCTCGATGAGATCACGCCGGCCGAGCAACGTGAGCTGGCCCGGCAGCTGGCCGAGATGGAGGCGACGGCCTCGCAGGCCGACGGCGCTGCCGGCACCGCGTTGAGCGAGGCGGCACAGAGCCTGGCGCAGGGGGACACGGCGGGGGCGAAGTCCGCGCTCGACCGGCTCGGTGACGCGCTGACCGGGGCCGATCGTCGCGTGACGGCGACGCGCGACCTGTCCGGCGCGGCCTCCCGATTGCAGGAAGCGCGCCGCGACCTCGCCGACGCGGGGCGCCAGACGGCCGGTCAAGGCCAGCAGGGTCAGGGACAGCAGGGCCAGGTACAAGGCAGTCCGCGCCCGAGCGGACAGGGCCAAGGGCAAGGTCAGGGCCAAGGGAGCCCGAACCCGAGCGGTCAAGGCCAAGGTCAGGGCCAAGGCCAAGGTCAGGGCCAAGGCCAGGGTCAGGGTCAGGGCAGCCTCGGCGGCGGCGGCTCGAATGCCCGATTCCTGGGCAGCGGCACCGGGTCCAACGGCCAGTTCCGCGGGCCGACTCGAGGCAACCGACAGTTCGGGACCGGCGACCTCGATGGCATCTTCGCCGACTTCGACCGGCTCGGTCGCCCGGGCGACCCGTCGTACATCTCTGGCGGCGGGGGCGACGGCCAGACACAGCAGGGACAGGGCCAGGGCCAGGGCATCTCGAATGATGCGTTCGTGCCCTACACGAGCGTCTACCAGGACTTCTACGACTTCGCCATCACGAGCCTCGACCGGAGCGCCGTCCCGCTCGGCGTCAAGGACTACGTGCGCGACTACTTCTCGTCGCTCAACCCCTGATCCGACCGCAAGGGAGCCGACCGATGACCGACGCCGCCGCCTCGACTGCCACGCCGACACCGGAGATCGGCCCCGATGACTTCGCCGAACGAGCCCACGCCATCGAGCGCGAGGTCGGCCGCGTCATCGTCGGCCAGCAGGCGCTCGTCCGCCAGACGCTCACCTGCATGCTTGCCAACGGCCACGCACTCCTCGAGGGCGTGCCCGGCCTGGGCAAGACGATGCTCGTTCGGACCATGGCCGAGGTCCTCGATTGCGGTTTCAATCGCATCCAGTTCACGCCGGACCTGATGCCCGCCGACATCGTGGGCACGAACATCCTGGTCGAGGAGGAAGGCGGCCGGCAATTCCGCTTCCAGCCCGGGCCGGTGTTCGCCAACCTGGTGCTCGCCGACGAGATCAACCGTGCGACGCCCAAGACACAGTCGGCGCTGCTCGAGGCGATGCAGGAACAGCAGGTCTCGGTCGCCCGCCAACGCTACAAGCTGGAGCCGCCGTTCTTCGTGTTGGCGACGCAGAACCCGCTCGAGATGGAAGGCACCTATCCGCTGCCCGAAGCACAGCTCGATCGCTTCATGTTCAAGCTCTGGGTGCCGTTCCCGCCCGAGGAAGACCTGGTCGCCATCATGGACCGCACGACCGGCAACGCAACGAGCACGGTCGAGCACGTCGCCAGCGGCGCCGACATCGTGGCCATGCAGCGCCTCGCCCGAAGCGTGCCCATCGCGCCGCACGTGACCGCGTACGCCGTCAGCCTGCTCGCAGCGACCCACCCCGACAACGATCGCGCGCCGGGGCTCGTGCGCGAGTACGTTCGCTACGGCGGCTCGCCGCGCGGCGCCCAGTCGCTCGTCCTGGCGGGCAAGATCAACGCCCTGCTCGACGGCCGCTACAACGTGGCCATCGATGACGTCCGCGAGGTCGCCCTGCCGGCCCTTCGGCATCGCGTCATCCGCAACTTCGAGGGCGAGGCCGAGGGCATCACGCCGGACGCCATCATCCGCGCCGTCCTGGACGCCGTCGCCCCGCCGACCGTCGACTGACGGGCGCTCCGATGACCGATCAACGCGCCGCGCCGGCGAGCGAGCCGGAGAAGCGCCACGACCTGCTGCCCTCGGCGGTGGACCCGACGGTCTTCGACGAGACGTTCCTGCGCCAGCTCGAGCAACTCATGCTCGTGACCCGCAAGGCCGTCCGGGGCGGCATGAAGGGCGTGCGACGGAGCGCCAAGCGAGGCGTATCGGTCGAATTCGCCGACTACCGCGACTACAGCATGGGCGACGACCTGCGGACGCTCGACTGGAACATCTACGCACGGCTGGAGAAGCTGTTCATCAAGCTCTTCATCGAGGAGGAGGACGTGACCGTCCACATCCTCCTCGACGCCTCGGGCTCGATGGGCACCGGCGAACCGGACAAGCTGCTGTTCGGGAAGCGGGCTGCTGCGGCGCTGGCGTACGTCGGTCTCGCGTCCTATGACCGCATCAGTCTGGCCGTGCTCCAGGGCCGAGTCGCGCGACGCTATCCGGCCGTGCGTGGCACGAACCGCATCTTCCAGGTCCTCGCCGACCTGTCGCCGGTCCAGGCCGCAGCAGGCCCCACGGACCTGGCTGCCTGCGCGCGCCATTACGCGGCGCAGCTGACCCAGCGCGGGCCGCTCATCCTCATCAGCGACTGCTTCGATGCCAACGCCGAGCGGGCGATCAGCGAGCTGGCCGGCACGCGCTGCGAGGTGGCCGTCCTCCAGACGCTCAGTCCCGAGGAGTTCGATCCACCGCTCGAGGGCGATCTTCGGCTGGTCGACGCGGAGTCCGGCTCAGGTGTCGACATCACCGCCGACCTGGCCACGATCGACGCCTACCGTGCGCGACTGACGGCATGGCAGGCGGGCCTGGAAGCGGTCGCGACGAAGCGACGGGCATCGTTCGTGCCGGTGCCCACGACGCTGCCGCTGGCCGACCTCGTCTTCGCCGAGCTGCGCCGCCGGCGCGTCGTGGCCTGACCATGGCCGCGCTCGCTGGACACGTGCCTGCGACGGCCGCCTGACCGATGCCCTTCCTGGCGCCCCTGGCCATCGCCGGCCTGGCCTTCATCCCGCTCATCCTCGCCTTCTACATGCTTCGCCTGCGGCGCGAAGAGCGGGCGGTCAGCAGCACCTATCTGTGGCAGCAGCTCGTCCGCGATGTCGAGGCCAACGCCCCCTGGCAGCGCCTGCGTCGGTCGTTGTTGCTGCTCCTCCAGCTGCTCTTGGTGGCCATCCTCGTGCTGGCGGCAGCCCGGCCGTTCCTGGAGCGACCGGCGGGTCTCGCCCGGGATGTCGTCCTCGTCGTGGACGCCTCCGCGAGCATGGGCGCAACGGACGTCTTCCCGGATCGCATGACCGCGGCCAAACGCGCCGCCGCCGACGCCCTGGTCGAGCTTCCGTCGGACGGCAAGGTGAGCATCGTGGCGGCGGGCGAGACGGCCCGTGTCGTCGCCAACGAGGTCACCGATCGCGGCCGCGCGGCCGCTCTGATCGAGGGCATCACCCAGACCGCCGGCAAGGGTGACCTGACGGAGGCGCTGCGGCTGGCGGACGCGCTGGCGTCACGGGCGCGGGGTGCCGAGATCATCGTCGTGACCGACGACGCCGGCAGCGCGGCACCCGACCTGCGGACCCAGGCGCCCGTTCGGGTCGTGCCCGTCGGGCGCGACCGGCACAACCAGGCGATCGCAGCCCTGTCCGTGCAGACCGGCGCCGGCGGCGTCAAGCGCAGCCTCTTCGTGAGCATCGCCAACCTCGATGCGAGCGCCGTCTCGCGCCGCCTCCAGGTGCTCGCGGATGGTCAGCCGTTCACGGCCCGGGACCTGTTCCTCGATCCGCTGACGCAGACGCAGGTCGTCATCGACGAGCTGCCCCCGGGGACGTCGGTCGTCGAGGCGCGATTGTCCGCGCTGGAGCCGTCGGGGGCGGAGGCGTCAGGCGCCGAGGCTGCCGGCCCGCCCGACCAGCTGGCGGCCGACGACGCCGCCTGGGCCATCGTGCCCAGCGATCGACTCCAGCGCATCCTGCTCGTCGGGCCGGGCAACGTCTATCTGCAGAACGCGCTGTCGTTGCTGCCCAACGTCGAGCTCTACGGCGCCACGGCCGAGGAGTATGCGACGACCACCGGGCTCGAACAGTTCGACCTCATCGTCTTCGACGGCGTCCTGCCGGCCGAGCTGCCCGACAAGCCCGTCCTGGCCATCGCGCCACCGCGGACGAGCGTCCTCGGCACGGTCAGCGGGACGCTCGAGCAGCCGGCCATCGGGCGGGTCGCGCCGGACGAGCCGCTGCTGCGGGACGTGGACCTGACGCGCATCCACGTCGCCGAGGCGCAGCGGATGGAGCTGCCGGCATGGGCGCGCACGGTCCTGCCGGGGCCGTCGTCGGCGCCCCTCCTCTACAGCGGTCTGCGGGACGGCCTGGCGACCGCGGTTCTGGCTTTCGACGTCCGCCAGAGCGACCTGCCGCTCCAGGTCGCCTGGCCCATCCTCGTCGCCAACCTGTCGGGCGAGCTGCTGGGGCGCGACGCGAGCACGCTCCAGCCCATCAAGCCCGGCGCGCCCGTCGAGCTGGTCCTGCCGCCGGGCACCGCCGGCATGACGGTCACGGCGCCGGACGGCACGCTGACCGAGCTGCGGCCACCCGACGGTGGCGCCGCCACGGTCACGTTCGTGGGTACGAGTCAGCTGGGTGCCTACACTGCCGAGCCCATCCCGGCACCGGTCGAGCCAAACCCGTCGGGCTCGCCTGGCGCTCGGGCGACCCCCACCCCGAGCCCGTCACCCAGCCCTTCGGGGTCCGCCGCTCCGATCGCGGCCGGGCAGCTCCGGTTCGCGGTCGACCTGTTCGACCTGGAGGAATCGAACATCGCGCCTGGTGACGGGGCGCGGCTGACGGCCATCGGCGGGCAGCCCGTAACGGGCGGCGAGGCCGGCATCGCCCGCGACGAGTGGTGGATCCCGATCGCCCTGGCGGCGCTGGCCCTGCTGCTCGTGGAGTGGCTGGTCTACGAGCGCGACGGTGCGCGGCGGATCCGCGGCTGGCTGGGTGGGCTCGGGCGGCGGCCGCGCACGCCGAAGGGTGCTGCGCGATGAGCCTGCCGTTCGGCTTCACCGCTCCGCAGCTCCTGCTCCTGCTCGTGCCCGCTATCGGCCTCACGCTGCTGCTCAGTCGAGCGGCACGGCATCACCTCGGGCTGCGACGGCGGCGGGTCGGGCTGGTCGTCCGCGTCGTGCTCCTGAGCCTCATCGTCTTCGCGCTGGCCGGCCTCCAGTTCGTCTGGCCGGTCGACAAGCTCACGACCGTCTTCGTCGTCGACCTCTCGGACTCCGTGGGCACGACCGGACGGGCGGAGGCGATCGAGTTCGTGCGCGAGGCCATCGCGGTCAAGAAGGAGGGCGACCGGGCCGGCATCGTCGCCTTCGGCGGTGACGCGCTCGTCGAGCAGCTGCCGAGCGAGTTGACGGAGATGGCCGCCCTGGCATCCGTGCCGGTCAAGGGCTCGACCGACATCGGCGGTGCGCTCCGGCTGGCCGCGGCGCTCTTCCCGGACGAAACCCAGAAGCGGATCGTGCTCGTGAGCGACGGCAACGACACGACCGGGCGCGGTACGTCGGAGGCGGCCCTGGCGGCTGCTCGCGGCGTGCAGGTCGAGACCCGCGCCGTCGGCGAGCTGGCGGCCGACGAGGTCATCGTCGAGCGGCTTCACACGCCCTCGACGGCCCGGGTCGGCGAGGAGATCGAGGCCACGGTCACGGTCAGCTCGACGGTCAGACAGCCGGCCACCGTCCGGCTGTTCGGCGACGGCGAGCAGATCGGCTCGCAGCAGGTGACGCTCGACGAGGGCAGCAACACGATCGTCTTCCGGACGCGCGCCACGGAGGCCGGCTTCCACACGTTCCGAGCGCTCGTCGAGGCCGGTCGCGACACGTTCGGCCAGAACGACCGCGCCGACTCGGACACGATCGTAAAAGGCGACCCGCGCATCCTGGTCGTGGCCGGTGACGAGGAGGTCGCCGGCAACCTCGTGACCGCCCTGGAGCGCGAGCGACAGGACGTGAGCCTCGTGGTGCCCGAGGCAGCGCCCGACTCGCTGACCGGCCTGGCCGCCTACGACTCGGTCGTCCTCGTCGATGCACCGCGGACGCGGCTCAACGAGCGCCAGATGCTGGCCATGCAAGCCTTCACGCGTGATCTCGGCCGCGGGCTGGTGATGATCGGCGGGCCGCGCTCGTACGGTGCCGGCGGCTACAAGCAGACGCCGCTCGAGGAGACCCTGCCGGTCGACATGGATGTGCGTGACCGCGAGAAGCAACCCGATGTGGCACTCGTCGTGGTCATGGACAAGTCGGGCTCCATGGACGCCTGCCACTGCAACGTCGCGCAGCGGGACCTGGGCGTCGCCATCCAGGGCGTGCCCAAGGTGGACATCGGCAAGGAGGCCATCATGCGGGCGGTCGCCGCGCTCACGCCGCGCGACGAGTTCGGGGTCGTGGCCTTCAACGAGAACGCCCATTGGGCGATCCGGACAGCGCCGTTGGGCTCCGTCGGCGATGTCGAGTCGAAGATCTCGGGCATCAAGGCCGAGGGCCAGACGAACATCTTCGCTGGGCTGTCAGAGGCGGTCGCGTCGCTGGAGGCGACGTCGGCCACGCGGCGTCACATCGTCCTGTTGACCGACGGCTGGTCATCGAGCGGCGACTACGGCGCGCTCATCGAGCGCATGAAGGCGGCCGGCATCACGCTCTCGACCGTCGGTGCCGGGGGCGGCTCGGCCGACATCCTCAAGCAGCTCGCCGAGCAGGGCGGCGGCCGCTACTACCCGGCCGCCAACCCGGCCAGCATCCCCGACATCTTCCTCAAGGAGACGCAGCAGGTCTCCGGCCAGCAGATCGTCGAGGAGGCCTTCTTCCCGGTCCAGACCGGGTCGTCGCCCATCCTCGCCGGGCTCGAAGAGGGCCTGCCGCGGCTGCTGGGCTACAACGGCACGACGCCCAAGGCGGCCGCCGAGACGATCCTCGTCAGCGGGCGAGACGATCCCATCCTCGCCCAGTGGCAGTACGGCCTCGGCCGGTCGGTCGCCTGGACATCGGATGCGACCGGGCGATGGGCGACGGGCTGGGTCGGCTGGCCGGGCTTCGACCGCTTCTTCAGCCAGCTCGTGCGCTGGACGTTCCCGGGCGAGGAGACCGGCGGCATCGAGGCCGAGTTCGTGACCGACGGCGACGACGCGCGGCTGCGCGTGACGTCGGTCGAGAGCGACGGCACGCCGCGCGACTTCTACGACACCGCCGTGACGGTCGTCGACCCGGAGCTCGGCCAGCGGGTGGTCCAGCTCGAGCAGGTCGCTCCCGGCGTCTATGAGGCACCCATGGGCACCCTCCAGCCGGGGGCATACGCGCTTCGCGTGCTCCAGAAGCGCGAAGGCGTGGCCGACCTCGGTCGGACGCTCGGCCTCGTGGCGCCGACGGCTGCCGAATACCGGCTGCTGGGCGTCAACGAGTCGCTGCTCACGACGCTGCGGGCGGCCACAGGCGGGCGAGCCATCGCCGAGGCCGAGGATGTGTGGACGCACGATCTGCGCTCGACCGCATTCGCGAGCGACCTTTGGCCGCTGCTGCTCGTGCTGGCGCTGCTGCTCTTCCCCATCGACGTCGCCATCCGGCGGGTCTCGATCTCGCGCCGGGAGCTGGTCGCTGCGCGGGCGTGGTTCGGGGCGCGAGTCCTCGGTCGCGGCCGGGCGGCCCGGCCCGAGGCGGTCGGCGGGATGCTGGCCGCCAAGGATCGCGCAGCGGGATCGCGGTCCAGGGCGGCACTGGTGAGACCACCAGCGAACACTCCTGGTTCGACTGCAGCCTCGGCTCCGACATCCCCGTCGGCGCCTACGACCACGGCCTCGGCGCCGGCGATCACGCCGCCTGCTGCGAGCGAGCCGGCCGCGCAACCGACTCCGGCCGCGCCGACCACCGCGTCTACCGACACCGACACCCTGGCGCGCCTGCGCGAAGCGAAGAAGCGAGCCCAGCGCTGAGGGTGAAGCCACGCGATAGCCTGTTGACGATGTCCCGAGTGTCGCTCGTGTCCCGATCGATGGCCGTCGTGGTGGCGGCGCTCGCAGTGATCGGCTGTGGGTCTGAGGTCTCGTCGTCGCAGCCGCTGCCCACGCCCGGCGGCTATCCGGAGATCTTCGCGGCCTGGGCGCTCAACGGCATCAGCGTCCACGAGCGTACGAGCGGCGAGATGGGCTGCGGCGATCCGACGCTGACCGATAACGCGCTTCATGTGGTGGTCTCGATGGCCCCTGATCCGACGCCGCGCGACGTGTACCTCTTCCGCTTTCGCAACTCGGTCCGTTGGGCCGACGCTCAGCCGCTCATCGACGCCTGCCAGGCCACGTTCGAGGCCATCTCCGCCCGGGCAGGTGGCCCCGTCGCGCGTGTCGACGTCAGCCCCTATCGGGCGTTCGGGGACGGCTGGACGCCCGAGCTCGAAGCTGCCCTCGAGCGAGGGCTTGCGGAGATCGCGGGCGACGGCGGCATCCCCCGCGGCGTGGATGCGAACCGGACGCCACAGCCGAGTCCATGACGGTCTTCCCCGGTACACCATCCGGCGCGCGCTGACACCGGGCTGACGAGGGCCCAGCGCGCGGACGCATCGGAGGCCGGTGCGTCGGCGCACCGGGTCATGGCCCTCCGGTCCCGGTCGTGAACCTCACCGGATCGCACCAAAGCGATGTCAGCCTGACCCAACGGCCCCGCCGCCGTTCGTCGCCCGCGGCGCCTGGTCCCCATCGGCCGGGACCTCCGGGCCAGCCCGTCGGTCACCCTGCACCCGGACCACCGAGCCAGCGACCCGGCGGGGTCGCCCGGCCAGCCTTGCGCCATGGACAAGCGACCCGCCCGCCGCCTCCCCATGCGCATCGCCGCCGGCCTCGCCTGGGTCATCGTCGCCGAGACCCTGCTCGTCGGCTCGGTCACGGCCGCCCAGCCGGATCGGGCGGCCGCCGGCGCCGCCGCTCAGGCAGCGACCCTGCGCACCTTCGATATCCCCGCCCGAAGCATCCAAGCCGCCGGTGGTGCCGTCCAGCCGGCGATCGGCCTCGACGACCTGCGCCTCGGGGTGGCCGCCGCCTGGCGTGTCGACCGCGCCGTGGAGCGGGCGGCCGCTGCAGCTGCCGCCAAGGCCGCGGCCAAGGCGAAGGCCGAGGCGAAGGCTGCCGCTCGCGCGGCCGCCAAGGCGGCGAAGGCGGCCAAGGAGAAGGCCGCCGTCAAGCGCCACAACGGGTCAGGTGGTGGCGGCGGAGGCAGCGCGTCGTACAACGGTCGGAACCGCTTCTGGTTCCCGAGCCTGGGCATCAACCAGAGCGTCTCGTGGTTCCCGTGTTCACGATCCACGGCGCCAGGCAACGCGGTCTACCGCTGGGGCTGCGCGGGCTCGAACAACGTCTACCTCATGGCCCACGACTTCGGCAGGTTCTACCCGCTCTACAAGGCCTACAAGAACGGACGCCTGCGTGACGGGATGCTGGCCGTCTACAACGGCCCGAACGGCAACACGCACTACTACCGCCTGAGCTTCTACCGGGTCGTCGCCCCGGATGGTGACGTGGGCTGGGCGTACGCCTCCCAGTCGCAGCCGTCGCTCACCCTGCAGACCTGCGTAAGCGGTGGCGCCAAGCGCCTCGTCGTGCGCTTCCGCGAGGTCTCGAAGCCCTAGCCCCCGGCTACGATGACGGGGTGAGCGATCGCCTCGACCGGTGGCCGATCTTCGGGCGAGATGCCGAGGGCGTCGCCTGGCGGCCGCCAGCGGGATCCGCCCGCGAGACGCGAGTGGGCAGGTTCCTGGCCACCACCGGTGAGCCCGGGCTGGAGGCACTCCAGCGGCGCGCCGAGGCGGATCCGGGCTGGTTCTGGGGCGCAGCGATCGACGACCTGGCGCTCGACTGGCAGCGCCCGCCCTCGGCCGTGCTCGACATCAGCAACGGGGTCGAATGGTCGCGCTGGTGGGGCGGCGGCGCCTTCAACCATGCGGCGGCGGCCGTCGATGGGCGAGCCTCCCGCGATCCCGATGGGTCCGCCCTTGTCTGGGAGGGTGAGGACGGCGATATCCGGACACTCACCAACGTGGAGCTGCGGAGCGCCGTCGGCCTGGCGGCGGGCATGCTCCGGGCGCATGGCGTCGGCGCCGGCGATCGGGTCGGCATCCTGCTGCCGATGCTGCCCGAGACGGTCGTGGCGGTGCTCGCGCTGGGCAAGCTGCGGGCGATCTTCACGCCCATCTTCTCGGGCTACGGCGCCGAGGCCATCGCCAGCCGGTTGACCGACTGCGGGGCATCGCTGCTCATCACCGCCGACGGCTTCTACCGGCGCGGCAACGTCGTGGTTCTCAAGGCGACGGCAGATGCCGCGGTCGCGCTCGTGCCGTCCGTGCGGGAGGTGCTCGTCGTGCGGCGTCTACCGGGCGACGCCGAGGTCTCGTGGACCGCGGGTCGGGACGCCTGGTGGCACGAGGCGATGGCGGAGCCCGGTGTCGAGTCGCTTCGAACGACCGAGACGACCGACCCCGAGACGCCCTACATGATCATCTACACCTCGGGCACGACCGGCCGACCGAAGGGCGCCGTCCATGTCCACGGCGGCTTCCCCATCAAGGCCGCCCAGGATCTCGCCCATGACTTCGACCTCGGCGCCGGCGATCGGCTGTTCTGGTTCACGGACCTCGGCTGGATGATGGGACCGTGGGCCATCAGCGGGGCGTTGCTGCTCGGTGCCTCGCTCGTGCTCTACGAAGGCACGCCTGACTTTCCAGGCCACGACCGACTGTGGGCGCTGGCCGCCCGCCACGGCGTGACCCACCTGGGCGTCTCGCCGACCCTCGTGCGCGCCCTCATGGCCCATGGGCCAGAGCCTGTCCGCGGCCATGACCTGTCGAGCCTGCGGGTGCTTGGCTCGACCGGCGAGCCGTGGAACCCGGAGCCCTGGTGGTGGTTGTTCCGCGAGGTCGGTGGCGGGCGCCTGCCGATCGTGAACTACAGCGGCGGCACCGAGGTCAGTGGCGGCATCGTGAGCGGCAACCTCCTGACGCCCATGAAGCCCTGTGGCTTCTCCGGGCCGGCGGTGGGCACGGCGGCCGACGTCATCGGGCCCGACGGGTCGGAGGTGCGGGGCGCGGTCGGCGAGCTGGCCATCAGGGCGCCGATGCCGGGCATGACGCGAGGCTTCTGGAACGACCGGGAGCGCTACCTCGAGACCTACTGGCGGCGGATCCCCGGCACCTGGGTCCACGGCGACTGGGCCATCATCGACGCCGACGGGCACTGGTTCATCCAGGGTCGATCCGACGACACGCTGAAGGTCGCCGGCAAGCGCGTCGGCCCGGCCGAGGTCGAGTCGGCGGCCGTCGCGGTGCCCGGCGTCCTGGAGGCGGCCGCGGTCGGCGTGCCGCACGACATCAAGGGCGAGGCGATCGTCGTCTTCTGCGTGCTGCGCAGTGGGGAGGCGGACGCTCCGGAGCTGCGGGCGGCCGTGTCGGCCCGCGTCGCGGAGTCGCTGGGCAAGGCCCTGAAACCTGATCGCGTGATCGTCGTCGGGGCGCTGCCGAAGACCCGCAACGGCAAGATCATGCGTCGTGTCGCGCGAGCCGCGTACCTCAGCCTCGACCCCGGGGATCTGTCGGGCCTCGAAGATCCCTCAGCGGTCGACGCGATCCGCGCCGTAGCCGGCGTCGGCCCGGGGGAGTAGCGCGGCCGAACCGGCGCTCAGCGCTGGAGCGCGGCGAGGCGGTCGGCGTACTGGCGACGGACCTCGTTGAGCTCCGGCAGGGTGAAGCCCATCTCGTCGGAGATCTCGCGGATCTCGTGCGACTCCTGCGCCGAGATCGTGTCCCCGCCGGCCGATGCGACCGCGAACAGGCAGTGGAGCAGCTGCGTGCGCTCCTCCCAGGTCGAGACATCGCGGAAGCGGCGGGTCACGAGGTAGTCGTCGGTGCCGCCGACGAGGTTGGACTGCGTCTCGGCGATGGTCACGACGAGCACCGCCTGGGCCTCGGACAGGCCGCCCCACTGCTGGACGATCTTCTCCATCTCCAGCGTCTCGCGCTCGTCGACCGTGAGGTCCGATGCCGCGACGCGCGTCAGCACGTAGGCGAACGAAGCCAGCCACACCGCGCGGTCCTCGGGCATCGCGTTGAGCTCGGCGACGAGCTTGCGCACCGTCTCGGTCTCGCCGGTCGGCGCGGTCGGTCGGTCGACGACGGTCGGCTCGAACTTCTCGGGCTCCGACTTCGAGCCGCCCTTGCCGAAGAACTTGTCGAGAGACATCACACCACCTTCAGTCCGAGCAGCCGGCGGCCGATGACGAGCCGTTGGATCTGGCTCGTCCCCTCCCCGATCTCGGTCAGCTTCGCGTCGCGCAGGAAGCGCTCCACCTTGTACTCCTCCACGTAGCCGTAGCCACCGTGGATCTGGACGCCGTTGTTCGTCGCCCGGTTGGCGACCTCCGATGCGAAGAGCTTGGCCTCGGCTGCGGCGACGGCGTAGTCGCGCTCCTGATCCTTGAGCCAGGCGGCTCGCCAGACCATGGCACGCGCGGCGTCGATCTCGGTCGCCATGTCGGCGATCATGAAGGCGACGCCCTGGAACGAGCCGATGGGCCGGCCGAACTGCTCGCGCTCGCGAGCGTAGACGAGCGAGGCGTCGAGCGCAGCCTGCGCGAGCCCGACGGCCATGGCGCCGATCGAGATGCGGCCGCCGTCGAGGATCTTGAGGAACGTCTTCCAGCCGTCGCCACGCTCGCCGAGCATCTGGTCGGCCGGCACGCGGCAGCCGTCGAAGAGCAGCTCCCCGGTCGCGCTGGCATGGAGGCCCATCTTGTCCTCCAGCCGGCCGACGCTGAAGCCGGCCGTCTCGGCGGGCACGATGAAGGCGCTGATCTCTGGCGAGCCGTCGTCGCGGCTGCCCGTCCGTGCCGTGACGACGTACGTGCCCGCCTGACCGGCGTTGGTGATGAAGCGCTTGCGGCCGTCGATGACCCACGACCCGCCGTCGGGGCCGTCCTCGTGGCCGGCGGTGGTGCGCGTGCCGCCCGAGTCGGAGCCGGCATCGGGCTCGGTCAGCCCGTAGGCGCCGAGCACCCTGCCCTGGGCCATCGGGACCAGCCAGCGGTCCTTCTGCTCCGGGCTGCCGGCCAGGTGGAGCGGGCCGCAGCCGAGGCTGGTGTGGGCGGCGACGATGATGCCCAGCGAGCCCCAGACGCGAGAGAGCTCCTCGACGGCGATGGCGTAGGCGAGCGTGTCGAGCCCGGCGCCGCCTTCGTCCTCGGGGATGGGGATGCCGAGCAGGCCCATCGGGCCGAGCATGGCCACGATGTCGGTCGGGAAGCGCCGCTCGCGCTCATGCTCCTCGACGACCGGCTCGACCTCGTTGAGGGCGAAGTCTCGGACGGTCTGGCGCAGCAGCTGGTGCTCGGGGGAGAGGTCGAGATCCACGGGTCGCGGAGCCTAGCAGAACAGGCGTCGACGTCCGCGAGTCGGCGCGTCAGGCCTCTTCGCGTTCGAGCTGCGAGCGGCCAGGCGGCTGGCGTCTGGGCAGCGGCACGTCGCTGACACCCCCGACGAACGACGCCTGGCGTGCCCACTCGGCCGTCTGCGCCTGCTCCTCGGCGCTCAGGATGCCCAGCCGCCCGAGTGAGCTGAGCTCGTCGCGGATGTAGGTCTTGAGCATCTCCGGGCCGTCGGTGTTGATGGTGTAGCGAACGCCGTTGCGTCGGAAGGTATCGAAGATCCAGCGGAACTCGTCCCAGCCCGAGACGACGCGCGTGTTGATGTTGCTCGTGGGGCAGACCTCGAGCACGATGTCGCGCTCCCGGAGCATGGCCATCGTGCGCGGGTCGTAAGCCGACTTGACACCGTGCCCGATGCGCGACGGCTGGAGCTGCTCGATGACCTCGGCGATCTCCTCGACGGGGCCGGCTTCGCCCGTGTGGACGGTGATGCCCAGCCCCTTGCGTCGGGCGCGGTCGAAGAGGCGTCGGTAGTCGCGTGCGCGGAAGGTCGGGCTCTCGGGGCCGGCGATGTCGATGCCCACGACGCCTCGGCCGCGATAGGCGATGGCCTTCTCGGCGATGATCTCGTTGAGGGCGTAAGGGAAGGCGCGGTCGAGGCAGAAGATGAGCCCCGGCGTGACCGGATACTCGAGCATCGCGCGGTCCATGCCCCGGATGGCGGCGCTGATGATGTGGTCGAGGTCCTGCTCGCCACCGCGGTTGCGCTTCATGGGGTTGAAGCGCAACTCGCAGGTCGTCACGTTGTTCTTGCGGTAGGCACCGCCGACGACCTCGTAGACGCTCCGCTCGACGGCGAGCGGCGAGGACTGGATGAGCTCGGTCCAGTGGAACAGCTCGAGGTAGCCGTCGAACGAGCGGCCGCGCCGTGCCGAGACGGTGATCAGCTCCCGGAACTCCCAGTAGTCCTTCGTCGGCAGCTTGATGCCCTGCGCGTGGGCGATGCCCCACATGATGGCCGGCGCCACGGCACCACCCAGATGGCAATGCAGCTCGGTGAGGGGCACGGTCCGGGGCAACGCAGGGGGCACGGGCGAATGCTAGGGGAATCAGAAGGCCCGGGTCGGGCCCGGGCCTTCAAGGTGCGGGAAGCGCGGCGGCGTGCGGTCAGCCGCGGCGATGGTGATCGGTGGCGGTCAGGGCTGGGTGGCCCAGCGGCCGTGCGTCTTGACCTTGTGGGTCTTGTCCTTGCGGTGCTCGGCGGAGTTGCCGCCCTTGATCTTGCCGGCCGCCTCCGTGTCGTCGGTGGCGGACACCTCGGGATCCCAGACCGGGCACTCGCCGGCAGCGGGGACCTGGAGGCCGCGGGCGACCTGGCTGACGGCCCAGCCATGATTCTCGTTCGGCCCGCCGACGCACTCCTTGTTCTGGGCGACCGCGGATACCAGGGCGCCATGCTCGCCCTGGGCGCCATCGGCGGCCTCGGAGTCAGCGTCGTCCGTGTCCTCGTCGGTCTCGTCCTCGGGCGCGTCCGCGTCGCCCTCAGCGTCCGCGTCGTCTTCGTCCGAGGCGGGGTGCTTCTCCGCTTGCTCCTGCGCCTGGGGCGCCGCGACAGCGGGGAGCGTGATGTGTGAGGCGCCGGCCACGCCGGCGACCGACAGAAGCAGCATGAGGGCCACGACGAGCGCGGCCCAGCGAGTTCGCAGTCGTTCCATGCCCCTACCCTAGCCCAGAATCCCGCCCGCGACACCCGGACCATCGGTCTCAGCGGCGATTCGTGGTGCCCGGCAACACCAGCGACCGCGCCGGCGCCGGCACTCGGCGGGGCCAACTATGCTGGCCGCGATGCGCATCCTCGTGACCGGCGCCACCGGTTATCTCGGGCGGGCCATCGTCCGCGCCGTCATCGACGGCGGCCACCAGGTGATCGCGCTCGTTCGCGACCCTGCGGCCGCGGCGACCGCCCTCGGGGAGCTGGCGGTCGAGCCACGCAAGGGCGACGTGCGCGACGAGGCGTCGGTACGCGCCGCACTCGACGACATCGATGTGCTCGTGCACGCGGCGGCCACCTACTCCTACGCGCGCAGGGACGGGCCGCGGATGATCGAGCAGAACCCGGCCATCGCGGAGGCGGTCCTGGGCGCCGCAGCGGCCGTCGGGACGAGCCATGTCATCGACGTCAGCTCGGCGGGCGTCTTCAAGGCGCACCCCGATGGGCCGAAGGCCGGGCTGACCGATGACGAGTCGCCACTCTGGGGGCCGTCCGATCGCGAATGGAACGACCCATATCTGTGCAGCAAGGTCCTGGCGGAGCAGGCCGCGCGTGCCTGGCGGGACCGGGGGCTGCCGATCTCGAGCATCCATCCGACGCTCACGATCGGGCCGGACGACCGTGTGCCGGGAGTCTCGGGCGCCATCCTGGTCTCGCTCCTGGCCGATCCCTGCATCTCCATCGCCGGTAATGCCAACTGGGTCGATGTCCGCGACGTGGCCGCCGGCGTCGCTGGCATCGTCGGTCGGTCGCCCGGCGCTCGTGCACTCTTCGCCGCCAGGGAGCTCGACTTCCGGGGCATGGCCGCCCTGCTCGACCGATCGACAGGTCGACGACCGCGCCGCTTCTGGCTCTCAGCGGGGATCACACGCGCCGGGGCGATGCTCAACGACGTCGTCGGCGGCGCGCTCATGCGGGCGCTGCCGTCGCGCGACACGCTGGAGTTCGCGCTCGGCGTCGGTCACGTCGATGGAGCGACGGGCGAAGCCACCATCGGCCGGGCCTACCGACCGCTCGAGGAGACCGTCGCGGAGAGCCTGACCTGGTGGGCCGAGCGAGGCACCATCCCTCGGTCCTGGGCGGGCACCCTCGTCGAGGCCGCCACGCGCTAGTCGACGCTTGTGCGAGGCCGATCGACCTGGTCTCAGGCGGCGTCGGCGCCCTCGCTGACGACCGCGGCCCGTGCGGCGCGAGCCGACTCCGGCACCTGGTCGCGAGCGTGGTAGCTGGAGCGCACGAGTGGCCCCGACTCGACGTGCTTGAACCCCTGCCCGAGCGCCTCGACCTTCATCTCGGCGAACTCGTCGGGGTGGACGTAGCGCACCAGCGGCAGATGGGCCTCGGTCGGGCGGAGGTACTGGCCGATGGTCAGGATGTCGCAGTCGACGGCCCGCAGGTCCCGGAAGGTCTGCGCGAGCTCCGCGCGCGTCTCGCCCAGGCCGACCATGAGGCTCGACTTGGTGTGCACCGCGTCGGGCCGTCCGCTCAGCTCGCGTGTCAAGGCCTTGGCTCGCTCGAGCACCTCGAGCGAGCGGCCATACCTGGCTCGCTTGCGTACCGGCTTCTGGAGTCGCTCGACGGTCTCGACGTTGTGGTTGAGGATGTCCGGCCCGGCCTCCATGACCGCCCGGAGCGGCGCTTCGTGACCGTCGAAGTCGGGGATGAGGACCTCGACACCCATGCCCGGGCACTCGCGACGCAGGGCACGGATCGTCTCGGCGAAGATGTGCGCGCCGCCGTCCGGCAGGTCGTCGCGGGCGACGCTCGTGACCACGACGTGCTCGAGGCGCATGATCGCGATGGCCTCGGCCACGCGCCGCGGCTCGTCCTCGTCGTTCCATGTCGGGCGACCGGTCTTGACGGCGCAGAAGCCGCACGCCCGCGTGCACGTGTCGCCGAGGATCATGATCGTCGCGGTGCGCTGCTCCCAGCACTCGCCGATGTTGGGGCAGCGGGCCTCTTCGCAGACCGTGTTGAGATTGAGGCCCCGCAGCGCGCCCTTGAGCTCGTGGTAGTTGGCGCCCGACGGCAGACGGGCGCGGATCCAGTCCGGATGCCGTCGAAGGGGGAGCGAGCCGTCGGAGGCCGGCGCGCTGAACGAACCGCCACCCATGGCGATGGTCAGCGGTTCCCGCGCGCTATGACCGTGCCCGTCTTCGGCCGGCGAGAACATGGGCAGCTCACGGCCCATCAGGTGCAGCCCGGATCGAGCCGATAGAGCTCGCCGACGGCGGCTCGGGCGTCATAGACGAGGACCTCATCGGGCTTCACCGCGCCCGCCGGGTCGAGCATCAGCAGCAGCTGACGATCGTCACGGGTGTATCCGGTCGCCTGGACGCGGTTCTCGGGCGCGACCTCGACGACGGGCCGCCGCGCATTGGCCATCACGAACACCTGACCGCCGTAGCGGACCCAGGTCGGATACGCGTCGTCGTGCAGGATGTTGACGGCGGGACAGCCCTCCAGCCGTTGGCCCGACTGGACGGTGGCGTCGGGGCCGGCCCACGTGTCGGTCGTCATGTCGCGCCAGACGGTGACGCCGGCTCGGATGGCGAACCAGGCCACGACGACGACGATGACGGCGACGATGAGCCGCCAGAAGATCGGGTTCCACTCGTAGCGCGTGCGCTGCTTGGTGCCGCCCACCGGCAGCTCGCGGCCGGCCTGCAGCGATCGCAGCAGGCTGCTGTACCGGTCGCGGCCGGAGTCGGCCATCCGGTCGCGCTTGGCGGCACGTTCGGAGATGCTCAGGCGCTCGCCCGGCTGCTCGCTCATCGCGCTGCCGACCGGGTCACCAGATCGACGTGTCGGCGCTGACCGACTCGAGCCACTGGCGGACCGTCTTCAGGAAGGCGCCGGCCTGGGCGCCATCCGTGGCGCGATGGTCGATGGCCAGGACCATGTTCATCATCGAGCGCACGCCGATCACGTCGCCGTCCGGCGTCTCGATGACGACCGGCCGCTTGACGATGGCCTCCATGGTCACGATGGCGATCTCCGGCACGTTGATGATGGGCATCGTAAGGTTCGAGCCCGTCCAGCCGGTGTTGTCGACGGTGAACGTGCCACCTTGGATGTCATCGAGGCGGAGCCGGTTGGTTCGGGCTCGATCGGCGAGGTCGTTGATGGCGCGGTTGAGCCCGTGGATGCTCAGCCCGTCGGCGTCCTTGATGACCGGCACGACGAGCCCATCGTCGACGGCCACGGCGATGCCGACGTTGATGGCCTTGCGTCGCCAGAGGCCCTCGTCGGTCCAGTGGCCGTTCATGTCCGGGTGGCGGCGCAGCGCCTCGACCGTCGCCTTGGTCACGAATGCGACGTACGACAGGCCGACGCCCTCGCGCTCCTGGTACGCACGCTTGTTGGCCTCCCGATGCCGAACGACGGCCGACATGTCGACCTCGATGGTCGTGTAGGCGTGGGGCACCTGGAGGGCGCGCGTCATCTGGGCGGCGATGGCCTTGCGCATCTGCGTCATCGGCTTGAGCGAGTCGGCGGCCGCGGCGGGTGGTGCGGGCGTCATGGTCGCCGGGGCAGATGCTGAGCTTGGCGCCGACGCTGAAGCCGAGGGGGCGGTCTGCGCCGGCGGCGAGGCCGGGGCGGGCTGTGGGGCGCCGGTCCTGGCTCGCTCGATGTAGGCCAGCACGTCCTCGCGTGTCACCCGCCCGGCGTGGCCGGTGCCCGGGACCTGGGCGAGGTCGATCTCGTGCTCACGCGCGAGCCGGCGCACGGCTGGTGTCACGCGACCCTCGTACTCGCCGGCGGACCCCGGGCGCTCGTCCGAGCCGGCCGGTCCCTGGCTGGTGGCGCCGTTGCCACCGGTCACGGCCGGAGATGGCGCAGTCGCCGCAGTCGGCGCCGGGGCGGTAGCAGCCGGTGCTTCGATGGCTGGAGCTTCCGGTGCGGCGCTGACGGCCGGCGCGCTGGCGGTCGGGGCGCCCGAGGTCGCCGTGGGCGCCTCCCCGGCACCATCGATGACGGCGATCTCGGTGTCGTTGGCGACCGTCTCGCCCTCCTGGACGAGGATGGCCGAGAGGGTGCCCTCGAACGGCGACGGGACCTCGGCGTTGACCTTGTCCGTGACGACCTCGACGATCGGCTCGTACTTGTCGACGTGATCGCCGACCTGCTTGAGCCAGCGGCCGATGGTCCCCTCGGCGACGCTCTCGCCGAGCTGGGGCATCGTCACCTTGGGCACGGTCGACTCCTCCTCGCGATGCCCACGTCGGGTGACGTGAGCCGGGATGCTGCTGCGCGCCTAGTTTCCTCCATCCGCGCCGTTCGCGAAACCGCCCGTTCGCCTAGCGCCGGTCGAGGACCAGCCTCGTGCCGGCCACGAGTGCCGCGAGCTTGGCGCGCGCGGCCCAGCGAGCGGTCTGACTGAAGCCGCAGTCGGGCACGAGGGTCAGCCGATCGGCAGGCACGCCGGCCGCCAGGACCCGCTCGATGCGCTCCGCGACGTCGGCGGCGGTCTCGAGGTAGTAGCTCTTGACGTCGATGACGCCGACCGCCAGGTCGCGCTGCGATGCGAGATCGGTCAGCACGTCGAGCTCGGTCAGCTCGCGGTTCGCGAACTCCAGGAGGAGCTCGTCGGCGCGGTAGGCGAGCATCGTCGAGAGGCTGGGACGATAGGTTCGCTTGGCGAGCGGCCGGCCCATGTAGTTGCCGAAGCAGAGGTGGACGGCGACGCGCATGCCGTTCACGCCGTCGAGCGCCGCGTTCATGAGCCCGGCGAAGTCGGCCTCCGCCTCGGGGTGGATGGCAGGCGACGGCTCGTCGACCTGGACGAACGTCGCCCCAGCCGCGGCGAGGGCGAGCAGCTCGGCGTTGAGGATGGGCACGAACGCCCACGCCGCCGCGAGCCGATCAGGGTAGACCTGGCCGGGGCCGTGTGTCAGGCGGCCGGACAGCGTGAACGGACCGGGGATGGTCATCTTGAGCGGCCGCCTCGTGTGCGCGCGGGCGTACATGTACTCGGCTACGACGCCGAGGCCGGTCGGCGCCGTGATCGGCTCGAGGACCTCGAAGCGGTGCTGCTGGTCGTGCCCGGTGGGGCCGACGAGGCGGCCGGGAGCCAGCGGTCGCAGGCCGGTCAGGTGCCCGTAGAAGGCGGCCGTGAAGAAGCCCGCGCGGCGCATCTCGCCGTCG
>DATBSD010000083.1:0-36905 GCA_036559965.1 Candidatus Limnocylindrales bacterium
GTGGCCGCGCTGGGCAAGCTGCTCGCCGGGCTGCCGGCGCATCGACCGGTGGCCGACGACGCACTCGTCCTGCTCGGTCTCTCGGGCCGCGGCGACAAGGACCTCGGTGTGCTCGGCGGCGAGGCGTGAGCGCGGCCGTGGAGGTCGCTCCGGTCGGCACGGATGCGACGGCCGGCGCCCGTCGCCTGGCCGCGGCGTTCGGCGCCGCCAGGGATGCCCACCACCGAACCGCGCTCATCGCCTACGTCGTGGCCGGCTACCCCGATGCCGAGACGAGCGAGCGGGCGGCCGTGGCAGCCATCGATGCCGGCGCCGATGTCCTCGAGCTCGGGCTGCCCTACTCGGACCCGCTCGCCGATGGGGCCACGCTCCAGCACGCGAGCGCCGTCGCGCTCGCTGCGGGCATGACCTTCGAACGATCGCTCGACCTGCTGGCCCGCATCCATCGGGCGCGCCCGTCCGTGCCGCTGGTGCCCATGGCCTACGTCAACCAGGCTGTCGGGCGCGACGATCCAGACGCCGCTCTTCGCCGGCTCGCCGGCGCCGGGGCCAGCGGCCTCATCCTGGCCGACCTGACGCCCGACGAAGGGGCCGAGGTCGAGGCAGCCGCCCGGGCCGCCGACATCGCCCTCGTCTACCTCGTGGCACCCACCTCGGCGCCCGACCGGCGCGCCTGGATCGCCACTCGCAGCGGCGGCTACCTCTACGCCGTGGCGTTCGTCGGCGTGACCGGCGCCCGCCGGTCGCTGCCGCCCGGCGTGACCGCCTTCCTGCGTGACGTTCGCGCTCGGAGCCCCATCCCGGTCGCGGCTGGCTTCGGAATCTCGCGCCCGGCGCACGTGCGCGCGATCGGCCGTGTCGTCGATGGCGTCATCGTCGGCAGTGCCCTGGTCGACGCGCTCGGCGACAGGGGCGACGTGGGCAGGATGGCCGCCCTGGTGCGATCGCTCAGTGGTGCCGGCTCCGGCGCCGTCAGCCGGTAACGCCACCGAACACGAGTGCGGCGTTCAGGCCGCCGAACCCGAACGACGTCGACAGCACACGCTGGTAGCGGCCTTCGCGGCCCTCCAGGAGCAAGCCCGGCAGCCGCGCGACCACGTCGGGATCCGGCTCTGCCAGGTTGACCGATGCCGGCGCCCAGCCGTCGCGGATGGCCAACGCACAGATGGCCGCTTCGATCGCCCCCGACGCGCCGAGTGGATGTCCGTAGAGCGCCTTCGTGCCGCTCACCGGGACGGTCGCGGCACGCTCGCCCAGCGCTCCGGCGATGGCCCGCGCTTCGGCCACGTCACCCAGTGGCGTCGACGACGCGTGAGCGTTGACGTAGTCGATGTCGGCCGGCTCGACGCCCGCATCGGCCAGGGCGATCGTCACCGCCCGAGCGGCGTCCCGGCCATCCTCGCGCGGCTGGACCATGTGGTGGGCATCGGACGTGGCGCCATAGCCGCGCAGCTCGGCGTAGGGGATGGCCCCCCGTCGCTCCGCCGTGTCGGCGTCTTCGAGGACGAGCAGGGTCGCGCCCTCGCCCATCACGAAGCCATCGCGCTCGATGTCGAACGGCCGAGCTGCATCCGACGGTCGGTCGTTGTGGCCGGCCGATAGCGCCCGGATGATGTCGAAGGCTCCGAAGACGAGCGGGCTGATGGGGATCTCGCAGCCTCCCGCGATGGCGGCATCGACCCGGCCCTCGCGCAGGTCGGCAAGCGCCTGGCCGAGGGCGACCGCGCCGGATGCGCATGAGTTGGCCGTCGAGAGGACCGGCCCGTTGACGCCGAGATCGATGCCCAGATTGGCCGGTGCCGCGCCGCCGAACACGGCCAGCGCCAGGTTCGGCGCCACGCTGCGGATGCCGCGCTCGATGAAGCGCTCGTGCTGCTCCTCGGCATAGGCGATGCCGCCGAGGGCGGACCCGAGGTAGATGCCGGTCCGGTCCGGCGCCGCGCAGCCACTCGTGCCGGCCTCGAACTTCGCGTCCTCGACGGCCAGGCGACCGGCGACCAGGCCGAACTGGCTGAAGCGGTCGAGCTGGCGTGCTGTCTTGGGCGCCATCCAGGCCAGCGGATCGAAGTCGTCGACCTGGGCGGCGACCTGCGAGCGGAAGGGGCTGGCATCGAAGCGGTCGATGCGCCTGACGGGCGAGTGGGCGCCGCGAAGGCCGGCCCGGAAGGCCGCCACGCCGATGCCAGCCGCACACACGACACCGATGCCCGTGATCCACACCCGAGGCGGCTCGGCCATGATCGCCATACGCCTCTCAGCCGCGACCGGATGTCGCGACAGTCGGCTCGTCGTGGGCCAGGGATTCTGCGAGGGCCTTGAAGGTCGCCAGCGTCCGACCCGCGATGGGCCGTGTGAAGGCGCGATCGATGAACCGTGCGAAGCCCGGCAGCCGTGGCCGGAAGTCATGGTCGATGGACACCCGGGCGCCGACGCCATGTGGCTCGATCCGCCAGGTCACGTCCATGCCCTTCGTCGCGCCGGCCACGTGGACGAACCGCAGGCGCCGAGCGTCGGGCTCGGACCACGTGCGTGCGCGCCAGGCCACGGGCAGTCCGATGCCCGACGCACCGAGCACCGGTCGCCGGGCGGCGAACGACGTCACCTGGACGCCATCGACCGATCGCCGGAGCGCCCGCGAACGGATGTAATGCGGCAGCAATCGCTCCCAGCGATCGACGTCGCGGGCGAGGCGGAACACGAGCTCCGGTGGGGCGGCGATGTCGATGCTCAGCGTGCTTCTCATGGCCGCAGTCAGGGCGCCAGCAGCCGGGCGAGGTAACGCGGGTCGAGGACTCGGGTCGGCGGCGCGAGGTCACCCATGACGAGGCCCATCGTCGCACGGACGGTCGAGCGCGTGGCCAGCCGACGGGCGGCGTACTCGAACGCCACGGGACGACCCAGGAATGCCTGGACGAGCCATGAGGCGCCATCCTTGGCCAGGAACCGCCGGTGCATCGCCCGCTCGTAGGCCGCGAACGCCGAGCCGTGCCCGCGCGATCGGGCATGGATGGCGCCTGCGGCAAGCTCCGCCGAGACGAGGGCGCGGTGGAGCCCCTCACCCGTGAACGGATCCAGGAAGCCGGCGGCGTCGCCGACCAGCAGCCAGCGCCGGCCCGCCCGTCGCGAGACGCTCTGGCCGAGGGGGGAGGCGCCGGCGATCGCGTCCTCGCGCGGCGTCAGTCGCCACGAGGCGGGGTCGTCGGCCGTCGGTCGGATGCCGGCCACGATCTCGTCGACGACGGCCGCGGCGCCTCGGCTCGCGAGCGCCGGCCGCCATCGCTCGCCGAGCACGATGCCGACGTTCACACGGCCGCTGGCGACCGGGGCGATGCCGACATAGCCGTCGTCCAGGACGATCATGCGAGCATCCCGCCGGGAATGCTCGTCGGGGTCGCGATGGTGGTAGGTGAGGCCGACGCGCGGACCCATGAATGGGGTTCGGACGACGCCGGCCACCCGGGCGACGATCGAGCGGAGGCCGTCGGCGCCGACCACGACATCGGCTCGCAGTCGTGACGACTCGCCGTTCCTGCCCGCGACCTCGACGACGCCGTGCTCCGGCTCGACGCCGACGACGCGCCGGCCTTGCCGCACGTCTGCCCTCGCCTGGCGCGCCAGCTCGATGAGCGCCGGGTCGAGCCGTGAGCGGTCGAAGCCGATGGCCGGATGGCCGCCGGACTCCGTCCCGTAGGTCAGGCGGAACGCCGTGCCGAGCGGCGTTTCGACGCGCATGGCCGGCAGCGGCCTCGCGATGTCATCGAGCGTGTGCTGGCTGAGGCCGGCTCGTCGGAGGACGGGCAGCGTGGCGGGCGACGTGAAGACGCCGCAGGCGTGCCAGCGCCAGGCTGGCGCTCGTTCGAGGACGACGACGTCGTGGCCGGCTCGAGCCAGCCACGTGCCGAGCACCGCGCCCGCCGGTCCCGCCCCGACGATGGCGATCTCCGCTCGCTCGACCGTCACGGGCGGACGGCCTCGTCATACGGGTGCTCGGCAGCGACCGTGCCTCCTGCGACCGGCCCGCTCGGTGCCGCGACGGCGGCGATGGCGTAGCGCTGCCCGATCGTCGAGCGCGCCGTGGCGACGGGTACGAGGTCGGCCGCCCCGAGGAGCGCGGCGGCTTCCTCGGCCGTGTATGCCCGCCGGACCGAGAGCGGGGCGTCCGTGCGCGTGTACCGGTTGCCGGTCAGCAGATGACCGATGAGCCAGGCGCCAAGCCAGCCCAGCCGGCTGCGTTGAAGGTCGTTGACCACGACGCCGAGCCGGGCCACGCGGGCCATCTCCCGGAGCAGCTGCACCGCCGCCTTCGGCTCCAGATGATGGAGGACGAGCGACGCATGGGCGATGTCGAAGCCGTCGTTGGCGAACGGCAGGCCCAGGCCGTCGGCCTGGCGGATCTCGAGTCGGCCGGGGGGTGCCTCAGCGGCATCGGCGGCCTGCCTGGCGAGGGCGACGATCTCGGGCCGACTGTCGATGGCGACGACGGCCACGCGCTGGCCCCGCCGGTCGCCGCGGGCAAGCAGGGCGAGCGGGATGTCGGCGCCACCCGTGCCGATGTCGAGGACCGTCAGCCCCCCGCGGTGGGCCACCAGCGCATCGATGGCACGGGCGCTGACGCGGACGCCACCGAGCCAGCGGTTGATGCGCCGCAGGTCGCGCAGGTTGCCGGCGAGGGCGTCTGGGTCATCGAGCCGTCCGTCGAGCTGCTCGACGCCATTCGTGAGGCGTTCCATATGCTCCTGGGGTCTCTTCCGCGGCGCTCTCGCGAGCGGCTGCAGTGTACCGAGCCACTCGTCGGGCCCAGCGCTTGACAGGCCACGGAGCATGACGGCCGTATGACGCTTCCGCGACGCGCGTTCCATCCGGGACTTGACAGACTGGATTTAGTGCTAAATACTCTCGTTTGCTCGAACCCGAGCCTCGAACCAGATCGTCCACCAGGACGGATGAAAGGAACCCAGGAAGTGAAACGCTCCGTGATCCTCTCGGTGACCGCGCTCGCCATCGTCGTCGCAGCGTGCTCCAGCGCTGCCTCGCCGAGCCCGGCCACCCCCGCGCCGTCGCCGATGCCCGAGCTCGGTGACATCGTCGCCACCGCTGACGGCGCCGGTACCTTCAAGACGCTGCTCGCTGCGGCCACCGCTGCCGGCCTCGTCGAGACCCTCCAGGGCGAGGGCCCGTTGACCGTCTTCGCGCCGACCGACGAGGCCTTCGCGGCCCTGCCGGCGGGTACCCTCGACAGCCTCCTGGCTGATCCCGAGGCGCTCAAGCAGATCCTCCTCTACCACGTCGTCTCGGGTGCCGTGAAGGCCGCCGACGTCGTCAACCTGACCTCCGCCGACTCGGTCGAGGGCTCTCCCATCGCCATCGCCGTCAAGGATGGCAAGGTCTACCTCAACGACACCGCCCAGGTGACCACGACCGACGTCATGGCAACCAATGGCGTCATCCATGTCATCGACCAGGTCATCCTGCCGCCCAGCAGCTGACCGGCAACCCCCCGCATCCTGAAGGATGGCGTCCGGTCCACCGGGCGCCATCCCTCCACCTCATGAGGAACCCACGCCGATGTCCGCCACCAGCCCGAACGTGAACGACGACCCGGCTCGCCGACCGGCCGCCCGGGCGACCTCCCTCCGCAGATGGAATGTCGGCGTCGGTCTCGTCCACGCCGTCCAGGCGGTCGCCGTACTGGCCCTCGCCACCGCCTTCGTCCTGCCGGTCACGGCGACGTTCATCGGGGGCCCACCGGGCACCCCGGGTGCCGCTCCGACCACGCTCTTCGAGGTGTCGGTCGCCTGGGGTGTCGCCCTCTTCCTCGTCCTCTCGGCCGGCTTCCACTGGCTGGTCTCGGCGCCGGGCGTCTTCGCCAGGTATATCGCGGGTCTGGGCGCCCATCACAACTACTTCCGCTGGGCGGAGTACTCGCTCTCGTCGTCGATCATGATCGTGCTCATCGCCATGCTCACCGGCATCAGCGACGTCGCCGCCCTGATAGGCATCTTCGCTGCCAACGCCGCGATGATCTTCTTCGGCGCCGTCCAGGAGCGCTACGAGAAGCCGGGCGGCTCCCTGTGGCCGTTCTGGATGGGCTGCATCGTCGGCATCGCACCGTGGCTCGCCGTCGGCGTCTACCTCTGGTCGCCGGGCAGCGCCGCGGAGCCGCCCGCCTTCGTCTACGCGATCTTCGCCTCGCTCTTCGTCTTCTTCAACATCTTCGCCATCAACATGTGGCTCCAGTACAAGCGCCTCGGCCGCTGGCGGTCATATACGTTCGGCGAGGCGACATACTTCGTGCTCAGCCTGGTCGCGAAGTCGGCCCTCGCCTGGCAGGTCTTCGCAGGCACGCTGGCCGGCTGATAGAGGCCTGCCTGCCGTGGCACGATGCACCCATGGAGCACAGCCGATGATCGCGGAAGCGACCGCCGGAGGCGGCGAGCTGGTGACCCTCCACGAAGCGGCGAACCGCCTGGGCGTGCACTACATGACGGTCTATCGCCACGTCCGACTGGGAATGCTGCCGGCACGCAAGGTCGGCGGCTCCTGGCGCATCGACCCAGCGGATCTCGCCACGGTGCAGGCGGCCGGAGCCCCGACCGGCGCGCCAGCTTCCAGGACCGGTGTGCCACCGGCGACCGCGTCGAAGCCTCGGCGCAGGGCGCCGTGGGCGAAGCGGCTGGGACAGCGGATGCTGGCGGGTGAC
Source organism: Candidatus Limnocylindrales bacterium (assembly GCA_036559965.1). GTDB lineage: Bacteria > Chloroflexota > Limnocylindria > Limnocylindrales > CSP1-4 > CSP1-4. The sequence goes on from DATBSD010000083.1 coordinate 6,701, forward strand.
GGCACGGGCTCATGGCAGGTCGTCGAGGCCGCCATGGCCTCGGGCGTCGAGCCGCAGGATGTCTACGTCGAGATCCTGGGGCCGGCGCTCCACGCCATCGGCACCGCCTGGCAGTCGGGTGAGATCGGCGTCGGCCAGGAGCACCTCGCCAGCGGCGTGGCGACCTCGATCGTCGGACGCCTGGGCCCCAGGTTCCGTCGTCGGGGTCGGCACCGCGGAACCGTCCTGGTCGCGATGCCGGTCGGCGAGCGTCACGGCCTCGGCGTCGCGATGCTGACCGACATCCTCGCCCAGGCCGGCTACGAGGTCCTCAACCTGGGCACCGACACGCCATCGGCGTCGCTCGTCGCTGCGATGGCCGGACGCGACGACCTGAGCGCGATCGCCATCAGCGTCGTCGACGCCACGCGTCTGCCGGGCGCTGCAAGGTTAGTCGCCGCGGCGCGTCGCGCCGATCCGTCGGTGCCCATCGTTGCCGGCGGCTTCGGCGTACCCGACCAGGCGACGGCGTCGCGCATCGGTGCCAACGGCTGGGTCGGGGATCCTCGCAGGCTGGCCACCCTGATCACCGAGCTCTCGGCCCGCTGAGCACGGCGGGCTTCGCCGTGGCCTGCCACGCGATCGCGGCGTCTGCTCAGCCCGCCGCTCCGGACGCGCCCCGCAGCGTTCGCAGCGCGTTGCGACCCATGATCCCGGCCACCATCGCGCGGTCGAAGCCGGCTGCCAGGAGGGCACCCGTGAGGGCAGGCAGGCCGCGAACGTCGAACGGCATGCGCAGCGCGCCATCGAAGTCCGATCCGAGCGCGACCTGACGCCAGCCGACGAGGTCGACGGCATGGGCGATCGAGCGCACCGCCGCATCGATCGCACGCCCGCCCGTGAGGTCGGTCGCGAACGTCACCCCCACCAGGGCGCCGGCAGCGCCTGCATCCCGCACGATCCCGTCGGGCAGGTTGCGCGTCGCCGGTGCGTAACGGCGCCACCGGCTGCCCTGGTTGGCGAGGGCCGTGAAGCCGGTGTGGCTGATGACGACGGGACGTCGGGCGATGGCGAGGGTCTCGGCGATGGCCGGCACCGATGCGTGGGCGAGGTCGACGAGCACCCCGACCCGCTCTGCCTCGGCGACGGCTTCCCGGCCGCGCGCGGTCAGGCCGCCGGCCTGGATGCCGGTCCCGGATCCCGCCAGCGGGGTGTCCATGACGTGTGCCAAGCCGAGCATCCGTACGCCCCGGCGGGCGAGGCGCTCGATGCGCGCCAGGTCGGGCGCCACGACCTGGCCGCCCTGGATGCCCGCGAAACACCGGATCGCCGTCGGCCGCCCGCCCGCCGCCGGGCTGAGATCCGACCCACTGGTCGGGTCTGCCCACCAGGTCAGTCGGCCGTCCGATGCCGCTACCCAGCCGTCGATCCGATCGAGGATCGCCTCGGCGATGGCGAGGTCGTCGTCCAGCGCGGAGCGCGGCAGGCCGAGCGCCAGGAAGTGCGGCGTCGAGAGCGTGCCGCGCAGGTCGTTGAAGCGCGTCGCGACGGTGAACCCGATGACATCGAGGCCGCCCAGGCGAGCGCGCGGCAGATCCACGTGACCGTGGTCGACGCGCGGCAGGAAGCTCCGCCGGAAGAGGGGCGTGCCGACGAGCAGGTCGACGACGGTCAGTCCGGCATGGAAGGTCGCCGTCTCCGGCGCCACGGGCCAGCTGCCCGGACGGACCGTCCGGTTCAGGAGGCGATCGACGAGGCGATCGATCACCGCCGCCGCGTGGCCCGCTCACGACGCCGGGCGGTGGCCTCGAGACGCCGGGTGGCGGCCATCAGCCGCCGGTAGAGGGCCAGCAGGTCGGCCTGTGGCAGCGGGCCTTCGTTGGCGGCTGCGACGCGCAGGAGTACTTCACGCTCGCGCTCCGGATCGCGGATCGCGAGACCGGCAGCCGCCTTGGCGGCGCCTGCCTCGATGCCCAGTCGCGTGCGATCGTTGAGCAGGCGGACGATGCGACGGTCGACGGCATCGATCCGTCGTCGGACTCGCCGCATGGCCGGCGTCTCGACGGCGCCGACGACGTCGCTGTCGCGCGCCGGCCTGGCCTCGTCGTCAGGCATCTCGGAGGCCCTCTCGGCGGGCGATGGCATCGAGCGCCCGAAGGTAGCCGTCGCCGCCCTGGCCGACGATCGAGCCGAGCGCGATGTCGGCGAGGTAGTTCACCTGGCGGAACGACTCCCGCGTCGCTGGATCGGAGAGATGGACCTCGTAGAACGGCCGCTCGACCCCGAGCAGGGCGTCGCGCAGGGCGACGCTCGTGTGCGTCAGCCCGCCGGCATTGACGATGGCGATATCGAAGTCCCGCTCGTGCAGGCGGTCGATGAGCGTCCCCTCGTGATTCGATTGGAATGTCGCCACCTCGAGGCCCAGCGACGCTGCGTGCGCCTCGATGCGACCGTGAAGCTCGTCGAGCGTCTCGCGACCGTAGATCGCCGGCTCGCGGCTGCCGAGCAGGTTCAGGTTGGGGCCTTGAAGGACGAGCACCCGCGTCATGCCGCGGCCGGGCCGTCGGGTGGATGAGCGCACCGGATCGCCGTGTCCGTCATCCCGATCCCTACCACAGCACCGATCGTAGCGCAGGAGCCCAGCGGCAGGCCCGCTTCGTGCCCGGTCCGGGCTGGACTTCGAGCGCTGCTACACTCGATCGATGGCTCAGGATGCACTCGCCGCAGGCCCGTCAGAGGATGCAGAACGGGATGGGGCGCCGGGGATCAGCTGGGAACCAGGTGAGGAGGACTATCCCTTCGCCGCCGTTGCCGGCGAGACGGCTCTCGACTTCTTCGGCCGCTGGCTCGACGAGGCGCGATACGCGCGCATCGAGCGCGCCGGGATCCGCTACATCCACGAGACGGATGCCTCGAACGTGGTCAACCACATCACGGCAGACGTCGGGCTCTTGCGTGCGCGGCTGGGACCATTCGGGGACCGGGTCGTGACGGCAACGGACTACGGCGAGACGATCGAACGGATCGAGCACGCCATCGCGGAGCTGGGCGAGGCACTGGACACACTCCGCGGCCCCGGGCGCTGATGACCGGATGCCACGCCCACGGCGGACCGCGGTGAAGGTGCTCGTCCTGCACGGAGTCAACCTCGACATGCTGGGCCAGCGCGATCCGGCCACGTACGGGTCGCTGACGCTGGCGGACATCGACGGTGCGTTGCTGGCGATGGCGACGGCTCTGGGCGTCGAGGTCGAGTCATTCCAGACGAACGCCGAAGGCGTCATGTGCGAGCGGATCCACCACGCGCACGGCGACGTCGATGCCGTCGTCATCAACGCCGGCGCTTGGACCCACTACAGCTACGCCATCCGGGATGCCCTTGCCATCCTCGACGTGCCCATCGTCGAGGTGCACCTGTCGAACATCCACGCTCGAGAGGCCTTCCGACACGACTCGGTCATCGCGGGCGTCGCCAGGGGCCAGATCGCAGGCTTCGGGGTGGACAGCTACCTCCTTGGCCTGCGTGCCGCGGTTTCGGCTGCTGGAGCGACGCGCGGCTAGGACCCGGTCACCCGGATCCACGTCTTGCCGTTCGCCGAGTCGCTCGCGTCGAACGCGCGCTGGACGTCGGCCAGCGAGTACTCGTCCGTGATCACGCGTCCGGGTGAGATCTCGCCCGCCTGCACGCGTGCGACCGTGCCCCGGAAGTCGCTTGGATGGTCGTACGTCAGCGAGCCACGGACGATGAGCTGACGACGCACGAGCGTCTGGGCGGTGATCTCGAATGGCGCTGCGTCGAGGCTGAGCATGAGTAGCGTTCCCCCGACGGCCAGATGGCGCAGCGCGGCATCGACCGACGCCTGGATTCCAACGGTGTCGACCACGAGGTCGACCGATGCTGCGGCGCCGTCGAGCGACAGGGTGCGGGCACCGAGCGTCGCCGCCATCGCCAACCGCCCCGCATTCGTGTCGTGCGCGAACACGGATGTGCCCCGTGCAACGAGGGACATGGTCATCAGCAACCCTTGCGATCCGACGCCGATGACGAGCGCCGACCCGAACGACCGCTCGCCGAGTCGACGGAGCGCTGCCTCGACGACTGCCAGCGGCTCGACGCACACGAGGTCCGGTCCGGCCATCCCTTTGATGGTCCAGGCGTTGACGCTGGGGACCACCAGCTTCTCGGCCAGTGCGCCGGTCCTGTTCATGCCCACGGACAGGCGCCGAGCGCACGCGGAGGTCAGGCCACGCTCACACTGCGGACAGGCGAAGCAGGGCACGTTCGGCTCGACCACGACGATCTCGCCGATCCGATCTGTCGGGATCCTGTCCCCGACGGACTCCACGCGACCGAACGCCTCATGTCCCTGGGTCCACGGGTATCGCGGGGCGGTCCACTTGCCTCGGAAGACCGCCATGTCCGAGCCGCACAGGCCGACGCCGCCGACCTCGATCCGGACGTCGTCGGGTCCGGGCTCGGGCTCCGGGACATCGCCCACGACGACCTCGCCCGGGCGGAGCAGCAGTGCCGCCTTCATGCCCGTCGCGCCTCATCGGCGATCCGAGCTGGCGCACCACCGGTCGTCGGCGGGTTGGGTTCTAGAAGTCGCCGCGGATTGAGGACGAGCATCTGGTCGAGGTCCGCGTCCGACGCGCCCCCATCCCGAAGCATGGGCAGGATGTGGCGTGGGATCGTCTCCATGTGCCACCGCGGCGCCATCCTGGCCCGCCACGCCGGCGGCGTCACGTGGCTGAAGACAGCGGCATCGTGCGAGAGGATCAGCCGGTCCGCGTATCCGAGCCGAAGCAGCGCCAGCACCGTTCGCGCGCGACGATCGTCGGTCAGCACGTGCTCCATCCCGAACCGATCCAAGCCGATGGCCGAGCCTTCGTCCATCAGGCTTCGCAGGTAGCCGAGGTCCTCGGTATCCCCTGAGTGTCCGATGATCACACGGTCGAGTGGCACGCCGCGCGCCCGCAGGAAGCGCTGCTGCTCGAGTCCGTTCCGGGAGGCCGGGTGCGAGTGTGTGGTGATGGCGACCCCGGTCGCCCGATGCGCCTCCGCGGCTGCCTGCATGATCCAGGCGATGTCGTCGGTGATGCCGGCCTCATCCGTCACGACCTTGATCATCCCGGCCCGGATGTCGGTGCCGGAGATGCCAGCCTCGAGGTCGCGCAGAAAGAGGTCGGCAAGCTCGTCTGGCCCGTCGATCGGCCGCCCGGGGCCGCGCAACTGGAAGTACAGGGGAAGCGCAGCCTTCGTATACCAGCCCGTCGCCGCGACGAGATGGACCGGCGTTCGTCGTGCCACAGCGGCCACGGTTCGGACGTCGCGCCCGAGGCCGAGCACCGTCAGATCCACGACGGTCCTGATGCCCGATGCGTGAATCGTGGCCAGCTGCCGCACGGCGCGCTCGACGTTCGCTGATGCGTCCCACGGCGAGCTCGGCAGGTCGAGCTCCAGCTCGCGATCCCGCACGAAGATGTGCTCGTGCATGAGGGTCATGCCGAGCTCGCCCGTGTCGATCGGCCCGCGGTAGGTCTGGACCGCCGTCACCGTGTCGCCGCCTCGTGCACGGGCCTGGCTCGGCTCACTCGACCGGCGGGTGGACCGCCCCGACGGGCATCCGCGGATCGTGCGCCGTGTCGTTCGGTGACGCGCTGGCTGAAGTCTGCTCCATCGCGGTCTCTGGCCGTCGCGCGATCGCACGACCGACCGCCTCCGTATCGGCTCCGAGTGGCCGGGCGAGCGGCCGGATGCGGCCCGGCGTTCGTGACAACTTGGGGACGATGCCCGGAACGAGGAGGGGCTTCGCCAGGCGATCGTCCGCGACGGGCACGACCATCTCGCGACTCTGGAACTGTGGATCGGCCACGATGTCGGCGATGCTGTTGATGCGGCTGACCGGGATCCGCCGTTCGCGCAGGACCGTCACGACGTCGTCCGCTGTGCGGGCGGCCGTCCATGATCGGATCACATCGTCCAGCTCCGCGGCACGCTGGACCCGACCCTGGTTCTCCCACAGCGCTGGCTCGTCGGCGTAGTCCTCCCGGCCGATGGCCCGGAACAAGCCGCGGAAGAGGGAAGTGGTGTTGGCGGCGATGCAGACGAGTGCTCCATCGCTGCACGGGTAGGCATTCGTAGGCGCCGAGTTGTGGGCGATGTTGCCGACCCGTTCACGCACCGTACCCGAGAGGGCGTACTCCGGGAGCACCCCTTCGAGCATGCTGAACACCGCTTCCGTGAGGGCCACGTCGACGACCTGTCCGCGGCCCGATGCCTGTCGTTCGTGGAGCGCCACGAGCGACCCGACGAGCGCGTAGAGGGAGGCGATCGAGTCGCCCAGGCTGAGCCCCACCCGGGCGGGCGGGCGGTCCGGCTCGCCGGTCAGGTAGCGCAGTCCGCCGGCCGCTTCAGCGATCGTCCCGAAGCCAGGTTGGTCCCTCAGCGGTCCGGTCTGTCCATAGCCGGAGATGCGCACGACGATCAGCCTCGGGTTGGCCGCGGTCAGCACCTCCGGGTCGAGGTTCCACGCTTCCATCCGCCCTGGTCGGAAGTTCTCGATCAGGATGTCGCTCTCTGCGGCGAGGGCCCGGACGAAGGACTGACCGGCAGCGTCGTGCAGATCCGCTGCGACAGAGCGCTTGCCGCGCGACTGCACGAGGTGCCACAGCGACTCCGACCCGTTCCATGTCTCGCCCCAGGCGCGCAGCGGGTCGCCACTGGTCGGGTGCTCGACCTTGATGACGTCGGCCCCGAAGTCCGCCAGCAAGCGACCCGCGAATGGCCCAGCGATGAGGGTGCCAAGCTCCAGGACGCGGATGTCTCCGAGCGGACCCGGTGGCCCGTGGTGCGGTGCGGAGGGTGCTGAGTCAGCTGGCATGGACCGCGTCCTGTCGTCGGTTCCGGGTGATGGATGCGATGGCGTGTCGAGGCTCTCGGTCTTCGCGCCTAGGTCTTGGGGAGGTCGGCCTGAGGCGTGTAGACCCACAGGAGTTGGAGCGGCTCGGACCCGGTGTTCTTGTGCTGATGGTGGACACCCTTGGGCACCCACATCGCGTGACCCGTGCCGAACGGCGCCTCCTCGCCCTCTGACACGACGAGACCGGAGCCCTTGATCACGAGGTTGATCTCCTCCGATTCCGGATGGACGTGGTAGGAGCTCGACTCACCCGGTTCGAAGATCGTGATGCCTGCCATGAACTCCTCGGAGCCCGTCTCGGGCGAGACGAAGCGGAAGACCTTGCGACGCATGCCCGGCTCGTCCAGTCCGATCCAGATCTGCTCGGCGTCGTCGAATGGGGAGACCAACCGGACCTTCATGGTTCAGACTCCTGGGCTTGGATGCTGCCGATGGGAACGCCGTCGTAGAGCGCAGCCGTCGGGTCGATGATGCGCATGGGCCGCTCCCGCGCGCGCTCTTCCACGATGTGCGCAGCGAGGCCGAAGCTCCTGGCGATCGCGAACAAGAAGTCACCGTACTCAGGATCGAGGCGCAGGGCGGTGAGGGCGACGGCAAGGGCCCCGTCGATGTTCACGGCGACGGGGCGGTCCACGTGGCGAGCCACCTGGGCAGCGAGTTCTCGGACAGCCGCGGCGTACCTGCCGTCGGTATCCGCGCTCGCCAGGTCCAGCAGGCGCTCGGCGCGGAGGTCATGTTCGTGCCAGCGATGCCCGATGCCGGGCAGTCGGCGCCCGGCCGCGCGCTCCTGCTCGAAGGTGATGTCGGCCCACGCTTCGAGGCTTCCGTCGGCGGGCACGCTGGCCACGATCCGCATCGCTCGACTGACCACTGCCCCGTGGAGGTCGCCGAACGACAGGATCCCGCCTGCCAGGGCGCTCATCGGGCTGGCACGGGTCGATGCGATCGTCCTCGCCACCAGCGCGGACGGAGCCAGCGGGCCGTGATCGATGGCTGCCACGAGGCAGGCGCCCATGAGCTCCGCCTCGGCGTCAGTGGCGGCGTCACCGCGCCACAGCCGAAGCAGCATGGCGGGGAACGACTCCCGGCCGATGGCCTCGTCCAGCGCGACGCCGCGTACGAAGACCTGGCGGTCGGTCGTGGCGGTGATGGCGCTCGACCACGCGCTCGCGCGCGAGGCCTGGCCGGCGCCTGGGCCCTCGTGGGCGGGAGTCACGCCAGGACCGGTCACCGGGCGACCTGGTAGATCCGCTCGATGTCCCATTCGCCGGGCGTCATGACCGGGGTGTTCCGCATCGGCACGTCGATGACCGTCGGACGGCCCGAGTCGCAGGCGTCTCGCAGCGCCTGCTGGAGCTGGTCCGGCCGCTCGATGCGCACGCCGTCCGCGCCATACGCCCGGGCGAGGGCGGCGAAGTCGGGTGAATAGGGGGCTCCATCGGCCTCGAACTCGCAGCCATAGCCCGACCCGTAGTGCTTCCGCTCCAGCCCCGCGATCGTCCCGAATGCCGCGTTGTTCATCACCACCCACACGGGCGCGATGCCCATCTCGACGGCCGTCGCGACGACGCTCGGGTTGGATCCGAAGGCGCCATCCCCGACCAGGGCGATGGCTGGCCGACCAGTACCGGCAGCCACCACGCCCAGGACCGCGGCAGGGCCGAAACCCATCGTCGAGAAGCCGCCGGGGGTGAGGAACGAATCGGGGCTGTCGACCGGATACTGCTGCGCGACGCCGTTCTTGTTCCAACCCACGTCGGTCACCAGGATGGCGTCCGGGACGGCCTGTCGGAGGTCCGCCAGGATGCGCTCCGGCAGCAGCGGGACCTCGTCCGATGTCGCGTTGGTGCGGCTATCCGCGAGGAACGCTTCGCGCTCGTCGCGAAGTGCGCTCCAGTCGTAGCCGCGGTCCGGCGTGGGTCCGCCGTAGGCCGTGGTGATCGCCTCGAGCGCGAGGGCCGCATCGGCCGTCGCCGCGATCGCCGTCGGGTAGTTCCGACCCGGTTCGTGCGGATCGAGGTCGACCTGGATGAGGCGCGCCGGAGGGATCCGGAAGGTCACCCCCGGCTGCCAGCTGCTGCTATCCGTCTCCGGGAAGCGGGTGCCGACCGCGAGCACCACGTCCGCCTCCGATGCCAGCCGGTTGGCGGCTGGCGAGCCCCAGAAACCGATCATGCCCAGCAGTTGCGGGTGGCCGGGCGGCAGGATGCCGGTGCCCATCAAGGTGTGGATGACGGGCACGCCGGCGAGCTCCGCCAATCGCCTGACGGCGCCGGCCGCCTGCCGTGTCCCGCCCCCTGCCAGAACGACCGGTCGGGCCGCTGCGCGCAACTCGCCTGCGATCGCCATCGCCGTCTCCTGGGCCAGGGCTGGCCGTGCCACGGGCGACGCCGGGATCACGTCCACCTCCAGGACCTCGGTCAGGACATCCATCGGGAGCGACACGAGGACCGGGCCGGGGCGCCCGGCCAGCGCGGTGTCCCACGCCCGCGCCAGGATGCGTGGCACCTGGTCGGAGCGGCGCACCCGCCAGGCGCGCTTCACGAATGGCTCGTAGACCGACACCTGGTCCGCGTCACGGCGGAGGTTGAACTCCTGGTGGGGGCCACGCCCCTCGAAGTAGGACGGCACGTCGCCCGCGAGAACCAGGAGCGGCACCGAGTCGAACGCCGCCGTCGCGACGCCCGTCGTCGCGTTGGTCATGCCCGGACCGACATGGAGGAGCAGCACACCGGGTCGGCCTGTCGTGCGTGCGAGCCCGTCAGCGGCGTGCGCGGCGACCTGCTCATGATGGGTCGTCGTGAAGCGAGGTGCCCCCAGGCGTTCGAACGCGGCGAGCACGGAGATGTTGGTGTGACCACACAGTCCGAAGACCTGCTCGACGCCGCGTTGGACCAGGAAGCGGGCGACGTGGTCGGCGACCGTGGGCTTCACCGCGGGATCCTGATCGTGGGCATCGCCGCCTCCAGTCGTCTCCCGTGGTGACCTCGATCGACACGTCCTCGCGGGCCGTCTGCGTTCCAGTCGGGCGTCCCATCGGATGGTACCATGGTCCCTGATAATGGAACAGCACGCCGGTCATCGGCGTGCCGAGGAAAGGCGGGCTCGGGATGACGCCGCGACCCATCACTGCGGATGAGACGGCCCAGGTCGACGACCTGATCGCGCGTGCCCGGACGGCCCTCCGGCAGTTCGAGGGAGCCACACAGGAGCAGGTCGACCGGCTCTGCCAGGCCGTCGCCTGGGCCGTCGCCAACGAGGCGACATTCACCCGCCTCGCCGCCATGGGTGTCGAGGAGAGCGGCATCGGCGATCCCGAGAGTCGCGTCGCCAAGCGCTTCAAGGTCATGGGCATCCTGCGCGACGTGCTGCGCCAGCGAAGCGTCGGCGTCGTCGAGGAGCTGCCTGACCGTGGGATCGTGAAGTACGCCAAGCCCGTGGGCGTCATCGCATCCCTCGTGCCGACCACGAATCCAGAGCTCACGCCGCCGGGCGTCGGGCTGTTCGCCATCAAGTGCCGAGACGCCGTGATCTTCTCGCCGCACCCTCGCAGCCGCCGGACGACGGCGGAAACGGTTGCCATCATGCGACGCGCGCTGGCCAGGGAAGGTGCGCCGGTCGACCTTCTCCAGTGCCTCGAGCGTCCGAGCATCCCGGCTGCTCAGTATCTGATGAGTCAGGCCGACCTGGTCCAGGCGACGGGTGGTCGGGACATGGTCAAGGCGGCCTACAGCTCCGGCACACCGGCCTACGGCGTCGGGGCCGGGAACTCGACGATGGTCATCGACGAGACGGCGGACATCGCGCAGGCCGCCCGCAACACGCGGATCAGCAAGACGTCCGACTTCGGGTCCGGCTGCTCCGCCGACGGCAACCTCGTCGTCGAGGCGACGGTCTACGAGGCTCTCCGCGACCAGCTCGTCGTCGAAGGCGGCCACCTCACGAGTGCGAGCGAAACGGCCAAGTTGCGCGCGATCTATTGGGACGCCGATCGTCGTCGTACGCCCGACACGATCGCCATCTCGGCCCAACGCCTGGCCCTCCTGGCCGGCTTCGAGATCGCGCCGGACCGGCGGTTTTTCATCGTCGAGCAGACCGACATCGGTGCGCAGCACCCGTTCAGCTCGGAGAAGCTGGGTGTCGTGCTGGCGCTCTTCCGGTACTCCGGTTTCGAGCAGGCCCTCGAGATGGTCCAAGCGATCTACGACGTGGGCGGCAAAGGCCACTCGTGCGGCATCTACTCCTACGACGACGAGCACATCGATCGGCTCGCTCGAGTCGCCCCAGTCAGTCGGATCATGGTCCGTCAGCCTCAGTCGAAAGCCAACGCCGGGGCTTTCGACAACGGGATGCCCATGACGTCGAGCCTCGGCTGCGGCACCTGGGGCGGCAACATCACCTCGGAGAACATCCACCTCAAACACTATATGAACGTGACTTGGGTGAGCCGACCGATCGCTGAGGATCGACCGACAGAGCCCGAGCTGTTCGGCGAGTTCTACGGCGCACCCGTCGATTGAGCGGGCCCCCCGAGCGTGTCTCGTCATCCGCTGCGAAGCCGACCGCCATCGCCTGACCTCAGCCTCGCCGGAGCAGCCGGCTGATCTCCGCCGCGCCCTCCTCGAGTGCCGTGCGCATCCCGGCCAGACGCTCCGCCGACAGGCGACTCGTCGGACCCGAGATGCACAACGCAGCGACGATGCGGGCGCGCGAGTCGACGACCGGCGTGGCCGCCGCCGCGACCCCGCTTTCGCGCTCACTGTCGGAGGTCGCCCATCGTTCGGCGCGGATCTGCTCGAGTTGATCGGCGAGCCGAGGTCCTGGGGCATTTGGAAACTCGGCTGCGTCGCTCCTCGCTCGGCGCAGCTCGAGTCGCTGGACCTCCTCATCCGCGAACGCCAGGAGGAGTTTGCCGGCAGCGCCTGCGCGGAGCGGCAGCGGACGCCCGAGCTGGATGAACGGGCGAAGCTCGTGACGGGCCTCGACGGCCGCGATGCAGGTTCGTGCGTCCTGCTCGCGGATATACAGGTGCACGCTCTCGCCGACTTCGTCCCTGAGATGCCGCATGGCAGGCTCGGCAAGGACCCGTAGATCGAAGGTCTCTGCCGCTGCCTCGCCCCAGTAGAGGAGGCGAGGTCCCAGCGAGTAGCGACCATCCTCGGTACGACGGACGATGCCCAGGCCCGCCAACTCGCCCAACAGGCGATGCGTCGACGACTTCGGCATGTCGAGGGCGGAGCGAACATACGCCAGCGACACCGGTTCGTCCGCCTGCCCCAGGCAGTCGATCAGCTCGCTCGCCTTTGCTAGGACCGACATCTCATCGCTCCGACCGATGCGCAAATGAAGCCCGTCCGTGCGGCCTGCTGTGGGAGTCCGTGGCTGGTCGTCATCGGAGGCCGAGGACCGAAGGAAGCCAGAGCGTCAGGGCAGGGATGAACGAGATCGCCAGGAGTACGAGCAGTAGTGTGGGCAGGAAGTACGCCGCGCCGCGGAAGACTCGCTCGACGGGGATCGCCGTGACCGAGCTGAGCACGAACGCGACGCCGCCCATCGGTGGCGTGAGCAGTCCGATCATGAGGTTGAAGATGACGATGGAGCCGAACTGGAGGGGGTCGATCCCGAAGGCAGTGGCGACCGGCAGCAGGATCGGCGTGATGATGAGCAACGCGGACGTGGGCTCGAGGAGCATGCCCAGGACGATGAGGAAGACGTTGACGACGAGGATGAACACCATCGGGTTGTCGGTGAATCCGAGCAACAGCGACGCCACTGCCTGGGGCACCTGCTCCCGAGCGAGGATCCAGCTCAAGAGCGAGGACGCCCCGATGATGAGCATGATCTGGGCAGTGATGGACGCCGTGTCCCGGAAGATGACGGCGATCTCCCGCGGCCCCGCGGTGCCGTACAGGAAGGCGAGCGCAAGCATGTAGATGGCGCCGATCGCCGCCGCCTCCGTGGGCGTGAACCAGCCGCCGAGTATCCCGCCGAGGATCAGGATCGGCGCACCCATGGGAGGCAGCGCGCGTCGCAGGGCGCCGCGCGTTCTGGGCCAGTCGTACGGTTCACCAACGAGGTCGTGACGCCGGCGAGCCCATACCCAGACCGTCCCGACGAGGGCGACCGTCATGAGTAACGCCGGCACGGCCGCTGCGGCGAACAAGGCTCCCGTGGACACTGCCGCGACCGACGCGTAGACGACCGCCGGGATGCTCGGCGGCATGATCGGGCTGATGAGGGCCGAGCTCGCGCTGAGGCCGACCGAGAACTCGGCGGGGTAGCCCTTCTTGCGCATGTGGTCGACCTCGATGGAGCCGATGCCGGCCGCGTCGGCCAGGGCGGCGCCGCTCATCCACGAGAAGCCGAGACTGACGCCGATGTTGACGTAGGCGAGTCCGGCGCGGAGTGGGCCGAGAAGCAGCAGGGCGGCGTCATAGAGTCGAGTGGCGATCTCGGTTCGAGTCGCCACGATGCCGACGAGGATAAACAGCGGGACGGCCAGGAGCGGCCAGCTGTTGATGCCCCCGACGACGAGTCGTACGGCCAGCCCGAGCGAATAGTCTTCGATGATGAGGTATGCGAGGCAGGGACCCAGGATCGCGAAGGCCATCGGGACGCGCAGCAGGAACAGGATGAGGATCGCGCCGAGCATGAGGGCGAGCGTCACGCGACCACCTTCTCGCCCCTTCTGATCTCGGGCAGATCGATCACGACGACGGCCAGGGCAGCACGAAGGGCGGTCGACACAAAGCCGAGAGCGACCACGATGTAGATCAACGCCAGCGGGACTTCCGCGGCCGCCGTGACCTGGCCGCGGTCGTGCGTCATGAAGTCGTACGTCCCATACGCCATCGCGAGGCAGGTAACGGCGATCAGACAGTGCCCGAAGAGACGGACGGCACCCAGGGTTCGGGCCGGCAGGAAGTAGTCGACCACCTTGATCGCGATGTGCCCGTCATGCGCCATCAGATAGCCGCTCATGACGAACGTCACCCAGACCATGGCGAATCGAGCGATCTCGCCCGTCCACGCCCAACCACCAGGCAGGTACCGCTGGGCGACCTGGACAAGCACCAGGACGAGGATGACGACCACGAGCGCGCTGCCGATGGCCTGCTCGACCTGACCGAGCCGATGCATGAGCGAACGCAGGGGCTCCCCCGCCGGGAGGAGCTCGGGATTCGTCGCCGCACCTAGCCCTACGTGTTCAGGCTCGTCCTCGTCGACGGCGCTCCTGGGCTGCTGTGGGTGGCTTGTCGCCAGCGGATCGTCGTCAGGCATAGACCGGCGCGGCTCCGTCATCGTCGCGAAGGGTAGCGCCGGCAAGTGAAGCCGGCGGTGGGCCGGTGCCCGTGGGGACGGGAACCGGCCCGATCCCGTCTATGGAGCCGTTGAGCGGATCGCGTCCAGGACTGCGGCCTGCTCTGGGGTGAACTTGGACTTGAGGTAGGGCTCGGCCTTCGCCCGGAACGCCGCGCGATCGACGTCTTCGACGACCTGCATCGCACCGCCGGTACGGAACTCGTCGAGGATCATCTTCTCGGCCACGACCACGCACTTTGGCTCCTCGACCATGGCCTTCTCGACCGCAGCCTGGAGTGCTGCCTGCTGCTCCGTGCTCAGCGTGGCCCATTTGTCGTCGTTCATGACGACCAGGTTCGAGCTGAGCTGGTGGCTCGACAGGCTGACGAAGTCCTGGACCTCCGGGAGATTGATGGCCTGGATGTTGGTCAGGGGATTCTCCTGACCGTCGACCGTTCCCTGCTGCAGGGCGAGGTAGAGCTCTTCATACGGGACTTCGACTGGCTCGGCGCCCATCGCAGCCGCGTTCATGAGGAACTGCGGCGAGGGCGGGAACCGCATCCGGAGGCCAGTCAGGTCGTCCGGGGAGCGGATCGCCTTGTTGGCAGTGAACTGGCGCGCGCCGGTGTTCCAGGCACCCAGGATGCGCACGCCCGTCTCATCGAGGAAACCCTGCTTCAGAGCGTCCGATGCGGGACTCGTGAAGAAGCGATACATGTGCTCGCTGTCGTCGAAGACGAACGCACCGTCGACGGCGCTCATCGGAGCGTAGAGGGCGCTCAGCGCCGACGCACCCTGGATGTCCATGTCGATGTCGCCCGCGACGACCGAGGCGATCCGCTCGGCGTCTGAGCCGAGCTGACTCTGCCCGCTGACATTGATCGTCAGCCCGACGTTCGCGGCGGCGGCCTCGTCGGCGATGACCTTGGCCCCGCACGCGGCCTGTGGCTGCGCGTCCTGATAGCTGTGCGCGAGGGTGAGCTCGACCTCTGCTGCAGGTGAGCTCGGTGCCGTCGACGGTGGCGGCTCGGCGGATGTCGAGGGCGCTTCCGCGCTGGGACTAGTGCCGCCGCCACCGCAGGCGGCAAGCAGCAACGTCATCGCCAGCGCGGCGGGGAGCTTCCTGGATCGTATCGTCATGATCTCTCCGATCTGGGTGCTGCTCGAGATCCGAGGGCTATCGGGTGGTGAACGCACGGTTCGACCGCCGGTGCTGTCGCAGCCGGTCCTGGTGGCCCCGTGCTCGAGTTCGGGATGCTCTCCTTCCTCGCTCCTCCTCCGGTCACGTGCGGAAGGCTCCGGGTGCACCCGCCGCCACCTCGCACGCATGCGACCCACCTGCCGGCGCCAGGCAACGACAGGAGCGCCGTCTCATCCGCGATGCGTTCCGTTCTACAGGACGCCAGCCTATAATACGGGACAGGACGGTGAGGTCAAGGGGTCACCACCCGGCCGCGGGTAGGAAACAGGCGGGCGATCCGGGCCGCATAGTTACCGCACATGGAAGTGGTCCTGGTCGGAGCTCCTGGCAGCGGTGCGCGGTCGATCGCGAGGTCGCTCGCCGTGCGCCATGAAGCCCACTTCGTCGATCTGACCGGCGAGCCCAGCCGCCGGGCGGACGCACTGGCAGGGCTTCGTCGATCCGCGACACCAGCCGCCCCAGACGGTCCCCTGAGCACCGTGATCGCCGCTGATCGCATCATCGGCGACCCGTCGATCCGCGCTCGGCTATACGGCGGACGGCACGTCATCTGGCTGGATGTCACGCCAGACCAGCTGGTCGAGCGCTTGAGGGCCGCACGGCCCGAGGACCTCGGCATCGAGGGCGACATCCGCACCTTCGTCGCCGACCACCTCGCGACCTACCGACCGTACTACCTCGCGGGCACGCGGATCGATGCGTCGGGTTCTGTTGCGGCGGCCATCAGCCAGATCGATCCTCTCCTGGCCCGGCCCATCGGAAGCGGGACGCTCGTCCTGCGGATCGAGGTCCGTGGCGGCCTCATCGAGCTCGGCGAGGGGATCCTCGGCCGAAGCCTCGGCCACGTCCTTGGGCGGCTGGCCGTCCGCCGGTGTGCGGTGATCACCTCGGCACGCGATCTCGACCGCGCAGCGGCCGCCGTCGATGTCGTCCGCGCGATCGCCGATGTCCCCGTGGACGTCGAAGAGCTGCCCGAGGGCGAACCATCGAAGCAGCTCGAGGAGCAGGAACAGCTGTTCCGGAGGCTGGCTCGACACCGGTTCGAGCGCGGTGACCCGCTCATCGCCCTCGGCGACGACGCATTGCTCGAGGCGGCGACGTTCGCAGCCGCGGTCTGGCTTCGGGGGGTGCCGCTGATCGCCATCCCGGTGACCACACTCGGGCTCATCGACACGTCGATCGGCGGCAAGGGCGGCATCGACCTCCCGGGTGTTGGCCGCAATCTGCTCGGGGCGATCCATCAGCCGGTCGCGACGATCCTCGACGTCGGCCTCGTCGAAGGTGAGTCGGCGGCGGACCGGCGCTCCGCGCTGGCCGAGGTCGTCAAGGTCGGCCTGATCGCCGATGCCGGCCTCCTGTCGCTGTTGGAAACGGTCGGGCAAGCCATGCCCGGCGAGCTCTGGCCACAGGGCTCTGAGCTTCTCGAGCTCGTCGAACGGTGCGCTCTAGCGAAGCGTCGGCTCGTGCTCCTCGACGAACGCGACACGGGCGACGTCAGAGCGGCTCTCAACCTCGGCCACACCCTGAGTCACGCACTGGAGGCCGCCACCGGGTTCCAGCTTCGCCACGGCGAGGCTGTCGCGTACGGCCTGCGCGCGGCGCTCGACATCGGCACCTCGATGGGTGTGACGCCTGCGGCGATCGCTGCCAGGGCGACGCGCCTGCTGGATCGGCTCGAACTCGCCACGGAGCCGCTCGACGTGCCGGTCGCGGACGTCCTCGAGTACATCGAGGCGGACAAGAAGCGCCGGGAGGGGCGATTGCGCTGGGTGCTCGTCGGTCTCGATGGCGTCACCATGCGCGACGACGTTCCGCCATCGATCGCGCATCGAGCCGTGGCGTCAGCACTGGCGGGGCATCGCTCCCATCCTCCGTCACGCTCCTGAGGCCGAGGGGAGCGGCCCGACCGGGCCCGGGCCGTCATGCTCTGCCCACGGCGACGGTCCGCCGGCGAGCGTCGACCGCACGGCCTGAGCCACGATGTCGTCCGGTACGTCGTCCCTGACGACCACGCCGTCCGCTGTCGGCAGGACCCAGCGCAAGAGCCCGCCGGCGCGCTTCTTGTCGCTCTCAGTCGCAGCGATCACCCGTGCTTCCTGGTACGTCAGCCGCGTCTGACCGAGGTCGAGGCGATCGAGGAGCCCCTCGATCCGGGCTGCCCGTGACACGGGCGTGACGCCCATCCGCGATCCGATCCGCACCGCCGCTCGGAGCCCGTATGCGACGGCTTCGCCGTGGAGCAACGAGGCATAACCGTCCACGACTTCGAGCGCATGCGCGACCGTGTGTCCCAGGTTGAGGGCGATCCGCCCGCCGGCCGCGTCCTGCTCATGCTCGTCCGCGCGGACGATGCCGACCTTTGCCCACGCCGCCCGTTCGACGATCTCGGCGACCACGCCGTTGTCGAAGGCAGCGATGTCGCCCCAGGCCACCACCTCACCGTCCGACTCGAGTGTCGCGAACAGCGCGTCGTCACCGAGCGCAGCCATCTTCACGACCTCGCCCAGGGCCGCCCGGAACTGGCGTTGCGGCATCGTCCGAAGCGCCGTGATGTCGAGCACGATCGAGGCCGGGTGATGGAACGCTCCCACGAGGTTCTTCCCCTCGGGAAGGTCGACGCCCGTCTTGCCGCCGATCGCAGCGTCGACCTGCGCGACCAGCGTCGTGGGCACCTGGATCCACGGCACACCGCGCAGGTACGTCGCAGCGAGGAATCCGACTGGGTCGCCGAGCGCGCCTCCCCCGACGGCGATCAGTGGCTCCCGTCGCTCCACCCGGTGGCGAGCAAGCTCACGAGCGGCCTCGCCGATCACCGCCAGGTCCTTGGCAGACTCGCCGGAGGGCAACAGGATCGACTGGACCGGCCAATCATCGGCGCGCAGCGCCGTCGCCACGCCTTCGCCGAACGCCGCCCACGCCGCCGGCTCGGAGACGATGATGGCTCGATGCGCGCCGAGCCGACGGAGGGCGGCGCCGACGGCAGCGGCCGCCATCCCCTCGCCGACGACCACGTCGCCGATCGTCGTCGACGCACGAAGAAGCGTCGTGCCGTGGCTAGGCCCCGCCCGCACAAGGCCTTCGACCGCCCTGAGGACCACGCCGACGTCCGCAGCGCCATTGACGCGAGGTGCGGCGCTATAGAGGCGTAGGCGCGACTGGGCCAGCTGGCGGATGCGGCCGAGCGGGTCGGGGCCCTGGATGAGCGGTCGAACGGTCGGCGAGCGACGCAATCGCTGGTCGAGTACCTCAGGGCGCACATCGAGCCAGATGGCTATGCGACCGCGGTAGAGCGCCCAGCGATTGCGTGGGTCGAGGATGGCACCGCCGCCGGGCGAGATGACACGGCGAACCTCAGGCGATGGGTCGGGCGGGCCTAGCGCTTCGACCGCGGCCCGTTCCAGGCGACGGAAACCGGCCTCACCGTCGCCGGCGAAGATGTCCGGGATCGCACGTCCGGCGGCCTCCTCGATCTGGGCGTCGAGGTCCACGAACGAGGCGCCATGACGAGCGGCCAGCCGCCGGCCGACGGCGGTCTTGCCGCTGCCCGGCAGTCCGATCAGGACGACGTCCATCGGCCGATCAGCCGTCGGTGCCGGTTCGGCCTCGCGGGCACGCACGGTCCGAGGTGACGGCGACCGCCACGATGGTGAGGATGGCGTCCATGGCCGCTCAGTCGTCCCCGCCGGAGCCCGATTCCGCTTCGACCAGCGAGGCGGCGCCGGCCTCGTGGGTCGCGGTCTCCTGGTCTACGCGGTCGAGCATCGCCAGCGTGCGTTCGCGATAGCGGAGTAGGTTGTCACGCACCTCGACCAGCGAATCGCCGCCGAACTTCTCGAGCACGAAGCGGGTCAGCGTGAGCAGGACCATGGCTTCGCCGATGACGCCCGCCGCGGGCACGACGCTGATGTCGCTCCGCTCGTAGTGCGCGACCTCGACCGGACGGCCGGTGCGCAGGTCGGCCGAGGCGAGCGGTCGAGCTAGGGTCGAGATGGGCTTCACGGCACCGCGGATGACGATCGGTTCGCCGTTGCTGATGCCGCCCGTCAGGCCGCCAGCCGCATTCGACCGATGGAGCCAGCGGCGAACGAGACCGTCATCGAGCCCCGGCATGGCCGGCGCGTCGGGGTCTTCGCCGATGCCGGCGATGACGTCGTGGACGCCCGATCCCCGCCGGCGGGTCTGCTCGAAGCCGAGCCCGAACTCGACGCCCTTGACGGCCTGGATGGAGCAGATCGCCCCGGCCAGCGCGCCGTCCAGCCGGCGATCCCAGTGGACGTGGCTGCCGAGACCGACGGGCACGCCCGCCGCCACGACCTGGAAGACGCCGCCGAGGGTGTCGCCGGCGCTTCGAGCGCCATCGATGGCGGCGATCATACGCGCTTCGGCGTCGGGGTCGGGGCAGCGGAGGGGGCTGGCGTCGGCCTCCGCTCGCGACCGGGAGGCAGCCGCCGGATCGACGGCCTCGCCGCCGACCTCGGCCGTGAAGCTCCAGACATCGATGCCCAGCTGGGCGAGGAACGCCCGACACACGGCGCCGGCGGCCACGCGCACGGTCGTCTCGCGCGCGCTCGCGCGCTCGAGCACATCGCGCACGTCGTCGAAGCCGTACTTCAGCGCGCCGGCCAGATCGGCGTGACCCGGCCGCACACGGGTGACGGCCTGGGCACGCTTGTTGCCGCCGCCGGCCAGCGCGGCCAGCTCGGCCGCCTCCTCGTCGCTCAGCGCCTCGACCTGCATGACCTGCGTCCAGTTCTCCCAGTCGCGATTGCGGACCACGAGCAAGACCGGCGAGCCGATGGTCCGGCCATGGCGGACGCCGGCCAGGATCTCGGCACGGTCCTGCTCGATCGTCATCCGCGCCCCCCGCCCGTACCCACGCTGGCGCCGCCCGAGGTCGATGGCGATGGCGTCGGCCGAGATGGGGATGCCCGCCGGCAGGCCTTCGAGCGTGGCGGCCAGCGCCTGCCCGTGCGACTCTCCGGCCGTCAGGAAGCGGAAGGCCATCGTCAGCTCGACTCGCCCGTGCTGACCGCCTCGGGCGCGCCGCCCTCGGCGCCCTCGGCCTCCCCAGCCGCGGCGTCGGCCTCGGGCTCGATGGCCGAGGCCGGAGCGGCCGGCGTCGGCCCGCTATCGGCGAGGCCCTCCTGGAGCCGGCTACGCATCAGCTCGAGCGGCGCCGGCTGACCGGTCCAGAGCTCGAACGCGGCCGCTCCCTGGTGGAGGAGCATGACCTCGCCGTTCATCGTCGCCGTCGCCCCGGCAGCCGCGGCGTCGGCCAGCAGCCGCGTCGTGCGCGGCCGGTAGACCAGGTCGAGCACGAGCAGCTCGGGCGGCATCAGCTCCGCCGGGATGGGCGAGACATCCGACCCGAGACCGACCGACGACGCATTGACGAGGACCTTCGCCTTGGACAGCTCGACCTCGATGATCGACTCGTGCCAGGGCATCGCCCGCAGCTCCATGTGCGCTGCGCTGCGGCCAAAGAAGCGGACCATGCCCTCGGCGCGATGCAGGTGGCGGTTGAAGACGACGACCCGCTGGAAGCCGGCCGTGATGAGTCCCAGCACGACCGCCCGCGCGCCGCCACCGGCACCCAGCACGACCGCCGTGCGCGGCATCTTCTGGCGACCGACGAGCTCGTCGAGTGCGGCCTTGAAGCCGGGCACGTCCGTGTTGTGGCCGACCAGCCGCCTGCCCTCGCGCGTGATGGTGTTGACGGCGCCGGTCGCCTGGGCGTCCTCGGTCAGACGATCGACGAGCGGCACGACCCGTTCCTTGTGCGGGATGGTCACGTTGGCGCCCAGGTAGGCGTCGTCGCGCAGCCCCTCGATGGCCTCGCCGAGCCCGGATACGGGCACATCGACGAGCTCATAGCGAGCATCGATGCCGGCGGCGTCGAGGGCGGCCTGCTGCATCCCCGCCGAGACCGAGTGGGCGACCGGATGGCCGATGAGGACGAGACGCTTGCTCATGCTCGGATCCTTTCCAGGTCGCCGAAGAATGTCGGATAGGAGACGGCCGCCGAGCGGCCGTCGAAACGCACCTGACCATCGGCCAGCAGCCCCGCGACCGCGAAGGTCATGGCCAATCGGTGGTCGTCGCGGGCATCCACCTCGCCGCCGCGCAGCCCGAAGTGCGGCCGTCGCCCGCCACCCACGATGACGAGATCGTCGCCTTCGATCGTGACGCGTGCGCCGAGCGCGTTCAAGCCCTCGGCCACGCCGGTCAGGCGGTCGCTCTCCTTGTGTCGCAACTCGCCTGCGCCGCGGATCCGCGTCACGCCTGCGGCGCAGGCAGCCGCCAGGCAGAGCGCGGGGATCTCGTCGATGGCCGCCGCCACGTCGGCGGCCGACAGGTCGATGGCGGTCAGGGGGCTCGAGGCGACCGTCAGGTCGGCGACCGGCTCCACGTCTGGGGACTCGCCCTTGCTCTTGTCGACCGGCGACTCATCGATGCTCGCGCCCATGGCGCGCAGGACATCGATGGCCGCCCGCCTGGTCGGGTTGACACCGACGCCCTTGAGCGTCAGCCGGGCGTCCGGGTGGCTGGCTCCGGCGACGAGCCAGAACATGGCGGACGAGACGTCGCCCGGGATCCGCTCGTCGAGCGGTCGGATCGCCTGTCCGCCTTCGAGGCGGACGACGACGGCGCCGGTCGCCGAGTCAGCCTCGACATCGACCGTCACGCCCCGCGCGCGCAGCATCCGCTCCGTGTGGTCACGGGTCGCCACCCGCTCACGGACGACGGTCATGCCTTCGGCAGCCAGGCCCGCCAGCATGATGGCGGACTTGACCTGGGCGCTGGGCACGCTCGGCGCGTGGTCGATGCCGTGCAACGGAGCGCCGCCGACGACCGTCACGGGCGGCCGGCCGTCGTCCGCCCGTGCCCAGATGTCCGCGCCCATGGCGCGCAGCGGGTTCACGATGCGGGCGACCGGGCGGACGCGCAGCGACGCGTCGCCGTCGAGGGTCGCACGGACGGGCGAGCCGACCAGGGCGCCGGCGAGCATCCGGAGCGTGGTGCCTGAGTTGCCGCAGTCGAGGTCACCAGCGGGATCGGTCCAGGCGCCGATGCCAGGGCTGTCGATCCGGTATGTCGCATGGCCGTCGGCGCCGCCCGCGCGATCGATCGCCACGCCGAGCGCCTCGAGGCACGCCGCCGTGCTGCGCGGATCGAGGCCGTCCGAGGCGTCGCTGATGGTCGAGCGCCCGGCGGCCATGCCGGCCATCAGCAGCGCGCGGTGGGTCATCGACTTGTCGCCCGGCATGCGCAACTCGCCCCGCAGCTTGGCGGCAGGCGCGACCGCGACCTGCCCGACCATCGACGTCGACATGGTCAATGCTTGCCCCCGCCGCCGACGCCCAGCGCGGCGCCGGACAGGACCGGATCGCCGTGCAGCGGGCGCGCCTGCTCGTGGACCGGCACCAGCGCGGTCATCAGGTCCCGGAAGCCCTGCAGATCGAGCGACTGCTCGCCGTCCGAGAGCGCCTCGTCGGGGCGCGGGTGGACCTCGACCATGACCCCGTCGGCGCCGATGGCCACGCCCGCGATGGCCAGCGGCTTGACGAGCCAGCGCTTGCCGGTCGCGTGCGATGGGTCCACGATGACGGGCAGGTGCGTCAGGTGGTGGAGGAGCGGGATGGCCGCCAGGTCCATCGTGTTGCGCGTGTAGGTCTCGAAGGTCCGGATGCCGCGCTCGCAGAGGATGACGTTGGGGTTGCCGGAGCTGACGATGTACTCGGCCGACATCAGCCACTCCTCGATGGTCGCGCCGTAGCCGCGTTTGAGCATGACCGGCTTGCCGACACGCCCGACGGTCATGAGCAGCGAGTAGTTCTGCATGTTGCGGGTGCCGACCTGGAGGATGTCCGCGTAGCGCGTCACGACCTCGACCTGCGATGGCTCCATGACCTCGGTGATGACGGGCAGTCCGGTCAGGTCGCGTGCCTCGGCCAGGTACCTCAGCGCTTCGACGCCGAGGCCCTGGAATGAGTACGGGCTGGTACGCGGCTTGAACGCGCCACCGCGTAGGACTCGGGCGCCGGCCGCCGCGACCGCCTTGGCCGTCTCGAGCGCCACGTCGCGGCTCTCGACCGAGCAGGGTCCGGCCATGACCGTCAGCGACCCGTCGCCGATGCGCACGTCACCGACCTCGATGATCGTGTCCTCGGGGTGGAACTCGCGGCTGGTCAGCTTGTACGGTCGGGTGATGGGCGTCACGGTCTCGACACCGGCCATCGCCTCGAAGCGGCTCATGAGCGACTGGCGCCGAGGGCCGACGTCCCCGACGAGGGCGATGACCACGCGCTCCGAGCCCGGGTTCACGTGCGGCTGCAGGCCCTCGGCGAGGATGACGCCCTTGACGGCGTTGATCTCCGCGTCGGTCGCTCGCGCCGACATGACGATGAACACCGGGCTGGCTCCTTGTCTTGTGGCAGCGTCGGCGACGACGCCCCGTTCGCGGCGAAACAAAAAGAGCAGAGGTCACGACCTCTGCTCTCCCGGCACGACCCGCCCCGGCGGGTCAGACCCGCGGGTTAGCGTGCCGGGCGTCGAAAGTAGATGAACCGCTGCATGGCTGTCCGGAACGGTAGCCCACGCTTGGAGGGGTGTCAACGTGGCGCCGGAGCCCGCGCCGGTGATGGCCCGACCGGGTGCCGGTCGGGGTCAGGGGCCCTGCTATCATGCCGAGCGCATCGCCTGGGAGAGGTCGCATAGAGGCCTAGTGCGGCGGTTTGCTAAACCGTTGAGTGGGGCAACCTGCTCCGAGGGTTCGAATCCCTCCCTCTCCGCCATCCCGGCCGGTGCATCGGGCGCCCGTAGCTCAGTGGATAGAGCGTTAGGTTGCGGACCTAAAGGTCGTGAGTTCGAGTCTCGCCGGGCGCGCCAATCCTCCTCGTGAACCCGTTCTGTGCACCGTCCGGCGGCGCGGCCGAGGCGGTCGAAGCGCGACCGCGGCAAGGCCCGTCGTCGCGATCACGGCGAGGACGGGGATGGCCGCCTTGGCCGCCCTCGGCGGCAGGATGAGTTCGAACAGCGGCACCGGGTCGCCGAGCCTGGTCTGGAACGGACCGAACGGACAGTCTCCGCGACCGACGACGAGGGCGGCACCCTCGGTCACGAGAGCCGCTGCGCTGAGCGCCAGGGCGCGGTCCCGCCGTCGGGTCAGCGCGCACCACCAGACGTAACCGACGCTCGCGAGCTGCAACGCGGAGAAGGCAGCATGCGCAAGGCGGAACGCCCGTGCGCCCGGCCCCAGCTCGGCCCAGCCGACGCGCCTGGCCGGGCCGGCGCTGGCGATCAGATGCCCCGACTGAGGGGCTCGCCGGCAAGGGCCGGCCGCACGACGCGCTCGACGAAGCGCTCGGAGGCATGGCCGTCGGCGACCTCGAACCAGAGACCGGCGAAGGCGCGCACGGCGCCAAGGTCGAAGTCGCCCGCGCGCAGGTATGCCGCCAGCGGCTCCGTGGTCTCGAAGACCGGCGCCGGGACGCCCGTCCGGTAATCGAAGTAGAAGCCGCGCTCGGCGTCGTAGTCGTCGATGTCGGGCGCGAAGAAGGCCATCGGTCGACCGAGCAGCGCGAACTCGAAGATGACGCTCGAGTAGTCGGTCACGAGCACGTCGACCACCGGCAGCAGCTCGTTCATCTCGGGCCAGTCGGAGACATCGACCACGAAGTCGGCCAGACCGGGATCGATGGCCAGCTCGTCGCGAACAGCCGGGTGGAGGCGCACGAGCAGCACGTGGTCCTCGCCCAGAACGTCGCGCAGACGGGCGACGTCGAGGCCATCGTGGAAGCGCGCCTTGAGCATGCTCTCGCCCCGGAAGGTCGGCGCGTAGAGGATGACGCGGCGGCCATCGTCGAGCCCGTATCGGCGGCGGATGGCAGCCGAGGTCTCGTCCGACCGCTGATCGCCGAACAGGAGATCGGTGCGCGGGATGCCGAGGTCGGTCACGAACAGCTCGCGTGGCTGTCGAAAGGCGTCGACGAACTGCCACGCGGCGGCGTCCGAGGCCGCCAGGCAGAGCGTGTAGTTGGCGTGGATGGGCACCATGCTGACCGTCAGCTCGTCGGCACCGAAGGCCTTGTCGAGCACGCTGTAACCGATCTTCTTGATGGCGCCGCAGGCATGCCAGGTCTGGACGATGGTCGTGCCCGCCCTCGGCGTGACGACGTAGATCGGGGTGAAGTGGCTGTCGACGACGAACAGCCGTGCCGTGGCCAGGTGGTAGCCGGCGACGAAGCCGTGGACGAGGCCGCGCAGCTTGCCACGTCGTCCGGGCTCCGGTCGCTGGCCGAGGGTCACGACGCGCGTGCCGGGGAGCCGCGCACCGATCTCACGGCCGATGCGCGCCAGGTTGCCCGTCAGCTGCCGATCCTGCGAGCTGGCCAGGACGACGTGGGTACGCAGTGGCATCAGGCGTCCCAGTCGGAAGCCCAGCCGGATGGCGGCGATGCGGGCGCGGATGAGGCGCTGGCGCATGGCCGGCGAGCGTCGGCGTGGCTCGGGTGACGGCGTCTGGCGTGGGGGATCGGCGTTGGCCGTGACTACCATCGAGCATGGGATGATACCGGCGGCGGGCGGGAAGGCTCGCGCGGAGTCGGGAGGCCCGTCTGAATCGCGTCGAGTACCGCCTCGCGAGCGTCCTGCTGCGGCTAGTCGGCTGGCTCGCGTCGCTGATGCCCATCAGGCCTCGGCGGGTGGTCCTCGCGACCGCCCGTGTCGATCGCCTGGACGGCAACCTGCTCCATCTCCATCGAGCCATCACGGCCGCGCGACCGGATCTCGAGGTCGTGACGCTGCTCGAGCCCTACGCCTACGGCCTGGCCGGCAAGCTCGCCTACCTCGCCCGGATGTGCCGCGCGATGGTTGCCCTGCGAACGGCCCGCTGGTTCATCGTCGACAACGCCTATCTGCCCATCCATGTCGCGCCCCATCGCCGGGGCACGACGGTCGTCCAGGTCTGGCACGCTGTCGGCGCGCTGAAGCGTTTCGGGGTCGACACCGCGATCCCACTCGACGAACCCGAGGCGACCTTCCTCCACCGCTACTACGACGCGGTCGTCGTCGCCGCCGACGCCTGGCGCGAGCCGTATGCCGCTGCCCTCCGGACGCCGTTCGAGCGTGTCCATGCCATCGGCGCGCCGCGGACGGACCTGTTCATCGACGAGGCCGCGCTGGCGGCGGCCCGACAGCGGGTGCTGGCCGAGCATCCCTCGCTGGCCGGTCGGCGCATCGTCCTCTATGCGCCGACCTTTCGCGGCCGCGGCCGGCGCAAGCGCGATCCGCAGGCCCTCGACGGCCGCCGGCTCCGGTCGCTCCTGCCGGAGGGCTACCTGCTGATCCTCAAGGGCCACCCCAACCTCGACCCGTCGGGCACGTCGACCGACGGCTTCGACCTCGTCATCGACCACCGCGCCGAGCTCAACGACCTGCTCGCCGCGACCGACGTGCTGGTCACCGACTACTCGTCGTCGGTCTTCGAGTTCGCGCTCCTGCGGCGGCCCATCGTCCTGCTGGTCGACGACGTGGCGGCCTACCGCACCGACCCGGGCTTCTACCTCGAGCCGGAGGCGGCCGGCATCGGCGCCATCGCCCACGACAGCGACGAGGTGGCGCGGGCGATCCTGGCGGCCCAGGTCGACGAGGTGGCCAGCGAGGCGTTCATCGATCGCTACCTGACCGCCTGCGACGGCCGCGCGAGCGAGCGGTTCGTGACCCGCTTCCTCGGTGACCGCGCGCCCTAGAGCCCGCCGCGCTCGTAGCTCTCGCGCAGCGACACGAGCTCCGGCTCGCCGACGCCATCGAGGAACGTCGACCGGCCGGGCCGCGTGGACGGTCCCCGTCGGACCGCCTCGACGAGCTCATCGACGCTGATGCCCAAGTCGCCTGGCACGACCGGCAGGCCGGTGCGCCGGAAGAAGGCGACCAGCCGACCGACGTCGTCGCCGCGCAGATGCCCCGCCGCGATCGTCCCCAGGGCGACCTGCAGACCGTGCGGTCGGGGCCGGTCGAGGATCCGGTCGAGGGCGTGGCTGATGAGGTGCTCGGAGCCGGAGGCCGGCCGCGACGAGCCATCCATCTCCATGGCGATGCCGCTCAGGATGAGTCCTCGGATGACCTTCTCGCGGTAGTCCGGATCGCCCAGGCTGGCATCGTCCTCGATGACCGAGAGCGCCGCCGCCTCGGAGGTCATGCACGCGAAGTCGTCCAGCGGCTCACCCCGCGTGGCGTGCGCGACACGCCAGTCCTTGACCGCCGAGACGTTCGAGACGAGGTCGCCGAGGCCAGACAGCCAGGTCGTCGACGGAGCCGAGCCGACGACCACCCGGTCGACGATGATGGCCGTCGGCATCCGAGCGCCGAGCGACTCCGGGCTGCCGCCGGGATCGGTGATGACGGCGATGGGCGAGCAGATGGCGTCGCTCGCGAACTGCGTGGGGACGCTCACGAAGTCAAGATCCTTGTGGCCGCAGGCGAGCTTGGCCACGTCGAGCGCGCGGCCGCCGCCGACGCCGACGACGAAGTCCGGTCGATCGGCCTCGATGGCCGCCTCCACGCGCAGGACGGCCACCTGGTCGGCGCCGGCGATGATGCACTCGGCAAGTCGGAAGCCTGCCGCCCGCGCCGCCGACGCGATCTGGCTGCCGTAGCCGGTCGCCGACCGGTCGCCGGTGTGCACGACGAGCACCGGCCTCGGGCGCTCGATGAGCTCGCCCATCGCCAGGACCGCTTCGTCGGCGCCACGCACGAGGCGCATCAGGCGCGGGATGCGGATGGAGCGGGGCTGCGTGGCCAGGCTCATCGCTGCACGGCCCGATCGAGCTCGGCCGCCACGCCGAGGGCGCGCTGCCGGTCGGCTTCGTCGTCGATCTCGGTCCACGGTCGCCGACGCGTCCACATCGGTCGCGCCGCGAGCGCCGCCGCGGCGCGGTCGACGGCGTCCTCGTAGTACAGATCCCGGCCGCCGTCGGCGACGATCGTTCGCGCCGACGCGATGGCCGTCGCGGCGCCCGCGGCGTCGAGTCGGAGGATGCCGATGTACTCGCCCGCCGATGTCGCCGGGTCGAGGCCCTTGCTCACCCGCGCGACGCGGCCCTCGGTGTCGAGCTCGACCTTCATCTCCTCGGCGTGGAGCGGCTCGTCACCGTCGACGACCAGCCAGTTGCCGTCGTCGAGCGTCGCCACCTCGGCGACGATCGAGGGCGCGAAGACGATGTCCGAGTTGAGCAGGCAGACGCCCCGTGCCAGATGACGCTCGGCAGCCAGGAAGCTGACGATGTTGTTGGCCGTGTCGTACTCGGCGTTCCAACACTCGGTGATGCGCATCCGTGAGCCGCCTTCGGCGATGGCCGTGCGGACGCTGTCGGCGCCGTAGCCCGTGACGACGACGAGCTCGTCGAAGCCGGCCGCCTCGAGCGCGTCGATGGTCCGTGCCATGAGCGTCCGACCATCGAGTTCAAGGAGCGCCTTGGGCACGCCGGGCGGCAGTGACAGGCGACGGCCAAGACCGGCGGCGAGGAGGAGGGCGGGGACCATCGCCGCGTACGGTAGCGCACCCGGTCGGCGCCGCTGTTCAGCCGCCGTGGTGCAGGATGGCGTGCCCGCGACCGCGCGCGATCAGCCAGCGGTTGACGACGAAGGTCAGCGGCCAGGCGATGGCGAACCCGACCGCCAACGTCGCCCAGAAGCGCGGGTCCCCCAGGCCTGCCGCCATGGCGCCGGGGACCGCGAGCAGGATCGCATTGTCGACCAGCTCCATGACGATGATCGAGAGTGTGTCGGCAGCCAAGGCGAGGCCGAGCGCTTCGCGAACAGGCGTGCCAGCTCGCACGAGAGGCACCATCGTCAGCACGTAGCCGAACAGGAACGCCAGCGCGATGGCCAGCACGACCGACGGCCCGACGGCCAGGCCCAGCCAGGTCGCGATGACAAGGCCGAGCACTTCGCCGATGACGCAACCCGTCAGGCAATGCGTCGTCGCCTGGGCGGCGAGTCGGCTGACGCTCGACGACGCCGACGCATGGCTCACGGACGGTGCAGCTCTCGGCCACCGGCAACGTTCGTGACGTCAGCCCTCGGCCGCGATCGACTGACCGAGCAAGAGGGGATGGCCGAGCAACCCGAAGTAGCGCGGCCGGAGGCGGGCCACGTTGTACATCGTCTCGACGTCGACGTGGCGGGCCCCGAGGGCCGGGTCGGGCAGCGGAGCATGAGCGTACTTGCCGTCGCGGATGCCGACCATCCGCCCGCGCTGGTCGTCGGCGATGAGGTCCATGGCCACGTTGGCGAAGGTGATGGCGACCATCTGGTCGAGCGAGTCGGGCTCACCGGAGCGGAGGTCGTAGGTCAGGTCGGAGAAGACCGACTCGACGCCCGTGCGCGACTTCAGCTCGGCCGCCAGGACCTCGGCGATGTTGGCCTTCCGGCGATGGCCGAACGCGTCCGCCTCACCGACCTCCTGGATCGTGCCGCCGGTCCAGATGGCCCCTTCGGCGGCGACGATGAAGGCGTACCGGCTGGGGTTGTTGTCACGATCCTCGACCAGCAGGTTCGTCACCGCGTCGAGGTCGAAGGGCACTTCCGGGATGAGGCAGCGGGCCGAGGTCACGTACGCGGTGTAGAGGGCGGTGAAGCCGCAGTCCCGTCCGAAGACACGGAAGACCCCCAGGCGCTCGTGGGAGCCGAGCGTCGTGCGCTGCCGGTTGATGGCCTCCTTGGCGCGGGTGATGGCCGTCGAGAAGCCGATGCAGTACTCGGTGCCCTGGACGTCGTTGTCCATGGTCTTGGGGATCGC
>DATBSD010000084.1:0-1559 GCA_036559965.1 Candidatus Limnocylindrales bacterium
GGGAACATCAGGCCGCAGTCGATGACCACGATCTCGTCGCCGTACTCGAAGACGTACATGTTCTTGCCGATCTCGCCGACCCCACCGAGCGGGATGATGCGCAGGATCGGGTCGGTCGCGGCCGAAGCGGTGGTCGATCGACGGGGCATGGTCAGAAGAACCTCATCTGGTTCGGGTCATCGGCGGCCACGAGGGCGGCTTCGGGGCCGATGTCGACGGACGCCGGCTCGGCATCGAGGAGCGATGGCGCATCCACGGTCACGTGGGGCTGCGCTTCGAACGGCAGCGGCGCTTCGTCGGCCGCTCCCCGTTCGCCGTCGCCCGTGCGCGGCTCGGCAACGAGCGTGGGATCTGGCGCCGACTCGCCCGGGACGAGGCGATGCTCGGCGCGCCGCTCCCGGGAACGGATGAGCGCATCCGGGGCCTCCGCGATGTCCTCGAACAGCGTCTCCTTGAGGGCGGCCTGGCGAAAGGCTGCCGCGGGGTGGTAGAGCGCCATGGCCGAGGCGTCGGCAGCGCCGGTCGCTGGGTCGACCGGTCGGACGGTGCCGTGGGCACTGCTGATCCGGGCACCGGGCATGAACGTCTGCAGTGAGAAGCGGCCGAGGGTGACGACCAGCGCCGGATCGAGCGCCTCCAGCTGCCGATGCAAGTAGCCCGAGCAGGCGGCGATCTCGTCCGGCTCAGGGTCGCGGTTGCCGGGCGGCCGACATTTCACGACGTTGGTGATGAAGACCTCGTCGCGCTTCCAGCCGATGGAGCCGATGAGCTCCGTGAGCAGGCCGCCGGCCGCCCCCACGAACGGCCGGCCCTGCTGATCTTCGTTGGCGCCGGGTCCCTCACCGACGAAGACGACCTCGGTCTCCGAGCTCCCCTCCCCCGGCACCGCTCGGGTGCGCCCGCGATGCAGGCGACAGGCCGTGCACGCCCTGACCTCGTCGGCGATCGCCTCGAGCGTCTCGCGCCGCTGCGCGTCGATCACGCGACCCGACCGGCACGCATCGAAGCCGGCACAAGCCAAGCTCGGTCGAGCACCAGCTCGGCGATCTGGACGGCATTGGTCGCCGCCCCCTTGCGCAGGTTGTCGCTGACGCACCAGAAGGCCAGGCCGCGCCCGTCCGGCATGGACACGTCGGCCCGAATGCGACCCACGAAGATCTCGTCACGGCCGGCCGCCTCGGTCGCCAGCGGATAGCGGTGCGCAGCCGGTTCGTCGATGACGATGACGCCCGGTACCTGGCCG
Organism: Candidatus Limnocylindrales bacterium; assembly: GCA_036559965.1. Classification (GTDB taxonomy): domain Bacteria; phylum Chloroflexota; class Limnocylindria; order Limnocylindrales; family CSP1-4; genus CSP1-4. The sequence goes on from DATBSD010000084.1 coordinate 1,244, forward strand.
AAGAGCTCGCGCGCCGCATCGGGCTCGATGGGCCGGCGCGTCTCGACATGCACGGCCTCGGAATGGCCGACGAAGACCGGCACACGGACGGCGGTGCACGAGATCCGAAGATCCGGCAGATGGAGGATCTTGCGGCTCTCGTGGATGACCTTCCACTCCTCCTTGAAGTAGCCGTCGTCGAGCAGGACGTCGATCTCCGGTACGGCATTGAAGGCGATGGCATGGGGGTAGACCCTCGCCTCCTTGGGTCGCCCGGCAGCGTGCGCCACGATCTGGGCCTGCAGCTCATCGATGGCCTCGGCGCCGGTGCCCCCGA
>DATBSD010000085.1:0-2012 GCA_036559965.1 Candidatus Limnocylindrales bacterium
CTTCGGCGCCGTGGACGCCTTCTTCTATCCTGCCGTCTCGACGTTCATCCCATTGCTCGTGCCGGGGGACCGCCTGACGGCCGCCAACGGCATGTTCCAGGCGACGAGCCAACTCATCGGGCTGGTCGGTCCGGCCGCGGCCGGCATCGCGGTCGCGCTCGTCGGGACGGGCCTCGCCTTCGTCCTCGACACGGCCAGCTTCGCCCTGGCGGCGGTGGCCATCATGCTCGTCCACGGCGGCCTGCGATCGACGGCCCTGCGCGCCCAGCAGGAGCGGGCCGCTGCCGCCACGGCGGTCGTGCCATCTGAGGCCGCGGCGATGCCGGCGCCTGACGATGCAGCCGCGGTGCCTGCGGCAGACGAGATCGCGGCCGAGGCAGCGCCATCGGTCTGGCGCTCCATCCGGGAGGGCGCCAGCTACACCTTCCGGGACCCCGCCCTGCGGACGCTCATCATCCTCGCGGCGGCCCTCAACTTCGCCTTCACGGGGCCGGTCTCGGTGGGCATGCCCTGGCTGTCCGAGAGACGCTTCGATGCCGGCTCGACGGGCTTCGGGATCATGCTCTCGGGCTTCGGCGCCGGCGCCCTGCTGGGTGCCATCCTGGCCGGCTCGATCAAGAGCCTGCGCCATCGTGGCGCCGTGCTCATGGGCGTCTCCGCGTCTCTCGGGATCGGTCTCGGCCTCATCGGCGTCGCACCCGACGTGGCGACCGTGACGGTGCTCATGTTCACGATGGGCCTGGGCGTCGGCTTCATCAACGTCATCATCGTGACCTGGCTCCAGCAGCGCACCGAGACCGCCCTCCTTGGGCGGGTGATGAGCCTGCTGATGTTCGCGTCGGCCGGCCTGGCGCCGCTCTCGCTGGCCGTGACCGGTGCCCTCATCGACGTCCAGCCGACGCTCGTCTTCGTCGCTTCCGGTGCGCTCATCCTGGTGGCCGTCGGACTGGGCATGCTCTGGCGGGCCGATCGCCTCCTCGGCCAGGACGCGACGCCGGCGACGGCCTGACCGCTAGGAGTCGAAGCCGATGCCCAGCGCCTCGAGCGTGCGCAGCAGGATGCTCCGGCGCCCGTGGTTGGCGTCGGCCTGGGCGTACTCGTGCTGGAGGATCGCGACGCCGACCGAGCGCAGCGGCTCGGGCGGGATGGGCCACGGCTTGCCGCGCACGAAGCGCAGCTTGAGCAGGTCCGAGTCGGGCCGGACGAGCATGTCCCGGAGCACGCCGCCGGCCCAGCGCGAGGCCGCCACACCGAGACCGGTGTAGCCCAGCGCGTAGAGCACGCGGCCGCGCATCGTGTCGCCGAACGTGACCGTGAAGTTCGAGGTCGTGTCGATGGCGCCGCCCCAACGGTGCGTCCAGGCCAGGTCGTCGAGCTGGGGCAGGAAGTCGCGGAAGTGCTCGTCGAGCCGCTCGAACGACGCCGGTCGGGCGTCGTAGCGCGGGCCCACGCCGCCGAGGCGCTGGTAGATCGCGTCGTAGCCGCCCCACAGGATGCGGTCGTCGCTGGTCAGCCGGAAGTAGTGGAACAGGTTGGCCGCGTCGCCACACGCCTGGCGGCCGGCCCAGCCGATGGCCGCCAGCTGGTCGGCGCGGAGCGGCTCCGACACGAGCACGTAGTCGTAGACCGGCACGAACCACGTCCCGAGCCGCCGGAACCAGCCCGAGTAGGCGCTCGTGGCGACGACGACGCGCCGCGCCCGGATGGAGCCTGACTCACGCGGGGCTCGGATGGCCGGCAGTCGCGCGCCGAGGCGATCGGGCCCCGACACGCGGACCCGCACGCCGGTGTCGGCATGGTCGAGGAGGAGGACGCGTGTCCCCTCATGGATCCGCACGCCACGCCCGAGCGCGACGCGCTTGAGCCCGCGGACGAGCTTGCCCGGGTCGACGATGGCGTCGTGGCCGGGTCGACGATGGAGCGCGCCGACGATGTGCGGCGAGTGGATCTCCGCTCGCGCGGCCCGGGCATCGAGGACCTCGACAGGCTCGCCGTGCTCGGCCGCCGTGACC
>DATBSD010000086.1:0-23337 GCA_036559965.1 Candidatus Limnocylindrales bacterium
GCTCGTCGAGGATCCGAGCCCGAGCGCCAAGCCCGGCTGATCGGGCGACTGGGTCAAGGCCCCATCGGGCGTCGAGGTCCAAGCGGCGCCGGAGCAGTCGGTCGGATCCTGGGCATCCTCCGGACGGCAGCCGCCGCGACCGACACCGACGAGGTCGTTGCCCATGAAGGCGGCCGCCTCGATGAGGCCGCCAGCGCGGGTATCGACGAAGGTCAACGTCTGCCAGGTATCGCCCATGGCCGCCGGCGAGGCTTCGGGACCAGGGCTCACGATTGCGACGGGCTGGCTCGGCGGTGGTCGGTCGGTCGTCGGCAGCAGCTCGAGGTCGCGAAGGAGCGCCGCCCCGACGGCCACGGCCCCGAGCATGGCCAGCAGCAGCAGGGCGGCCGCGGCGACGAGGACGAGACGCTGCGGTCGGGGTTGGCGCCCGGTGATCGCCGCATGGACGGCCGCGTCGACGCGGGCCGACGGCAGCAGGGTCAGCGGCCGGCCGAGCGTTCGGGCATCGGCCCGGAGGGCGGCCACCCGGCGCGCACAGGTCGGACACGCGGTGAGGTGCGCCTCGAGCTCGCCACGCTCGGCGGCAGTCAGGTCGTAGTCGATCGCCAGCGCCGCCAGCTCCAGCGGTCGGTCGTGGCGATCATCGAGGCGTAGAGCGCTCACGCCGTGCCCTCCTTCGCTTCGAGGACGAGACGGAGCTGGACGCGCGAGCGGCACAGGAGCGTGCGTGTCGCACCCTCACTGCGCCCGATGGAGGCGGCGATCTCCTGGCCGGTGAAGCCCTGCGCGGCCAGGAGCAGCGCGGCCCGGGCATCGGGCGGGAGCGCCGCTAGCGCGGAGTGCAACTCGCTGTCACGTTCGATTCGCAGGGCCTCGCCTTCGGGAGATGCCGGCTCACGCCGATCGAGCAGTCGGGGCACGAGACGGTTCCAGACCGAGCCCCGACGACCGCGGCTGATGGCGCCGTTGGCCGCCACGCGATACAGCCACGCCCGCATCTGCTCCGGTGGCCGGCCCGCGCGGGTCTCGGTGATGAGCTTGATGAAGGCCTCCTGGAGGATGTCCTCGGCCGCGTCGCGATCGTGCGTCATGCGCACGAGGAAACCAAGGAGCTCAGCACGATGCGCTTCGTAGACCGCCGTCAGGGCCATCTCGTCGGCGCCCGCACTCCGCTGCAGCCGCTCCAGCGCGGGCGGCGCGTCGGCGATCGCGTTCGCCTCGGGCAGCTCGTTCACATCGCTGGAACGGTTCGTCGGCGACATTGTTACGAGCCGGTCCCTATCGCGACACAAGGCAGGACGACCTCGGTCTGCCAGCGGATCTTGCCGTCTGGTTTGATCACGGTCGCGTGCGATACCAGACAACGCCCACGCGTGGCGGCGCCGACTCCTCGTCCTCGTCATCCGGGTCCGTCGAGCCGACGACGACCTCGACCGTGTCGGAGGCAGCAGCCATGCCGGCGCTGAAGCCCTGACTGCCGGCATCTGGTACGTCGCATCGCCACGCCCGGCCGTCCGTCGTCGCCCAGACAGCGCCGCGCGACCGATATGGATCCGGGTTCGTGCTTCCCGGGCAGCCGAGGGACCATCCGGTCGCGAGGAAGCCGTCAGGCGTCGCCGCAACGCCGTGCAGGGCCGCGTCTCTGGCCTTCGCGACAGAGGCCTTCGACCACGTGCGGCCGTCAGACGACCACCAGGCTCGGGCCCGAGCAGCGTCGTGTGAGTTGAAGGTGCCGATCACCGCGACGACGCCATCACGCATCGCGACGTCGACCTCGCCCAGCCACATCGACCCAGGCCCGTGGAATGTCGGGTCGTCCGGGATCCGGGACCACCTCACCCCGTCCGGCGATGTCCAGATCGCGGCATCGCCGTGGGCAGTGCCCGCCGCGACGAACCCGGCGTCGCCGCGAGCGACGGCGTCCATCCCAGCGCCCTTGAACGCCTTCTGGTCGGCGATCCTCGTCCAACGGGCACCGTCGGTCGATGTCCAGACGTACGCGCGTTCCGGGTCGAGCCCGCAGTTGATCTGGCACCCGGGGTCCCGTCGCCCGACCGCGAGCCAGCCCTTGTCCGTGGCCACGACGTCAGTGACCTGGACGGTGTCCTCGTTGAAGCGCGAGCCATCTGGCATGGCGGGAAAGGCCTTCGGGTGCACCGTCCACGTGAGGCCATCGGGCGATGTCCAGGTGGCGAGTCGCCGGCCGATGGAACCCAGGGCCAGGACGCCATCCGGACCGACCGCGAGATCCCCCGGGAACTTGCCTTTCTGTCCCCCCGACTGCTCGTGCCACACGAGGCCGTCGTCGGAATCCAGGATGACCCCCCGATCGCCGGCCGAGGCGGTGGCGACGAAGCGGGTCCCCGTCCAGATGACATCGTGGAACTCCACGCCGGTGACCGAAGGTTGAGCGGCGACCTCGCGCCAAGGTGCCGGCGTCTGCATCGCGTCCGTGGGCGTCGGGATCGGGGTCGGCTCGGGGCTCGACATCGGTGTCGATCCGGGAGCCCAGGTCAGAGTCGGTGTCGACGTCAGACCCTGGGTCAGACTCGGTGTGCTGGACGGGGTCGCAGCGTTGCAGCCGGCTGCACCGATGACAAGAAGTACAAGTACGGTCGCGACGAACCGCCGTCGGTTCGCCCGACGCCCCCGCATGGGCCTGTCCCCATCGCGCGGACCCGATGCTGCCGTCATCTCCCCTTCGGGGCTGAGGGGTCGACCACTCGACCCATGAACAGGACGGCGCCGGTCTCGACGTCGCGCACGAAGAACAGGAACGGGTGATCGAGACGCAACGAGATGTCCTCGATGGCGCTCGGACCACCACCGGTGTCCATGCCGATGGCGGTGGCGGCGGCGGCCTCGGTGCCCTTCTCGTCGACGTCGATGTTCGCCTGATGGATGACCGCGGAGATGAAGAGCGGCCCGGTGCGATTGATCCCGCTGAAATCTGCAGCCAGACCGAACGCCGAATTCATGCCCAGCGCTTCGAGGACCGGGTTCACCGCCGCTCGCGTCTCGATGCCGAAGCGCGGCAGGAAAAGGTCGAGGTTGTACGGGTAGCACCCGCCATCCTGTTGGTCGGCCGGCACGCCGGGGCAGTCGACGCCCCGACCCTGGATGGCAGACTGCTCCATGACAGCCTTCGTGATGCGCTCGAGCTTGGCGGCGGTCAGCCCGGCCTCGAACGAGGCGAGGTCACCGGGTAGGACGAGGAGCATCGCCAGCTGGTGGCCCTCATCCGGCCCGAGGTAGCGCAATTCGGTCGCCTGCCAGCCCTTGCCGCGCGCGTAGGGCAGCTCCCATCCGCCTGACCGGCGCATCGTCGGGACGCTCACCCGGGATCCGTCGAGACGGGTGAACGGCCGCGGCTTCGTCGACGCCTCGGAGAACCACTCGGTCCATTGGGCCTTGAGGTAGACCGCGTTGACGAGCGTGAGACGGGTGTCGGCGCTCAGGTCCGTCGGTGTCAACAGCTCGGGGATGCGTCGCGCCGTTCGGTCGCTCACCCACCGGTTGATGGTCTGCCTCGCGAGACCGACGTCGCCGATGTAGTCGACGAGGCGCACGCCGGCGCCGAACGCCTGCGCGATCGCGTCCAGGTAGTCGCGCTCGATCTCCCAGCCCTGCTGGGCGAACGCTGCATTCGCCGTCCGGAGGATGAGCTCCTTCGTCCCCTCGCTGTCCTTCCATGTCCCGTTGCGTGCAGCGAGTGCTTGCTCAAGGGCATTGAGGCCCTCGGCCAGCTCGGCCCAGCCGGCGGCGTGGAGGACACGATCCATCTCGCCGGCCGTGACGCCCTTCGCTCCGCCGCGGGCCATCGCCAGCGCGAGGGCGATGCTCGTGGGCGAGAAGACCATGTTCTTGTCACCGAGCTTGAGCGCCTTGTCGGTCACCAACCGGCGATGCATGTCGATGCCGAACGCGTTGATCGATGCCGCTGCGCCTGCGGCCGCACGAGGATCGGGAGTCGAGCGCGGCAGATCGGCCATGGCGACGCCAGGTGTCGCACCCGTTCCCGGCACAAGGTCGATCCATGGCTCGCCGTCCTTGTCGGCCATCGCGACCCAGCCGTAGCCCGGGCCCTGGAGCCCGGCGAACGAGACCGGGCTGACCTTGAACCAGGTATAGCCTGAGCCGCGCTCCGGGCCTTCGAGCACGAGCAGCTCTGTGCCGAGCGGCAGGACGGGCTCATATTTGACGGAGTCGGCGCTGACGCGCGGCTCAGAACGAACGCGCAGGCGATCGGAGACCGTGACCACGAGCGCGTCCGGCCCGATCTCGCCTTGCTCCGGCGCCTGGCCAGTCGAAGGGATCGGGCTGCTGGTCGGACGGGCCGCACTGGCCGTTGGACCGGCCACGGGATCGGTCGCGACCGAGGGCGTCGGGCTCGCCGTCGAGGTGCAGGCCCCTGTCAGGCCGACGAGCACGATCAGGGTCGCGAGACGTCGTGCCGGGCTCGCTCCGTTTGATCCCCACCAGGACTCTGACACTCCGGTCACGTCCATCTAACGGATGGCGGGCTCGGTTGTTACGCCGGCCGCACCGGGTGCGAGTATGCGCGCGTGGGGCAAGCCGTCACAGTTCGCTTCTGCCGATGCCGTAGAGGTCGATGCCGGCGAGGGTCGCGAGCACGATGGCGACGGCGGACAGCCCGATGGCGATCGCTGCCCGCAACCGAGCGCTGGTATCGCTGTCGGCCGACGATCGGACGCGAATCGCGATGGTGATGGCAACGATGGCCATGACGACACCGCCCAGAAGCACCACGAAGAGGAGGCTTCCGGCGGCGACGCCGTCTCGACTCTGACGTGCGGCGGCCGCCTGGAACGCCGCGAGGAGGGAGGCCGCGAAGCCGGCCAACGACAGCCCGAGGGCGATGGTCGGCGCGCGACTGGGTGGCGCCGACCAGCCCGGTGCGGACGGCGGCATCTCGGCCATGAGCGACTCGAGTCGGGCGTTGTCCGATGGGGACGATGGCGCCTCTGGCGCGGGCGACGCGCCGAGTGGTGGTTCCTGCGTCATGGCCCCTCCCGTGACGGCACGAGGGTGCCGATGATGACGACGATGATGATGCCGATCCAGGCCATGATGGAGGCCGAGATGAGCCCGAAGTCGCCGATCCGGAGCGGGTCGCCCAGTCGCTGACCGAGGGCCTGCCCGGCATAGGCGCCCAGGATGGCCGCCGGCACGAGGAAGACGAGGCGCACCCGCGCCGTGCCTCGGATGAGCACGTAGACGGCCACGTTCATGACGCCGACGATGACCGCCAGCACGAGCGAGGGGCCGATCTCAGGCACGTTCGGTGGCGATGCGGCCGCCGCCAAGCACCTCGTCGCCGTCGTACCACACGGCCGCCTGTCCGGGCGCCGGCGCCCAGACGGTCTCGTGGGCCCGCACCAGCCACGTTCCCGGCCGACTCGGCTCGTCGGCCGTCATGCGCTCGACCGTCGCCGGCACGGGCGACGCGCGATGACGGATGCGGACCTCGCACTCGAACGCGTCGCCCGGCGGGCGGCCGGCCGTGAACGAAGACGCTTCGACCACGAAGGTGTCGCGCGCGAGGTCGCTCCGGCGGCCGAGCTGGATGATGTTGGCCGCGGCGTCGATGCGCGCCACGTAACGCGCTTCTCCGAGCGCGACGCCGAGACCCTGTCGCTGCCCGACCGTGTAGGCAGCCGCACCGGCGTGGCTGCCGACGGTCGTGCCGTCGACATCGAGGAGCGGCCCGGCGACCGGCTGCCAACCGCCGCGCTGGCGTAGCGCCTCGCGGTAGTCGCCGCCGGGCACGAAACAGATCTCCTGGCTCTCCGGCTTCTCGGCCGTGACCAGGCCGTGGCGACGCGCGACATCACGGACCTCCACCTTCGTCAGCTCGCCGAGCGGAAAGCGGCTATGGACGAGCTGATCCTGGCGCAGGCCGTAGAGGAAGTAACTCTGGTCCTTGTCGGCATCGCGACCCTTGAGCAGGCGCACCCGCCGGCCTCCGGGCATCTCGGCGTCGACGACGGACTGAACGCGGGCGTAGTGGCCGGTCGCCACCGCGTCGCAGTCGTAGAGGTGCAGGGCGCGGCCCGCCAGGGCCCCGAACTTGACCGTGGAGTTGCAGTCCACGCAGGGGCTCGGCGTACGGCCGTCCTGGTAGGCGTCGAGGAAGGGCTGGAGCACGCCGGTGCCGAACTCCTGCTCCAAATTGAGGATGTAGAACGGGATGCCTAGCTGGCCGGCCACGCGCCGCGCGTCCTCGGCGGCGTCGAGTGAGCAGCAGCTCTTCTTGAACTCGCTGTAGGTGTCCGCCACGTCGTGCAGCCGCATCCAGACGCCGACGGTTTCGCCGCCCTGCTCGTGGAGCAGGGCGGCGGCGACCGATGAGTCGACGCCGCCGGACATCGCCACGAGCAGCCGCCCGGCCCGCGGCCCCAGCGACGACCGGCCGCGGCGATGCGACGCCGGATCGGTTCGGGTGGCGGTCGACGCCGGAACGACCTCGGCGCTCAGACCCCGACCTCCTGGCCGAGTGGGTCGGCCGCCAGGGCGCTCGAGCCGACACGCAGGCGATCGATGACGGCGGGCACGATGGCCAGGGATCGATCGACGTCCGCATCGGTCGTCGTCCGGCCCAGGCTCAGGCGCAACGCACCGCGTGCCTCCTCGTCGGGGTAGCCCATCGCTGTCAGGACGTGGGAGACATCTGGCGATCCGGTCGTGCACGCCGCGCCGGCCGAGGCGGCGATGCCCTCGAGATCGAGGGCGACGACGATGGCGGCACCTTCGACGCCGCGCACGATGAGCGAGAGATGGCCCGGCAGGCGGTCGGTCGGGTGACCGGTGAACTCGATGGCGCTGTCGGTCGCCAACGCCGCTCGCAGTCGATCGCGCTGGTGGCGCAGCCGATCGACCGTCGTTGGTCGCTCGTCGACCGTCAACCGGAGGGCCGTGGCCATGCCGACGGCGCCGGCGACGTTCTCGGTGCCCGCCCGTCGATAGCGCTCCTGGCCGCCGCCGTGGGTCTGGGCCATGATCGCCGTGCCCCCGCGCACCCAGAGCGCGCCCATGCCCTTGGGACCCTCGAACTTGTGGGCGCCGATGGCGACCAGGTCGGCGTCCAGGCCGTCGACCGCCAGGTCGACATAGGGCGCACCCTGGACGGCGTCGACATACACGAGCGCCTTGCGCCCTCGCAGGCGGCGCACGACGGCGATGAGCTCGGCCAGCGGCTGGATGGTGCCGACCTCGTTGTTGGCGAGCTGCAGGGCGACGAGGATGGTCCGCTCATCGACGGCGGCATCGAGCGTCTCAGGGTCGAGACGCCCATAGCGGTCGACCGGCAGGACGGTCAGCTCGAAGCCGAACTTCTCGAGGTGGTGCAGGACGTTGAGCGTGGCGTCGTGCTCGACGGCCGTGGCCACGATCCGGTGACCCTCCGTCCGACCGGCCCAGGCCGCGCCCTTGACGGCCAGATTGGCGGCCTCCGTGCCACCCGCGGTGAAGACGATCTCGCGGGGATTCCCGGCGATCGCGGCGGCGACGACCTCATGGGCCTCGTCGAGCGCCATGCGCGCCCGGCGGCCGGGTGCGTGGGCCGATGACGGGTTGCCGAAATCATCGGTCAGCAGCGGCAGCATGGCGTCGAGCACCTCGCGCCGCATGGGTGTCGTCGCCGCGTGGTCGAGATAGATGGTCATCGCGGGCGATTGTACGCGCGAGCCGTGCCCGTTCCCCGGCAGGCGATGATATGGACGTGGCCAGCAGACGACGAGCGGAGCACCCCGCCACGCTGACGACCGCGCGCCTGCGGCTCCGCGAGCTCACGCTTGCCGACACGGACGCGCTGCTCGAGGTGCTCGGCGACCCGGAGGTCATGCGCTACTACCCGTCGCCGCGCGACCGGGCCGGTACCGAGCAGTGGATCCGCGCAACGCTGGACAGCTACGCGACCGCCGGCTTCGGGCTGTGGGCTATCGAACGCCTCGAGGACGGCGCCTTCCTGGGCGACTGCGGGCCGATGCTCCAGCCCGTCGAAGGCCGGTCGATGGCCGAGGTCGGCTATCACCTGCTGCGGCGCGAGTGGGGCAAGGGCTACGCCACCGAAGCGGCCGAGGCGTGCGTCGAGTGGGTCTTCCGCGAGACCGACCACGACCGCGTGTGCTCCATCGTCCGCCCGGACAACCTGCCATCGCGACGGGTCGCGGCGCGTATCCATCGCCAGATGCGCCCCTTCATCTGGGAGCGAGCCGGGTTCGAGATGTGCCTCTTTGCGACCGACCGGGACGAGCGCGGACAACCGACACTCGCCGCACGCGGGATCGCCGCCTAGGTCTTCGACCAGCCGATGTCGGCGCGCCGAGGTGGGTCCGCGCCGGAGCGCTGGCAGGTCCAGACGGCGACCTCGATCGCCCGCTCGACGGCGTCGTGCACGATCGCCGCGTCGCTCAGGCCACGCCGTGTGCCGCTGCGCTCCATGAATCGGGCCAGGAAGGCGCCGCCGAAGGCATCGCCCGAGCCGACGGTGTCGACCACCCGGACAGCCGGCACCGGGATCTCGACGGTGGCATCAGCCGCGACGATCCGGACCGGCCGGGGTCCGTCGGTCAGCAGCGCGAGGGCCGGCCCATGCCCGATGAGGCTGCGTGCGGCGACCTCCGGCGCCTTGCCCGGGGCGATGAAGGCGAGGTCGTCGACGCTGACCTTGGCCACGTCGGCCCGCGCGATCACTGTGGCCAGCCGATCCAGGTAAGCGGCGCGGTCCCCGATGACGGCCGGCCGGCAGTTCGGGTCGACCATGAGCAGGGGCCTGCGAGCGAGGTGCCTGACGGCCGCGGCGATGGCCGTCGCCATCGGTTGGACGGCCAGCCCGAGCGTCCCGACGTGGATGGCATCGGGATCGCTCCCCAGCGCCGCCAGCACCTCGCCGATCTCGAGCCCGACCGCCGAGGTCCCGGCGAGTGCGAACCGGTAGGTCGCGGCACCGTCGCGATCGAGGGTGGCCTCCGCCGTCGTCGTGGGGTCGTCGGTCGTGACCACCCAGCGCGTGTCGACGCCATCGGCCTCGAGCACGGCACGGATGCGGGTCCCGGCGGCATCCCGGGAGAGGCGGCCAACGAAGCCGACCTGGGCGCCCAGGCGGGCCATCGTCCGCGCGGCGTTGAATGGCCCACCACCGGGAACGTCCATGACACGCCCATCGGGCCATGCGATGCGATCGATGAGCGCCTCACCGGCCACGATGATCACCGGGCCATGATGCCCGCCGCGTCGAGCGCTGGCAGGTTGTGGCGCTAGGCCTCGGCGGCGCGAGACAAGTCAGCCTCGCGGCCCCGCTCGCGACGTCGGTCGTGGGTCGACAGCAGGCGCTTGCGCAGCCGGATGGCGCTCGGCGTGACCTCGACGAGCTCGTCGACGGCGATGAACTCGATGGCCGACTCGAGGGTCATCGGCCGCGGCGGCGTCAGCCGGAGGGCTTCGTCGGTGGCATGCGTTCGCATGTTGGTGAGCTTCTTCTCCTTGGTCGCATTGACGTCCATGTCACCGGGCCGGCTGTTCTCCCCGATGATCATCCCCTCATAGACCTCCTCGCCGGCGCCGATGAAGAGCTCGGCCCGCTCCTGGAGGTTGAACAGGCCGTAGGCGTTGGAGGTGCCCAGTCGGTCGGCAACCAGGACGCCACTCGTGCGGTGCTCGACCTCGCCGGCCCACGGCCCGTAGCCTTCGCCGATCTGGTGCATCAGGGCGGTGCCACGGGTCTCGGTCAGCAGCTGGCCGCGGTAGCCGACCAGCCCCCGCACGGGCAGGACGTACTCCATGCGCACGCGGCCGTCGGCGTCGGTGGTCATCTGCTCCATGCGGCCCTTGCGGGCGGCCAGCGACTGGCTGACCGGCCCGATGAAGTCGGGCGGGATGTCGATGGTGATGCGTTCGTAGGGTTCCTGGACCTCGCCGTTCGTCTCGTGCAGCAGCACCTCGGGCCGGCTGACCTGGAGTTCGAAGCCCTCGCGCCGCATCTGTTCGATGAGCACGGCCAGCTGGAGCTCGCCACGGCCACGGACCTCGAACGTGTCGCCCACCTCGGTCGGCAGGACTTCGATGCTCACGTTGCCGAGCGTCTCGCGGTCGAGCCGGTCCTTGATCTGGCGGCTGGTCACGTACTTGCCGTCGCGACCAGCCAGGGGCGCGGAATTGACGCCGAAGGTCATCGAGAGGGTGGGCTCGTCGACGTCGAGGCGCGGCAGCGGACGCGGATCGGCGGGATCGGTGATGGTGTCGCCGATGGTCACGTCCGGGATGCCGGCCACGGCCACGATCTCGCCCGGGCCGGCCTCGGCGATCTCCACGCGTTCGATACCCTGGGCCGTGGTCAGGCTGGTGACCGTACCGCTGAGCACGATCGACCGGCCTGGTTCGATGGAGCCGTCCTGGCCTTCGGCCTCCTCGCGCACGATGGTCATCCGCTGACCCATACGGATGGACCCATTCCAGATGCGGCCGACGGCCATGCGACCGACGTAGTCGTTGGCGCTCAGGTTGGTGACCAGCAGCTGCAGCGGGTGCCCGGGCTCGTGTCGCGGCGCCGGCGTGTGCTCGACGAGCAGGTCGAGCAAGGGTCGCAGATCGGTGCCCAGCATGGCCATGTCGAGCGTCGCCGTACCAGCCTTCGCATTCGTGTAGACGACCGGGAAGTCGATCTGCCGATCGTCGGCACCGAGGTCGATGAACAGCTCATAGATGGCGTCCAGGACCTCGCTCACGCGGGCGTCGGAGCGATCGATCTTGTTGACCGCGACGACGACCGGCAGGTGGCGGGCCATGGCCTTCTGGAGGACGTAGCGCGTCTGCGGCAGCGGCCCTTCGGCGGCATCCACGAGGAGGAGGATCGAGTCGACCATCAGCAGCGTGCGCTCGACCTCGCCAGCGAAGTCGGCGTGGCCGGGCGTATCGACGATGTTGAGGTGCACGCCGTCGTGGTCGATGGCCGTCTGCTTCGCCAGGATCGTGATGCCCTTCTCGCGCTCGAGGTCGCCCGAGTCCATGACCCGATCGGCGACGACCTGGTTGGCTCGGAAGGCGCCCGTCTGGCGGAGCATGGCGTCGACCAGCGTGGTCTTGCCGTGATCCACATGGGCGACGATGGCGATATCGCGGAGGTCGTTGCGCGTGGCGTGCACGGTCGGGGCGGGGGCTGTCATTCGGAAGCGCGGTCCTTGGAGCGTGACGGGCGCGGCGGCGCCCCGGGTCTGGGAGCCGATCGGGAGCTGCCATTGTCGCACAGCCCGCCGCCTCGACGGCCGGTGCCGCCGACGCGCGACCGTCGAGGGCGGATCGGAAGGCGTCGATCGGGACGTCCGGCACTGGGATGGTCGCGCCACGGGGTGCAGGCTGATGGCGTCGATCGCGTCCCATCGGGGAGGTGTCCGCCATGCAGCGCACCACACATCACCGCGAGGTCCCCTGGGTCGGTGGCCTCGTGCTCATCGCGGTCGGTCTGCTCATGCTCGGGACCTACCTGGTGCCCGATGTCGGCCGGCTGATCGTGCTCGCCCTCGGTCTTGTCTTCCTGACCGCCTTCGCCTTGACCCGGACGTACGGGTTCCTCGTGGCCGGCGGCATCCTGACCGGCCTGGGCGCCGGCGTGGCCCTGACGCCATACGTGGCCGGTGGCATGACGACGGGCGCCCTCATCACGGGCTCGCTGGCCATCGGCTTCGCGTTCGCTGGCGTGGTCGGGTACCTGATGCACCTGCCGGAAGCCCATCCGTGGCCGTTCGTCCCGGCCGCGATCCTGGGCACGGTGGCGGTCTTCCTGGCGCTCGACGCGACACAGGCGCTCGAGTACCTCGGCATCGCGGCGGCCATCGCCATGATCGGTGGCGGAGGCTGGCTGATGATCCGCCGGCGGGACGAGACCTAGTCGGCGTCCGCCGCGCCATCAGGGCCGGCGTCGCCGCGAAGAGAAGGGGCGTGGCTGGGGCCACGTCCCTTCGGCATCCTCGACGCTGTAGCATCGCCGCGTGACCGTTGCCGCCGTCATCCTCGCCGCGACCCCCGAGGGCGCCCTGCGCGACATCGAGGGCCGGCCTCTGGCACGGCGCCTGGCAGAGGCGGCATGGTCTGGCGGGGCGATGCCGGTCGTGGTCGTGGCCGCCGATCCCGCGGGTGCCCTGGCGGACGCCCTGGCTGGCTCCGAAGCCATCCTCGCCGAGCCCGCACCCGGGGTCGGCGGGCCGGTCGCCCAGATCTGCCGGGGCATCGACGTCGCCCGGGGGCAGGTCGCCGAAACGGACGCGGCCCTGGTCTGGCCGGCCCGCATGGCGTGGGTCGACCCTGAGACGATAACCAGCCTCATCGAGGCGCACGGCGCCCATCCGGACACGATCCTCCGGCCGGCCTTCGAAGGCGCCGCTGGTTGGCCCACCCTGGTGCCCGTCGGCCGGCTCGACGTCCTCCGGACGCTGGCATCGGATCTCATGCCCGACGACCTGCTCGACGCGCTCATCGCCGGCGGTGCGCCGAACCAGAGCGTCGAGACCGGGGACCCAGGCACGACCCACGACCTGGGCACGGCGCGCGAGGACCTGCCGCCCTACGGCGGACCGCCAGAGCCCGCCTCCGGCCGGACGTACGAGTGGGGGGCCATGGCCGCCGAAGCGGCCGACGAGCCGCTGCCCGTCGGGCCGACCATCGTCGCCTGGGAGGACGACCCGGCGGGTTGACGCCCGGCCGCGGACCCCGCGGCTACCATGCGCCTGTCATGGCCGGCTTGCGCGCGCTGGTTCGTTGGTTCGTGTCGATCGCAGACGAACCGACCGATGATGATGACCTCCGGCTGCGGAAGCACGTCGGAGTCGTGGCCGGCTACGTCCTCTTTCTGGCCGCTTTCGGACTCCCGGTCATCGGACAGGGGCTCGCCCTGGGTTGGGCCGTGGCACTGTCGATGCTGTCGATCGTGGCCATCGACCTCGTCGTGCTGGCGCGGACCCGACGGTTCGAACGCTACGTGGTGGTGCTCCTCGTGTGCGTCACCCTCCTACCCGCGTTCGTCGAGGTGGCCCTCGGCGGGCTGGGCGGTTCGAGCGCCGCCTTCCTCTTCGCATTCCTTGGGCCGGTCTTCGCGATCCTCGCGCTCGGGCCGCGTCGCGCGACCGCGTGGTACGTCTTCTTCCTGGCGGTCATGGTCGCGGTCATCGTCCTTGATCCGATCCTGAGCAGCACGATCGAGCCGCAACCGTACTCGCGGCGCCTGATCTTCTACGCTGCGAACCTCGCCATCCCGCTGACCATCGTCTTCTTCTTCCTGCGCTCCACGGATCTGCGACGGCGTCAGGCTGAGACTCGCTCGGAGGAGCTCCTGACGAACGCCATCCCGACCTCGATCGCGGCGCGTCTCAAGCGCAGCAGCGGACAGCGCATCGCCGACGTGTATCCAGACACCACCGTCCTGTTCGCGGACCTGGTGGGCTTCACGCCCTGGGCGCAACGCACCGACCCGGACCTGGTGCTGACGTTCCTGGATGACCTGTTCAGCCGATTCGACGAGGCGGCCTCGACCATCGGCGTCGAGAAGATCAAGACCATCGGTGACTCGTACATGGCGGTCGCCGGCGCACCCGAGCCACGCGACGACCATGCCATGGCGGCACTGACCCTGGCGCGCGCCATGCTCGAGGCCCTGGCCGCTGCGCGGATCGGTCCCGGCGTCGCGCTCGAGCTGCGCATCGGCATGGCCAGCGGCTCGGTCGTCGGCGGCGTCATCGGTCAGCGGCGGATCCAGTTCGACCTGTGGGGTGACACGGTCAATCTCGCCTCGCGCATGGAGTCCTCCGGAGTGCCCGGACGCATCCAGGTCGCGACATCGACCTGGGCACTGCTCCGCACTGACTCGTCGCTCGCGTTCGAGCGGCGCGAGGCTGTCGACGTCAAGGGCATGGGCAGGCTGACCACCTACCTGCTCACGGATCCTGTCCCGGACGCGTCCCCCGTATCGGGGCCTCGGGTCGCGGACCGATGACCCGGGCTTCGAGCTCGCTTCAGGTGTCGCCGACGGGGGACTCACCGGCGAGCAGCCGCGCGAAGCCTGCCTCGTCGAGGATCGCGACCCCGAGCTGCTGCGCCTTCTGGAGCTTGGATCCGGCGTTCTCGCCAGCGACGAGATAGTCGGTCTTGCGCGAGACCGAGCCCGATGGCTTGCCGCCGGCCGCCCGGATGGCCGCCTCCGCGGCTTCCCTGCCGAAGCCCTCGAGCGTGCCCGTGACCACGAGCGTCTTGCCGGCCAGCAGGCCCTCCCCCGCCCCGGCGACCCGGGGCTCGGGACGCTCGGCGACGACGCCGGCATCGACGAGCTCGAGCAGCAGCCGTCCGGTCACCTCGTCGCCGAAGAAGCGCCCGATGCTGGCGGCCACGGTCGCGCCTACGCCGGGCACAGCCTCGAAGCGCTCGGCCGGACTGGCAGCCAGCGCCTCGGCCACGCGTCGAGTCCAGTCGGCCTCCGACTCATCATCGCCCGGCGGCCACTGGCCGGCGGTCCAGTCGGCCAGGTCGATAGCGGTCTGGAAGCCGACGTGGCGGATGCCCAGCGCGTTGAGGATGCGGGCAAGCGGCCGGCGCTTGGCCCGCTGGATGCGCTCGTAGAGGTTCGTCGCGCTCTTCTCGGCGAACCGCTCGAGGGACATGAGCTGGTCGACGGTCAACCGGAAGATGTCGGCCGGCGAGCGCACGAGCTCGCGCCGCAGGAGCTGGTCGAGGACATGCCAGCCGGCGCCCTCGATGTCCATCCCGCCGCGACCGACGAAATGGCCCAGGCCCTGGATGACCTGCGCGGGGCAGAACGGGTTCGTGCAGCGGTAGCGGACCTCACCCTCGTCCTGGACGACCTCCGCGTGACAGACCGGACAGGTCGTCGGCATGTCCCAGACGCGCTCGCTCCCGGTGCGCCGCTCGACGAGCGCCCGGACGACCTCCGGGATGACGTCACCGGCCTTCTGAAGCACGACCTGGTCGCCGATGCGGATGTCCCTGCGCCGCACCTCGTCGAGGTTGTGGAGCGTCGCGCGGGCGACGGTCGAGCCGGCGACCTTGGTCGGCCGCAGGTGGGCGACCGGCGTCAGCGTCCCGGTCCGTCCGACGTAGGCGACGATGTCCTCGACGACCGTCTCGACCTGCTCGGGCGGGAACTTGAAGGCGATGGCCCAGCGCGGCGCCCGGGAGACCATGCCCAGCCGCCGCTGCTGGTCGAGGTCATCGACCTTGACGACCACGCCGTCCGTCTCGTACGCCAGGTCATGGCGCGCCTCGCGCCACGTCTCGGTGAAGGCGATGACGGCCTCGATGTCGAGGCCCGACATGCGATGGCCCTCGACGGCGAAGCCCAGTGCCTCGAGCCGGTCGAGGGCGCCGGACTGCGCGTCGACCGCTCGACCGCTGGTCTCCTCGATGAGGATGTAGGCCCAGTAGGCGAGGTCGCGGCTGGCCGTCACGGCCGGGTCGATCTGACGAAGCGAGCCGGCGCCGGTGTTGCGTGGGTTGGCGTAGAGCGGCAAGCCGGCCTCCTCGCGCTCGGCGTTGATGCGCGCGAACTCCGCCTTGGGCATGAACACCTCGCCGCGCGCCTCGACCGTGACGGGCTCGCTGAGGCGCTGCGGGACGGTCGTGATGGTGCGCAGGTTGGCGGTCACGTCCTCGCCGGTCGTGCCGTCGCCGCGCGTGGCGCCCTGGACGAAGCGCCCCCGCTCGTAGCGCAATGCGATGGCCAGGCCGTCGATCTTGAGCTCGGTGATGTAGGTCAGCTCCGGTGCCGGCTCGGGCGCCGGCGGCAGGTCGAGCGCCTTGCGCACCCGGGCATCGAAGGCGCGCAGCTCGTCGTGGCTGAAGGCATTGCCGAGGCTGAGCATCGGGCTGGCGTGGCGGACCTCGTCGAAGGTCGCCGACGGCGCGCCGCCGACGCGCTGGGTCGGCGAGTCGGGCGTGGCCAGCTCCGGGTGGGCCGCCTCGAGGTCCTGGAGCTCGCGCATCAGCGCGTCCCACTCGGCATCGCTGATCTCAGGCGCGTCCTGCTCGTAGTAGAGCGCGTTGGCACGCTCGATGCGCGTCCGCAGATCCGCGACGCGGGCGGCCGGATCGTCGGTCATCGGTCGAGGATAGCGGGGCCGGGGATCCGGGTGCCGTCCCTCGGCGAGGCCGAGACATGACGACGCCGCCGGGGTCGACCCCGGCGGCGTCGCTCTTGCGGTCGAAACGGCTAGTTGATGCAGACCGCGTAGGCCTGGACGGTCCAGGTCTTGCCGTTGCCGACGTTGGCCGAGGCCGTCACCGTCCAGGTGTCCTCGTCGGACGGATAGGACGAGACGAGCGCGACCTTGTTGAGGTTGTCCGTCGAGGTCACCTGGCCACCGCCGCCGGCGACCACCGAGCTGCCCGGACATGAGGCGGTGACGGTATCGCTGTCCGTGTTCTTATCGTGGGTCACCGACGAACCGTCGACGATGGTCACCCCGGCGATCGAGCCGGCGGGACCCTGAGGCCCCTCGGGACCCTGGGGACCCTCGGCGCCATCGGTGCCATCGGTGCCGGGCAGCCCCTGCGGGCCTTCCGGACCCTCAGGTCCCTGTGCGCCTTCCGGACCCTGCGGGCCCTCGGGTCCCTGTGGCCCCTCCGGCCCCTGCGGCCCCTCGGCGCCATCGACGCCCTCGGTGCCGGGCAGCCCCTGCGGGCCTTCCGGACCCTGAAGGCCCTCGGCGCCATCGAGACCATCGATGCCAGCAGCACCGTCGGCGCCATCAGCGCCAGCCGGGCCCTGGCCGCCAGCCACTCCGGCCACGCCGGCCGGCCCGGCAGGCCCCTGGGGCCCCTGAGCGCCGACCTTGTTCCAGGAGCGTCGGACCTCGTTGCTCCGGCAGCTGGTCGTCGATGCGACGAGCCGGACGACGCGCGTCGACTTGTTGACGCAGGCGTAGAAGACCTTGGTCGACGGGCTCGCCGCACCGACCATTCCTACTCCGGCGAGCGATAGGGCGCCGGCAAGGATGAGTGCGAGGGACTTGTGGCCGCGCAGACGGGCGGCGACGGAGGTGGAGGTCATCGGGTCCTCGTGATGGCTTGACGACCGCACGACGCGGCAGGTCCGGGGATCGGACCCGAAGACGGATGCTGCGGCCGCAACCCGCTTCGAGCGACCAACCAGTCGAATGCTGAGCGGGGGTACTTTCGTTCGACCATCGCCGATGCCTAGCGGGGCGAGGCCGAGCGGCGTCAGCGGCTGAGGACCTCGAGGTTCGCGCTGCTCGCGAGCAGCGTCTTCACGCCGCGCCCCGGAAAGGCGACCGTGACCTCCTCGTCGTCGCGGGTCAGCCTGCCGGTCACCACGCGAACCTCACCGAAGGCGTGATGTCGGCCTGGATCGCCGCCGCGATACCGGCGCTGACCAGGCACGACCGACGGCGGCGGCAAGGCCCAGCCACCGGCCGCAGGCGGCGTGCCTGGCATCCGTCCGAGGATCCGAGACTGAGGGAGTCGGGGTCAGGGTTCGACTGGCTGCTGCGCGAGTGCCACGACATCGTCCAGGTTCATCGCCTCACCGGCAGCTGATGCTGCCTCGTACGACGCCGGATCGAGGATCGAGCGAGCGGTTTCCAGCACGCTCTCGTACCGTAAGAGCGCCGCCGGCGCGCCGGCGGCGATCGATGCCCGGAGCGCGGCGGCGGCGGACGCGAGGCGCACGCCAAGCTCCGGGTGGCCCATCGCGAGGCGAGTCACCCCGAGTAGATCGGCCTCCATCGCCACACCCGACACGTCGCCGATCCGGCGGAAGATGCCCATCGCCGTCACATACCGATCGGCGGCTTGAGCAAGCTGCCCGGTCACCCGGTCGACCTGGCCTATCGCTGACCAGGCCGTGGCTGTCCAGTAGGCGTCGCCGAGTGCCTCGTAGCGATGCAAGGCATCGGCGTACCGGTCCTTGGCGCCAGGGTAGTCGTCGACCATCCAGCGGCGCAGACCGGCCCCGAAGGCGATCCCGGCCAGGCCCCGGTCGTCATCCAGTTCCTGGAAGATGGCCGCGCTCTGCTCGAAGGATCCCTCTGCCGCTTCACGATCGCCCGTCGCTGCGAGGATCCAGCCGAGGTTGCGGAGAGCTTCCGCCTCGCCCCAGCGGTCGCCACCGTCGCGGGCGATCCGCAGGCCTTCCTCGTAGTACGTCCGCGCCGACACCATATCGACCTGCCAGTAGGCAAGCCCGCCGGCCCCGATGAGCGCGGCGGTGGTGATCCGGTCGATCGGCCGCCCGGGCATGGCCAAGATCGCGTCCGCCCAGCGCCGACCTTCGGTGATGTGCCCACGCAGGTGCCAGAAGCGCCAGAGCGCCGCCACGAGGCGCAGGGCCAGCTCCCGATCGGGTGCCGCGATCGCCCACCGGAGCGCGGCACGGAGGTTGTCTTGCTCCAGCTCGAGGCGATCCAGCCACGATGACGGATCGTCACCTTCCAGCCCTGCTTTGGCTGCCTCGGCCAGGGCGAGGTAGTACGCCGCGTGGGCGGCCTCGACGTCAGCACGTCGTGGATCCTCGTCGAGCCGCTCGCGCGCGAAGGCCCTGATCGTCTCCAGCATCCGCAGCCGCGGCTCGCCCGTCGGGGTCTCGATCCGCTGGATCAGGCTGCTGTCGACGAGCGAGGCGATCCGGTCGAGGACGCCGTCGCCCGAGTTGCCCACGTCGCCAGCAACGCCAACATCGCCGGCACCGCCCGCCTCAGCGCCGATTCGCTCGGCAGCATCGAAGTCCGCACCGCCGACGAACACGCCGAATCGCGCGAAGAGGCGCTGATCGGCCGGTCCGAGCAGATCGTGGCTCCAGGTGATCGTTGCCTGCAGGGTGCGTTGGCGCGCGGGCAGATCGCGAGCGCCCTGGGCCATGAGCGTCCGGCGATCATCGAGCCGATCGAGCAGGGCCTTGGGCGACAGGATGTTCACGCGCGCCGCGGCCAGTTCGATGGCCAGCGGCAGCCCGTCGAGCCGGGCCACGATCTGGCCGATGACCGGAAGGTCGGCGGCGCTGATGGTGAGATCCGGCCGGATCGACCGTGCCCGCTCGACGAACAGGGTCACCGCGTCGTAGGACAGGGCGACGGTCGGCGATGCTTTCAGATCGCCGGGTACCGCCAGCGGCGGCACCTGGAACGTCTGCTCGCCGCGGACCCGGAGCGGCGCTCGGCTGGTGACGAGCACGGACGCTCGAGCGGCGGCCTCGACCAGCTCGACGACCGCAGGGGCGGCCGTCAACAGCTGCTCGAAGTTGTCGAGGATCAGCAGGAGCTGCCGGTCGCGGAGGTATTCGATCAGCCGCTCGTGGGGCGATCGCGGGTCCTCGCTGCGCAGCCTGAGTGCGCCCGCGATGGTGGCCTCGACGAGGCTCGGATCGCTGATCGGCGCCAGATCCACGAACGTGATCCCGTCGGGGAAAGCGTCCGCGAGCGACGAGGCGACGTGCTGTGCCAACCGCGTCTTGCCCGAGCCGCCAGGTCCGACCAGCGTCACCAGCCGTGACGCACGCAGCAACGCGCGCAGATCGGTCAGCTCGCGTTCCCGGCCCACGAAGCTGGTCATATCGACGGGCAGGTTGATCAGGCCCGTCTCGAGAGAACGGATCGCAGGAAATTCGTTCGGGAGGCCGTCGATGACCAACTGTGTCAGCCGCTCCGGCTGCTGGAGGTCTTTGAGTCGGTGCAGGCCCATGTTGCGCAGACTGGTGCCGACTGGCAGGGCGGCATCGACCAGCGCGCGCGTGGCATCGGACAGGAGGACCTGGCCGCCATTGGCGGCCGCCGCGATCCGGGCGGCGCGATGGACGTCGAGACCGACGTAGTCGCCCGCGCTCAAGGCTCCCTCGCCGGTGTGGATGCCCATCCGGACCCGGACCTTCGTCTCGCTGGGCCAGCCCGTCTCAGCGAGAGCTCGTTGTGCGTCGACGGCCGCCGCGACCGCGCTCATGGCGGCCGGGAACACGACGAAAAGGCCATCGCCCTCCGTGCTCACCTCGACGCCCCCCGCTGCCGCTACGGCATGGCGGATCCGCCGGCGATGCTCTTCAAGCAGTGGCCGGTAGGCCGCCCCGAGCTCTTGCAGGAGGCGGGTCGAACCCTCGATATCGGTGAACAGAAATGTGACCGTCCCGGACGGGAGATCGGGCATCGGGGCGCCTTCAGCGGACGACTGTGGGCCACGATTATCGACCGTCAGCAGCCGCGTCGAGGCCCTACCTCTCGTAGGCCCGGATCGAAGACCGGGCGGGGTTAGGCGCGGACTTCGAGGTTGGCGATGCTCGCGAGCAGCGTCTTCACGCCGCGCTCCGGAAAGGCGACCGTGACCTCCTCGTCGTCGCGAGTCAGCCTGCCGGTCACCACCCGACCCTCCCCGAATGCGTGGTGGCGGACCAGATCGCCGTCGCGATAGCGTCGCTGACCGGGCACGACCGCGGGCGGCGGCACAGCCCAGCCACCGGCCGCGGGTGACCCGGACGGGGTCGTGTGGTCGGCATCGCCGAGCGGCCCCAGGTCGTCGACCGGTGCCTGGTCACCGGCACGCGGTTCGTCCCGTCGGGGCCAGACGTGGCGCCCGTAGTACGCCTCCCGCTTGGCCGCGAGGTCGCGACTGGTCCGGAAGGGCTCACCCGCGCGCGGCGCGCCCGGCGGCACTTCGACATAGCCGCCGCCGGGCGGCAGGTGGCGTGGTCCGACCGACCGACCACGCTCCCGCTCGAGCAGGCGTCCCGACGCCCGGCGCCCGAGCACGAGGTCGAGATCGAGGGGGCCACCCGTCCGCTCCGCCGGCGGCCGCTGATCGTCGTCCTCGGCCTCGTCGACGACCACGAGGCGTGGGCCGTGCATCAGGTCGGCGGGGATCTCGAGCAGGAAACGACTGGGGACCGAGAAGCCCCCGCGTCCCCAGGTCGCGCGTTGCGCGGCATGGGTCAGGTAGAGGCGGTGGCGGGCGCGCGTCAGCCCGACGTAGGCGAGCCGGCGCTCTTCTTCCATCTGACGCTCGTCCTCGAGCGCTCGGCTGTGCGGGAAGACGCCCTCCTCGAGGCCGGCGATGAACACGACGTCGAACTCGAGGCCCTTGGCGGCGTGGAGCGTGATGAGCGTGACCCGGTCGTCGGACGCGTCGTAGGTGTCCTGATCGGCCACGAGTGCCGTCTCCTCCAACAGTCGGTCGAGCGCGTCGCCGGGCTCGAGATCGGCGTAGCGGCCGACGACCTCACGCAGCTCGAGCAGGTTCGCCCAGCGCTCCTGGCCGTCCTCCGAGCCGTCGTGGAGCATCGCTCGATAGCCGGAGTCCTCGAGCACGGTGTCGAGCAGCTCCGGCAGCGCCAGCAAGCCGATGCGCCGGCGCAGCTTGGTGATCAGGTCGGCGAATGCGGTCAGGGCGTGGCGCGTGCGCGACGCGACGAGCTGGTCGTCGATGGTCAGCAGGATCGCCGTCCAGACGTCGCCATCGTTGGCCGCCGCCACCTGGCGCAGATGCTCGAGGGTCTTGTCGCCGATGCCGCGTGCCGGCACGTTGAGGATGCGCTCGAAGGCGGCCACATCGCGGTCGTTGCGCAGCGTGCGCAGATAGGCCAGCGCGTCCTTGACCTCGCGCCGCTGGTAGAAGCGAGTGCCCCCAACGAGCTGATAGCGCAGCCCGTAGCGCAGGCACGCCTCCTCGATGGCGCGAGACTGGGCGTTCGTCCGGTACATCACGGCGATGTCCTTGAGCCGAAAGAGCCGGTCGTCCCCCTCGTCCGCTCGCCGCCCGATGATCGAGCCGCCGGCGCCCCGCCCTGCGACGAGGGCGTCGATCTGGCGGGCGATCCACTCCGCCTCCTCGTCCTCGCGGTCGGCCTCGAAGCGCTCGATGCGCACGCCGCGGTCATTCTGGGTCCAGAGCTTCTTGTCCTTGCGGCTCGCGTTGCGTGACACGACCGCATGCGCAGCGTCGAGGATGAGCTGCGTCGAGCGGTAGTTCTGCTCCAGCTTGACCACGGTCGCACCCGGCTCGTCGCGCTCGAAGTCGAGGATGTTGCGCAGGTCGGCGCCGCGCCAGCTGTAGATGCTCTGGTCGTCGTCGCCGACCACGGCCAGGTTGTGGTGGCGAGCGGCGAGCTGGCGGATCCAGAGGTACTGCGCGCGGTTCGTGTCCTGGTACTCGTCGACGTGCAGGTAGCGCCACTTGTCCTGATACGTGGCAAGCACGTCCGGGGCCTGCTCGAAGAGGCGCACCGCCTCGTTGAGCAGATCGTCGAAGTCGAGGCCACCGGCCTTGCGCAACCGCACCTGGTAGGCGGTGTACGCACGAGCGGCCAACTGCTCGTGGTAGGTGCGCGCCGTCTCCGTCGCCTCGGCGGGCTCGACGAGGTCGTTCTTCCAGCGACTGACCTGGCCGAGCATGACGGCTGGCCTGGTCTCACCGCTGACCGCCAGGTCGAGCTCGCGCAGGACCTGCTTCATGAGCGCGGTCTGATCGTCCGTGTCGTAGACCGCGAAGCGCTGGTCGATGCCGATCGCCCGGCCATCGCGGCGCAGCACCCGCGCGCAGAGGCTGTGGAACGTGCCCATGGCGACCTGTCGGCCGGCCTCCTCGCCGACGAGTCCGATGATCCGCTCGCGCATCTCGCCGGCGGCTTTGTTCGTGAACGTGACCGCCAGGATGTTCCACGGTCGGACGCCTTTGACGCCCACGAGATAGGCGACCCGATGCGCCAGCACGCGCGTCTTGCCGGATCCGGCACCAGCCAGGATGAGCAACGGCCCCTCGGTCGTCGTCACCGCCCGAGCCTGCTCCGGATTCAGGCGGGCGACGATCTCTGCGGCGAGGGTCTTGGGGTCACCCTTCGGGCGTGTCGATGGCGCCGCCTCGGTGCGAGCCGCCGGCCCGATGTAGCCGAACCACTCGACGTCGGGTGGGTCCTCGATGCGCGGCGCGGGGCCCGCCCCCTTGGTCGCGCGCTTCGTCGAGCGGCGTCGGCGGTGCCGATCGACCGGCTCCTCGGTCGGTACTTCGGCCTCTGGCGCGAGCTCGGGAAGCGGTGCCGCGAGGTCCCAGTCGAACCCGTCCCCGGCGCCCTCCGACACTCGGGCGGATGGTCGTCTCGGCCGCGGGGAGGTCACCCCGTCATTCTACCGGCGAGGCTTGTCGCGGCCTTCGTCGGCAGCGGACGCCTGAGTGGCGCCCGGTCAGGGCAACGAAACGAACTGCCCGAGGAATGCACGGGCAGAATCGGTATCCACCCGGTAGGTCTTGTCGGTCGAACGGCACCATCGATCGCCGGTCACGGTGACCGAGACGATGACCTTCGTGTCGCGCAAGAAGTGCGGACCG
>DATBSD010000087.1:0-24955 GCA_036559965.1 Candidatus Limnocylindrales bacterium
CCGGCCTTGCAACGCCATCGCCGGCGGGTCGGCTCGGATGACATCCCGACCAAGGTCTCGGTGCGTCCGCGCACCACGAGGGTGCCCCGCCGAGCCGGACGCCTGTCCGCTGATCGGACATCGGCGGCAGGCACGGAACGACCCCTGGAGGAGACACCCAGGGGTCGTTCTGCGTGGTGCGGTCGATCTCGACGCTCCGCCCGGGCCCTCGGCGAGCGCGGAGGTCAGCGCATGTCGTCGTTCGAACTGTGGATCCAGATGACGCTCGAGCCGGTGCGATTGTCCTCGCCCGTGGCGACGGTCGTGCCCTTCGACTGGAGCGTGAAGCCGGGGGCCTCGGGCTCGTCGTCGACCGGCGTCGCCGGCTGACCGGCCGGTGCGGCGACCTCGAGCGGCGCGGCTTGCTGGACGGGTGCGACGATGGGCGCCGTGCGGCTCGAGCCAGCGGCGTCGGACGAAGCCTGGCTGACGGCCAGCGCCATGGGGACGGCAAGCGTCCCGACGATGAGCGTGCCGGCGAGCACCTTCATCCGGAAGCGCGCGGCCTCCTCCGCGCTCGGGAAGCGCAGCGAGAGCGTGTGGGCCTCGACATCGTCGGGATCGCCGACGATGACCCGCACGACGCGGTCACCCTCGATGAGGTGGGGCTGCGCAGCATGGTCGGGCGCCAGCGCCAGCGGCATCCGCAATCCGCCCCAATCGAGGACGTCGATCGAGACATCGTCCTCGATCGTCGCCAGATAGCGCATCGCGTCTCGCTCGCCGCTCAGCTCGATGGTCTGTCCGCGCATGGCATCGCTCCCGTCCGGATCGCCGGGTAGAGGCCGGGACCCTGCAGATCAGGCTACCCTCGGCCGCCCGCCGGCGCCGTCAACCGGCGGACCGGCCGGGTGTCAAATCGGCGTCGGAGCCAGGACTACGGTGTGAAGCGGTAGATGGCGCCGCCGAAGTCAACGAGGTAGATCTCGCCGGCTTCGTCCTCGCCGAACGAGGAGATATGGTGGGAGGTATCCATGAGCAGTGCCTCGGCGGCTGGCCGGTCCGCCGTGCGCGGGATGGTCCACACGCGTCCGCTGCAGAAGTCCCCGAAGACGTAGTACCCGGCCATCGAGGCGATCTGGCTGCCGCGATAGACGTAGCCGCCGGTCACCGAGCAGCCCGAGCCATGGCTGTACTCAGCCAGTGGCTTGGTCTTGCCGCTCTTGTCGCAGCCGCTCGATGGTCGGTAGCAGTGGAAGCCCTCCATCACCCGCCAGCCGAAGTTCTTGGCTCGGCCGGCGCCATGAGAGCGGGTCGAGCGATCGATCTCCTCCCACTTCTCCTGACCGACGTCGCCGATCCACAGGTCGCGCGTGGCACGGTCGAACGAGAAGCGCCACGGGTTGCGCAGGCCGCGCGACCAGATCTCGTTCAAGCCGGGCCCACCGACATAGGGATTGGAGGCCGGTCGCCGGTACGCCCGCGAGGCGGTCGTCCCGTTGATGTCGATCCTCAGGATCTTGCCCAGCAGCGAGTCCTTGCGCTGCGCGTCATTGCCGGGGTCACCGCTGCCACCGCCGTCGCCGGTGCCGATGTAGAGGTACCCGTCGGCACCGAAGGCGAGGTTGCCGCCGTTGTGGTTGGTCGCCCCGTGCGCGATGGTCAGGATCGTGCGTGCGGAGCCGGGATCGGCCACGTTCGGGTCGCCGACGCTGGCCCGGTACTCGCGGATGACGAGCCGGCCGGTGCTCACGCGTGTGTAGTAGACATAGAACGCGCGGTTCGTCTCGTAGCTCGGGTGGAAGGCAAGACCGAGCAGGCCACGCTCGCCGGTCGTGCCGACGAGGCTGCGGATGTCGAGGAACGGTGTCGCCAGCGTCGAGCCGCCATCGATGACCCGGATGATGCCTGCCTTCTCGACCACGAACAGCCGACCGGAGCCGTCGCCGGCGTGGGTTACCAGGACTGGCTGGTCGAAGCCGTTCTCGACGAGGGTCAGCGTCGCGCTTGGGGCGGCCGCGACGGGCGCAGCGGCGCCGAGGAGCAGCAGCCCAGCCAGGACGGCCGCGGCGATCGCGCTCGGCCGACGCAGGGTCGGCTGGACGGGGCGGCGGTGGGGCTGGCGCATGGCTCACCTCGCTCTCGTGGTCGGGTCCATGATGGCAGGCCGACCACGATCGAGGGTTCAGGGGCTCGGTGCCGGCCCGGCCGTCTCCCAGAAGGCGCGCACGTCGGCGCCGTCGATGGCCACCACGATGCCCATGTCCGCGCTGCCGTCGATGGTCCAGTAGAGCGAACGGCTGGTGCCGCTCGTCGTGCACACCAGGCGGCCCGAGGTGCCGTCGGCACGGGTGAAGGACTCGATGGACGCGCCATCGGCATCGCAGTCGCTGTCCGCCGTGGCGTCGACGGCACCAACGATGCTATCGAAGAAGGCATCCCGGGCGGTCGGGTTGGGGAAGCCGGCGTAGCCGTAGGCGAAGGTCGTGCTGGCGAAGCAGTCCCAGCCCGCGTCGGCACCGCTGGCGAATGCCGTGGTCGGTCGGCACGCCGATCGGAGCGACTCCGGGATCCGCGCGAGGAGCGCGTCGTCGGCCGCCGTCGGCACGCGGGTCGGCGCCGGCGTCGCGTTGAGCAGCACCTCGCACGCGGGCAGCGCGGCGGCGCCATCGAATCCGCAAGCCAGGTTCGCCTCCGGCGCCTGAGCGTAGTGCTCGCGCACGAACGCCTCGAAGCTATCGGGGTCGATGCGCACGCAGCGCTGCAGCCGGTCCCAGGATGTCAGCGTCATCGGGTCGAGGATGGCGTCGTCGGGCACGACGATGAGGCCGCCGTAACCGTCGGCCACGAGGGCGTCGTAGCGGGTGCGCAGCTCGGCCGCCAGCGGGTCGTCGATATCGGGCAGGTACGCGACGATGAAGCCGTGCTCGATGCTGTGGACGAGCTCCTCGACCGGCGGCGCGACGTCGTACCAACCTGGGACTGCGGCCGCGACGGCGTGATCGCCCGATGTCGGCGGGTAGGACTGGTAATCGACGCGGTCACCTGGCGCGACGTGACCGCGGCCCTCGTTGGCGGGCGCCTCGAGCGGCGCGCAGGCGGAGGGGGACGGTGTCGGACCGGTCGGTGCGAGCGAGCCGGGGTCGGGCGACGCGGCCTGACCACCGGTCGAGGCGTCGGGTGACCCGGATGGCGTGCCACACGCCGCCACAGCGAGCGCCAGGACGAGGAGGACGAGGATCCGGCTGCGGGGATTCGGCATGACGGAGGATGATATGGCCGTTCGAGCCGACATGTGCCTGGAGGATGGATCGATGTGCCGGAGCATCAAGACCTTGCGGGGCCAGGAGCCGCCGCCGACCGACGAGGAGGTGCGCGCCGCGGCGCTCCAGTTCGTGCGCAAGGTCAGCGGCTACCGCGTACCCGCCGTGCGCAACCAGGTCGCCTTCGAGGCCGCCGTCGACGAGATCACGGCCAGCAGCCAGCGTCTGCTCGACACGCTCGTTACGCGCTGACGTCAGGCGATCGCCAGGGCGTGCGCCACGCCGAGTGGCACGGCCGCGCGGTGACGGACATAACCGAGGCAGGCGATGGCGCCTACCGACGCCTGGAAGACGATCGCGTTGGCGGCCGCCAGGACGATGTCCCCGCCGGCCTGGGGCATGTTCATGGGTACGTGCAGCGATCCGAACGCGAGCGCTGCCAGGACGGCCGCTCGATCGGTCCGGCCGAGGATCGCCTCGAGCGGCGCGAAGAGGCCGATGAGGAAGGCCAGCTGCTGGAGAAGGCCGCTCGGCAAGGCCAGGAGTGCCGCCAGGCCATAGCCCGGGCCTGACGCGATGGCGCGCGGCAGGGCGATGAGCAGCAGGAGCGGCAGGAAGGGGCGTGGGTCGCGCAGGAGCTCCGTCACCAGGCGATCGCGGTCGCCGCGGCCGAGGACGGCCGCCGCCAGCCAGGCGACGACGGCGCCGACGACGACGGCCGAGCCGACGGCTGGTGCCAGCCCCCAGGTGACGAGCCCGATGCCCACGACCCCAGCGACGGCCGCCGTGACCCGCTGGCCCGCCCGGCCGACGGGATCGCGTGAGCGGACTGCCCGTCGGTGACGGCCGGCCCACCAGGCCAGGAACGCCAGCGCACCGAGCCCCAGCCAGAGCAGGCCGACGCTCTCGAGGCCTGCCGCTCCAGCGCCACGGCGCACGGCGATGGTCGCCGCCGCGAGCACCTCGAGCAACGCGAAGGAGAGGATGGCCGGGCTGCGCAGGGCGATCCGCAGGTCGCTCGCAAGCGCTCGATCGAGCCGCGGAAGGGGGGCGCCGTCGGCGCGTAGACTGCCGTCCATGTCCACCGTCGACGATACCGCGGCGCTCGGGGCCGTCCTTGCGACCCTCGACGAGGCGCAGCGGCTGGGCGTCGGCGACATGGACACGACGACGTTCCGGGCGGCCGCTCACCGGGTCGTCGACCTCATGGCTGACTACCTCGCGGGCATCGAGGCGCACCCCGTCCTGCCGCCCATCGCGCCGGGGCACGTGCGGGAGCAGCTGCCAGCCGGGCCGCCGGAGGCGCCAGAGCCGCTGGCGTCCATCCTGGCCGACTACCAGGCGATCATCGAGCCAAACATGACGAACTGGCAGCACCCCGGCTTCCTGGCCTACTTCCCGAGCACGGCGTCGGCGCCCGGCATCCTGGCCGAGATGCTCGTCGCCACGCTCGTCGGCAATGCCATGCTCTGGCGCACGAGCCCGGCCGCGACCGAGCTCGAGCAGGTCACCGTCGCCTGGCTCCGAGACGGCCTGGGCCTGCCGCCCGAGTTCGACGGCATGTACAACGACACGGCATCGACGAGTAGCCTCATCGCGCTCGCCGCGGCCCGCCAGCGGTCGACCGGCGATGCCGCCGCATCCGGTCTCGCCGGTCAGGCGCGGCTGCGTGTCTACGGTTCGCCTGAGACGCACTCGTCGATCGAGAAGGCCTGCATGACGCTCGGCATCGGGCGTGCCGGCTTCCGGCGAGTCTCGGTCGGCAGTGACGCCGCCATGGAACCGGCGGCCCTGCGTGCGGCCGTCGACGAGGATCGCGCTGCTGGCTGGCTGCCGTCAGCGGTGGTAGCCACGCTCGGCACGACCGGCTCGACCGCCATCGACCCCGTGGCGGCCATCGCCGATGTCGCCGCCGCCGAGGGCCTCTGGCTGCACGTCGACGCCGCCTACGCCGGCGTCGTCGCCCTCATCCCGGAGCGCCGGGCGCCGTTCGTGGGCTGGGAGCGGGCCGACTCGATCGTCGTCAACCCGCACAAGTGGCTGTTCACGCCGTTCGACTGCTCGCTCCTGCTGACCCGCCAGATGCCGGTCATGCGCGACGCGTTCAGCCTCGTGCCGGAGTACCTCCGCAGCCTCGACCAGACGGCCGGCCGCGACTACAACGAGTACATCCCGCAGCTCGGGCGACGCTTCCGAGCGCTCAAGATCTGGTTCGTCGTGCGCTACTTCGGCCTCGAGGGCCTGCGTCGGCGATTGGCCGCCCACATCGCGCTGGCCGATCGGTTCCGCGCGTACGTCGAAGCCGAGCCGGATGCGCAGATCCTGGCCGCGACGCCGTTCTCGACCGTCTGTTTCCGCTGGCGGCCACGCGCCGTGGCCGGTCGGGAAGGGGAGGTCGATGTGGCGAGCGTCCTCGATCACCTCAACGAGGAGCTCATGAGCGCGATGAACGCGAGCGGCGAGGTCTTCCTGTCCCACGCCCGGCTGGATGGTCGGCTGGCCCTGCGCGTGTCGATCGGCGGCCTGCGCACCGAGCCGCGCCACGTCGATCGCACCTGGGCGCTCGTGGTCGAGCACGGACGACGCCTCGCCGGCGACGCCATGGCCGAGATCGCCGGCCGCGGGACCGCCTCCGGCTAGGCCGGCGCACGCTACCCGCCCGGCACGGGCCGCACTACTGGGCGAACGTGTCGCAGGCCGACGAATCCCCGTCGCGGTAGCCGTTCGAGAACCAGTCCTGGCGCTGCTCCGCGGAGCCGTGTGTCCAGCGCTCAGGATCGACACGACCCTCGACGGCGGCCTGGATGCGATCGTCACCGACGGCAGCTGCGGCGTCGAGCGCCTCGGCGATGTCGCTCGACGAGAGCGGCACCAGGAAGCCGGTGCCCGCTGCGTTGTTGGCCCACACGCCGGCGAAACAGTCGGCCATCAGCTCCACCCGCACGGCCGATCCGCCGGCGCCCGCGCCGCGGGCCTGGTCGAGGATGCCCAACAGCGCCTGGACGTGGTGGCCGTACTCGTGTGCCACGACGTAGGCCTCGGCGAAGTCGCCACCACGCGCACCGAAGCGCTGCTGGAGCGCGTCGAAGAAGCCGAGGTCGAGGTAGATCTGGCCATCGTTGGGGCAGTAGAACGGGCCGACCGCGGCGTCGGCGAGGCCGCACGCGCTCGAGGTCTGGTCACTGAAGAGCACGGTGCGAGCGGGTTGATAGGCCTCGCCGGACGTCGCGAAGGCGTCCGACCAGTAGGCCTGGATGCTGTTGACGTAGCCGACGATGCGGCAGTCGGCGCGCTCGTTGGCGTCGGCGCCCGTCTGGCACTCCTGCTCGAGCGTCGTCGAGCCCGGGCCGACGACGCCGGCATCGATGCCCTGGAGGCCGGTCAGAGCGGAGGGGTCGCCGCCCAGGAGCACGTAGGCGACGATGACGATGAGGCCGACCATGCTGCCGCCGCCGAGCGCCACACCTCGTCCGCCGATGCGGCCACCGGCATACCGACCACGGCGGTCCTGGACCTGGCTCGGATCCAGGTCGGCGCCCGGGCGAAACGACATCCGAAGGCCTCCAGTGCGTCCTGACGCGATGAGGCTCGCCGATGACACCACCGGCGGCCCTGCCGTGCATTGTCGCCGTCGTCGCAACCACGTTGCAGCCTGCCTGCCGTTTCAGCGGCTGCGCAGCCGGCGTGGGAGGATGGCGTCCGACACGGGCGAGCGAGCCGACGCGCAATGACGACGGCGACAGGAGGACGAAGCCATGGCAGCGACGCGCACGGCCGACGTGGCCTGGTCGGGTGACCTGATCGGCGGCACGGGCACCATCACGGCGGTCGGCAGCGGCGCCTTCGGATCATTGCCCGTCTCGTGGGCGGCCCGGACCGAGGCATCGGACGGCAAGACGAGCCCGGAGGAGCTCCTCGCAGCCGCTCATGCGAGCTGCTTCGCCATGGCGCTCTCTGGGGCGCTTGCCCGGGCCGGCACGCCGCCCGAGTCGCTCGCGGTCACGGCCACGGTGACCTTCGACAAGGGCGACGACGGCTGGCGGGTGACGACATCGGCGCTCGCGGTCAGCGGCCGCGTGCCCGGCGCCAGCGAGGCATCGTTCGTCCAGGCCGCGGAGGCGACCAAAGATGGCTGCCCCATCTCCAAGGCGCTCGTCGGCAATGTCGCGCTGAGCGTCGAGGCGACGCTCGAGGGCTGAGCCGGGCCCCGTCCGGTCGGGACCCTGCGCTACACTCGAGCCATCACGTCGGACAGCCATCGGATGGCGGTCGCGGCTGCCGGGCCGCCCCCGACCAGACCAGGAGGAGCTCCATGGCCAGCGCGACCGTCACCGAGCTCAGGATGATCCTCGGCGGCGAGTCGGTCGAGTCGTCCGTCGTCGGCGACCCCGTCGCGTAGCCATGCCGCCCATCGAGCAGCTCCAGCGACCGAACGGGCACGAGATCGAGAAGCTCGGGCGGCAGGGCATCTTCACGACCGGCCTGCTGCTCGAGGTCTCCGAGACGCCGACACGGCGGATCACCCTCGCCGACCAGGTCGGGGTGACGACCAACGACGTCAACGCCTGGCGCGACGAGGCGCTGCTACTGAACCTGGCCAGCTTCGGGCCGGCCGAGCAGTTGCTCTTCGCCCAGGCGGGCATCGTCGGGCTCGTGGACCTGTTGGCGCTCGATCTCGACGCCTTCGAGGCCCGTCTGGATCGCGCCGCGGCGATGCTCGAGGTCGAACCGCCGACGCCGCTCATGGTCGAGGGTTGGTGGGAACAGGCACAGACGCTGGCCGAGACCTGAACGGCGCACGGCCGCTCGGCACGCCGATGGCGATCCTCGTGGCGCTGGCCACGATGGTCATCCTCATCGCCGGCGCGGTGCTCCTCTCGATGGTGCCGCTCTATCTCCACGGTGCGCTCGACCGGGCAGGCTCGGCGGGCTTGCTGGGCGTGAGCGTCGCCGAGGCCCATGCGCTGTCCGACGCCACGATCGGTGAGCTCGTGCTCGGCCCGGGCACGTTCGACGTGCCGTTCCGCGGTGGCAGCTTCTACGACGCGGCCGAGGCCAGCCACCTGCGCGACGCGCGGACGGTCCTCGGCGGGCTGCTCGTGGTCGCCGGCGGCTCGCTCATCGTGCTCGCAGTGGCGCTCGCTCGAAGCCGCCGCACGGCACGCACGTGGCGCGCGATGGCCGCAGGTGCGGGGACCCTGGTCGTGGCCTTCGTCGTCATCGGGCTCGCCTTCGCGCTCGCCTTCGATGCCGCCTTCACGCTCTTCCATGAGATCTTCTTCCCGGCCGGCAATTGGGCGTTCGACCCGGCCACCCAGCGGCTCGTCCAGCTCTACCCCATCCCGTTCTGGCAGGAGGTCACGCTCGTCCTGGGGGCAGTCATCCTGATCGCGGGTACATCGCTTTGGTGGTTGGCGCGACGCCGTGCGCGTCGGCTGGCGATCGAGCCCACCGGGGTCGGCGGATGAGCGCGATGCTCTCGCTCGAGGTCGCCCTGGCGCGGATGCTCGAGCGTGTCGGACCGCTGCCGGCGGCGACGGTCGGCCTCGATGACGCCCTCGGCCGCGTGCTGGCAGAGCCGATCACCGCACGCGTGACACTCCCGCCGTGGGACAACAGCGCGATGGACGGCTTCGCGGTCCAGGCGGCTGACGTCACGGGCGCCACGAAGCGGTGGCCGAAGACGCTCACGGTCGTCGGCGAATCGCGCGCCGGACATCCACCCGAGGGCACCGTCCGATCGGGCACCGCGATGCGCATCCTGACCGGTGCCATGCTCCCGCCCGGCGCCGACGCCGTCGTGCCGGTCGAGGCGACGGACGCCCCGGAGGGAGTCGCCGCGCTGCCCGCGTCCGTCGTCGTGATGGGCGCGGCGGCCGTCGGAGCCAACGTCAGGCGGGCCGGCAGCGATCTGCGCCAGGGCGATCGCCTGCTCGAGCCGGGCAGCCGGGTCTCGGCCGCAGCCGTGGCCGTCATCGCCGCTGCCGGTCACGGGTCGGTGCGCGTCCATCGCCGGCCGCGCGTCGCCGTCTTGGCGACCGGCGACGAGCTCGTCGAGGCCGGCGCGGTGCTCGGCCCCGGCCAGATCCACGACAGCAATGCGCCGGCGCTGGCGGCCCAGGCGCGGCAGGTCGGCGCCGAGGTCCGTCGGCTGGGCATCGCCCATGACACCCTGGCTGAGGTCGAGCGGCGGCTCGCCGAGGCCGTCGCCTGGGCCGACGTCGTCATCGTCAGCGGCGGTGTCAGCGTCGGCGCCCATGACATGGTCAAGAGCGCGATGGAGCGCTTCGGCCCGCTCGATCTGTGGCGCGTCGCCATCCAGCCCGGCAAGCCGCTCGCGTTCGGGCGGGCCGTCGGGCCTGAGGGCGGGCCGGTGCTCATGTTCGGGTTGCCGGGCAATCCGGTCTCGACCTTCGTGACGTTCGAGATCTTCGTCCGCCCGGTCCTCCGCAGGCTGGCCGGGGACGCCGATCCGTTGGCGCGCGACACGGTCCGGGCGCGGCTGTCGTCGGCACTGACGAGCGCGAAGGATCGGCGGGCCTTCCTACGCGTCGCCCTCCGGCCGGACACCTCGAACGGCACCGGGTGGCTGGCGTCGAGCGCCGGCGGTCAGGGCTCTCACGTCATCTCCGCGCTGGCCACGGCCGACGGCCTCGCTATCATCCCCGAGGGTGTCGACCGGCTCGAGGCCGGCGCCGAGGTCGAGGTCTGGCGGCTGGAAGGAGCCTGAAGGCGATGGAGCCCCCAAAGCGTGCCGATCGGCGGCGCCTGACCCACGTCGATCGGGCAGGCCGGCCGCGTATGGTGGACGTGAGCGACAAGCCGCCGACCGCCCGCCGTGCCACGGCCGAGGCCGAGGTGGCCATGGAGCAGGCGACCATCTCGCTCATCATCGATGGTGGCGGCGCCAAGGGCGATGTGCTGACGGTGGCCGAGCTGGCCGGCGTGATGGGTGGCAAGCGCACGGCCGACCTGGTGCCTCTCTGCCACCCCATCACGCTGACCGACCTGGTCGTCGAGATCAAGCCCGATCGGGCGCGCGGCGCCCTCATCATCCGTGCCAGCGCCGCGACCGTCGCCGCGACCGGCGTCGAGATGGAGGCGCTCACGGCGGCATCCGTGGCCGCGCTCACGGTCTACGATATGGTCAAGGGCGTGGATCGCAGCGCGGAGATCCGCCGGCTGCGTGTCGTCGAGAAGTCGGGAGGTCGATCGGGTGACTGGCGCCGACCGGTCGAACGCGACGCCGACGGCGGGGGAGGCGGCAAGCGTGCCGAGAAGCCCAAAGCCGTTCGAGGTCCGCGGCGCGGCGCCTGAGCCCGGTCCCGGGGCGCCAGGTCGCTGATGCCCGACGCGACCATCGGCAGCGCCCTCGTCCTGACCATCAGCGATGGCGTCAGCGCCGGCGTGCGGGACGATGAGAGCGGCCGCAGCCTCGCGGAACGCCTCGCTGCGGAGGGCTTCGACGTCGAGCGGGCCGTGGTCGCCGACGACGGACCCGCCATCGCAGGGGCCGTCCAGCGGGGTGCGATGAGCCACGCTCTCGTGGTCACCACCGGTGGTACCGGCCTGACGCCGCGTGACGTGACGCCGCAGGCCATCGGACCGCTGCTCGACTACGACGTGCCCGGCATCGGTGAGCTGATGCGCGCCGCCGGTCTGCGTTCGACACCCCACGCCGCCCTGTCGCGCTCGCTGGCAGGTGTCGTCGGCCGCACGCTGGTCCTTGCGCTGCCTGGCAGCCCACGCGGCGCGATCGAATCGCTCGAGGCGGCGCTGGCCATCATCCCCCACGCGCTCGAGACGCTGGCCGACGACTCGAGCCGCCACGTCGCGACCGGTCCCGGGACGCGATGACGATGCTCGAGGAAGTCCCGTTCTATCCGCTGGCGCCCATCGTCTTCGCCATCGCCGCGGTCGTTTTCGTGCTCGAGATGGCGCGTCACCTGCGGGTCTTCGCGGTCGCCCAGCCATCGGCCGTGACGGACCAGCCGGAGCGACGCCTCGATGCGCTCATCCGCTATGCCATCGTCCAGGTCCGGATGTTCCGCGACCCGGGTCCCGGGTTGATGCACGCAGCCATCTTCTGGGGCTTCGTCGTGCTGACCATCGGGACCATCAACCGCGTGACCTTCGGCATCCCCGAGGCCATCGTCAGCATCCCCC
The DNA here is from genome assembly GCA_036559965.1 of Candidatus Limnocylindrales bacterium. Taxonomy (GTDB): domain Bacteria; phylum Chloroflexota; class Limnocylindria; order Limnocylindrales; family CSP1-4; genus CSP1-4. The sequence continues at coordinate 11,409 of DATBSD010000087.1, forward strand.
TCGACGGGCTGCTCTGGGACCTGCTCCTGCTGGGCTCGAACCTGCTTGCCCTGGGTGTCCTGTTCGGCATCGGCTGGGCGCTCGCACGGCGCCTCGTGACGCGGCCCGCCCGGCTGACGCTCTCGCGTGACGCCCTCACCATCCTCGTGCTCATCGGCGCCGTGGTCACCACGGAGCTGCTCGCCGAGGCCTTCCGGCTGGCGCTCTACCCGACGTCCGACGCTGCCTGGGAGGTGGTCGCCTACCCCCTCAGCCTGCTCGCGGCCAACCTCTCGACGGAGGCCCTGACAGTCCTCTTCGCGGGCTTCTGGTGGGCCAACCTGGTCATCATCAGCGCCTTCCTGATCTATCTCCCGCGGTCCAAGCACCTGCACATCGCGACCGCCTTCGTCAACGCTGCGTTGCGCAAGCTCAAGCCGCGCGGCGAGTTGCCGGCCATGGATCTCGAGTCGGAGACGGCCACGTTCGGCGTCAAGACCATCGCGGACCTGGGCTGGAAGGATCTGCTCGACGGCTTCACGTGCACCGAGTGCGGCCGCTGCCAGAACGCCTGCCCCGCCTGGGCGACGGGCAAGCCGCTCAATCCCAAGACGCTCATCATGGGCATCCGCGAGATGGCCGTCGAGGCCGAGGCGGGCGTTGGCCTGCTGCCCGCCATCCCGTTCATCCGCCCGAGCGATGCGCCGGGCAAGCCGGCCGGGGCACCGAGCGTCGATGCCATCGGACGGCCCATCGTCGACACCGCCATCCCGTTCGATGCCGTCTGGGACTGCGTCACCTGCGGTGCCTGCGTCGAGGCCTGCCCGGTGCTCATCGAGCACGTCGACAAGATCGTCGGGCTGCGCCGCAATCTCGTCCTCGAGGATGCCCGCTTCCCGGCCGAGCTGACCGGCGCGTTCACGAACATGGAACGCCACGGCAATCCGTGGGGCCAGCCCGCCAGCACGCGACTCGACTGGGCGCGCGATCTGCCATTCACGGTGCGCACGGCCGCCGACGTCGTCGCCGACGGCGGCGCGGACGCCGTGGCGGCGCTCGAGTGCCTCTACTGGGTCGGCTGCGCGGCCTCGTTCGATGATCGCAACCGCAAGGTCGCCAGGGCCTTCGCGACCTGTCTCGATGCGGCCGGCGTCTCGTTCGCCGTGCTCGGCCAGGAAGAGTCGTGCAGCGGCGATCCCGCTCGACGGATGGGCAACGAATACGTCTTCCAGATCCTCGCCCAGGGCAACGTCGAGACCCTTGAGCGCTATCGCCCGACGACCATCGTGACTGCCTGTCCGCACTGCTTCAACACCATCGCCAACGAGTACCCGCAATTCGGCGGCCGCTACGAGGTCGTCCATCACTCGACCTTCCTGGCCCGGCTCGTGGCCGCGGGTCGGCTCCAGGCCGACGGCGCCGACGACGAAGCGCCGGGCAAGCTGACGTACCACGACTCGTGCTACCTCGCGCGCTACAACGACGTCGTCGCCGATCCACGCTCGGTGCTCGACGCCATCCCGGGTATCGAGCTTTTGGAGATGGAGCGCAACGGCAAGCAGGGCTTCTGTTGCGGCGCCGGCGGCGGACGGATGTGGATGGAGGAGACGCGTGGCACGCGCATCAATGCCGAGCGGACCCGCCAGGCGTTGGCGACCGGGGCGGACGCCGTGGCGACCGCGTGTCCGTTCTGCCTGGTCATGATGCGCGACGGTCTGGATGACGCGACCGGCGGCACGGTCGCCGCGCGCGACGTGTCCGAGGTCTTCGCGGCCCGCCTCGCGGCGGCTCCGGAGCGCCGGCTGCCGGTCGTTCAGGCCTGACGCGGTCGCGTGCCGCGGGGCGGCCCGCTGCGGGCCGTACGTTCAGCCGAGGGCGTGCTGGACGGGCAGGTCGGCGCCGCAGGAGAGGCAGCGGTCCTCGGTCGTCAGGTTCGCTCGGCCACACGCTCGACAGGCGGTCATGCCCTCGCTCGACGCGCCGAACGGCGACTCCTCGTCAGGGGACCGCAGCCGACCGCGCGCGGCCAGCATGATGACGGTGGCCACGACGCCGACGAAGGCGGCCACGGTCAGCAGCAAGACCCCCTGGCTCGGGTCCATGCAGCCCCTCCTGGTACGCCGGGGTTCCCGAGATCCCGGCGCCGCTAGCGTACGCCCGGAAGGGCACCCACGGGTCCTACGCACTCCTGCGTATCGGAGCCTGTGGTCACGCCACCTCGCCGCCGCTCGAGGGCGACCGGCTACGATGGGCCTCGTGATCCGCGGAGGCGCCCGATGACGACCCGGCTGACCGCCGAGCAGCGCGATCTGCGCGACGCGGTCCGCGTCCTGGCCGACGAGCAGATCGCTCCCCGCGCCGCGGACGTCGACGCCAGCGGCGAGTTTCCCTGGGACATCGTCGAGCTGCTCGCCCGCCAGGACATCCTGGCGCTGCCGTTCCCGGCTGAGCACGGCGGGCTGGGCGGCGAGCTGCTCTCGGTCTGCCTGGCCATCGAGCAGATCAGTCGGGCGTGTGCGACGAGCGGTCTCATCCTCGCGGTCCAGGAGCTCGGATCGCTGCCGCTCCTGCTCGTGGGGACGCCCGCGCAACAGGCGCGCTGGTTCCCGGACCTGGCGGCCGGTCGCGCCCTGGCGGCTCTCGCGCTGACCGAGTCGGAGGCTGGCTCCGACGCCGGCGCCATCCGCACCAGCGCGCGGCGCGAGGGCGACGGCTGGCGGATCGACGGCGCCAAACGCTTCATCAGCCAAGGCAACGTCGCCCGGGTGGTGGCCGTCTTCGCCGTCACCGACCCCGATCCACGCGCGGTGCGCACGCGTCGGCACATGAGCTGCTTCATCGTCGAGCAGGGCGCTCCGGGCTTCTCGACCGCTCGCCTGGAACACAAGCTCGGCATCCGCGGCTCGCCGACGGCGGAGCTGCTCTTCGACGGCGTGGTCGTGCCCGACGACCAGCGCGTCGGTGAGGTGGGCGAGGGCTGGTCGATCGCCATGCGCACGCTCGATCGCAGCCGGCCCGGCATCGCCGCCCAGGCCTGCGGCATCGCCCAGGGTGCCCTCGAGGCCGCGGCGCGCTACGCCGCCGATCGGACGCAATTCGGCAAGCCCATCGGTGAGCATCAGATGGTCGCTGCCATGCTCGCCGACATGGCCGCGCGCACCGAGGCGGCGCGCCAGCTCCTGTACACCGCCTGCCTCGAGATCGATGCCGGCTCGCCGCAGGCGGGACGCTGGTCGGCGATGTGTAAACTCGTCGCCGGCGACACGGCCATGGCCGTCACGACCGACGCCGTCCAGATCTTCGGCGGGTACGGCTACCTCAGCGAGTACCCGGTCGAGCGGATGATGCGGGACGCCAAGATCACGCAGCTCTACGAAGGCACCCAGCAGATCCAGCGCCTGCTCATCGGGCGCGACGTCCTCGCGCACGGCGGCTGAGCTCGAAGCACGGAGGCACGCGTGGACATCCTCGTCCTCGTCAAGGCGGTGCCCATCGTCGGCAACGAGCGGTTGGGCGCCGACGAGCGCGTCGATCGGACGGTCGGCCTGGAGGCCAACGGCAACGATGAGTACGTGCTCGAGGCGGCGCTCAAGCTGACCGAGGCGCACGGCGGCGAGGTGACGCTCCTGACGATGGGTCCCACGGCCGCCCAGGAGGCGCTGCGCAAGGGCCTGGCCATGGGTGCCGCCCGCGCCGTGCACGTCATCGACGACGGCATCGCCGGCTCCGATGCGCGGGCGACCGCGACCGTCCTCGCGGCTGCCATCGGGCGGCAGCGCTACGACCTCGTGCTCGCCGGCGCAGACACGTCGGACGGTCAGGGCGGCACGCTGGCCTCGGCCATCGCCACGTCGCTCGACCTGCCCTACCTGTCATACGCCGGGCGCATCGAGCTGACCGACGACGGCCGTGGCGTGCGCGTCCAGCGCCTCAGCCCGACCGGCTATGACGTGCTCGAGGCCGCGTTGCCTGCGCTCGTGATGGGCACGCAGGTGCTCGGCGAGCCGCGCTACCCGTCCCTGCGCGGGATCATGGCTGCGCGGTCGAAGGAGACCACGACCCTTTCCCTCGCCGACCTGGGCATCGCGCCCGACCGCGTCGGCGCCGGGGCCGCCACGACGCGCGTGCTGGACGCGACGCCACCGCCGGCGCGCGCCGGGGCGACCGTGCTGCGGACAGACCCTGAGAGCGCCGTCGCGGCGACCATCGACTTCCTGGCGGCGCGAGGCTTGGTCTGATGGCCGGTCCGGTCATCCTCGCCCTGGCCGAGCTGACGGACGGCCAACCGACCCGCCTATCGCTCGAGCTGGCCACTCTGGCTTCCGACCTGGCCGTGGCCGCCGGAGGGACGGCGGTCGCCGCCGGCATCGGCCCGCGCGCTGGGAATGCGGCGCCCACCCTGGCTCGCCACGTCGAGCGGGTCATCAGCGTCGAGGCCGCAACCGAGGCCGATGCGCCGGCGGCGATCGTCATCGCGAGCCTGCTCGCGGCGCTGCTCGAACAGCAGACCGCCGACATCGTGCTGCTGCCTGCCTCACCGGACGGCAAGGACGTGGCGGGCATGCTGGCTGCCCGACTGGACCTGCCCATCCTCGTCAACGCCGCGTCGGTCGCCTGGGCCGACGGCCGGCCGGTCGTCGAGATGAGCGCGTTCGGCGGCCGGCTGGTGACGCGGAGCACGTTCACCGGGGCGACCGGCATCGTCGTCGTCCGGCCGGGTGCCACGGCCGCCCGCGAGCGAGGCAGCGAGGGCAGCGTCGAGGTCGTCGATCTGGAGGCGGCGCCGGATCCGCGGGTGACGGTCGTGGAGCGGGTCGTCTCGGCCGGCGCCGCCGTCTCGATCGACGATGCGCCGGTCGTCGTGGCCGGTGGCCGGGGCGTCGCCGGGCCTGAGGGTTTTGCCGTCATCGAGGACCTTGCCGACGCGTTCGGGGGTGCCGTGGCCGGCACGCGAGCGGTCGTCGACGCCGGCTGGCTGCCGTATGCGCAGCAGGTCGGCCAGACGGGCAAGATCATCAAGCCGGCGCTCTACGTCGCTGTCGGCATCAGCGGTGCCATCCAGCACAAGGTCGGGATGCAGACGTCGGGCACCATCGTGGCCATCAACCGCGATGCCGACGCACCCATCGCGGACTTCGCCGACCTGCTCATCGTGGGCGACCTATTCGAGGTCGCACCCAGGCTGGCAGCGGCCGTCCGGGCCCGACGCGGCTAGGACAGGGAGCACGGCCGAGTGACGTTCGGCACCGTCCTGCCGCTCGCGCTCCTGGTCCTGCTCGTCTTCGTGCTCGCGCTGCTCGCCCGGCGCGCGGCTCGGGCACTCGCGGTCTCGCGTGCCGCCAACGCCTTCGAGGCCGAGGTGACGGCCCTGTCGGGACGCATGACGCCGATCGTCGACGAGCTCGTCCGGCTCATCGACGCCGTGCGCCGCCACCAGCTCCCGGCGAACGAGTCACGCGAGGCGCTGGGCGCCGCGCGATCGGCCTTCGAGTCCGAGCGCGACGCCGTCACCGGCTGGTCGACGCCGCCCGGCTTGACAGCCCTCGTGGGTGACCTGGCAGCCGACCTCGAGCGGCTGGCGCGGGCCGCCGAGACGATCGACTTCGGGACGCAGCTCACGGTCACGGGCACGAGCCACCAGCGCGAGCTCGAGGCGCAGACGGCCATCAAGCGCGGTTACCTCAACCTTCTCCACGCTCGCCAGTCGTTCCAAGACCACGTGGGCCTCATCTCCAGCCGCATGAAGGCCGCCAAGGCGCGTCGACAAGCACGGGCCTGAGCTCGACCGACGCGGCGCGTGTCACCTGGCATGGTCGTCGACCGCTGCCGCGCCGGACCCGTATCTGGTGGTAGGCTGGCAGTCGGACCACAAGCCCTTGTGGTCGTCGTCCCGTGGAGGCTCGAGACCCGATCGTGCGCTGCCCGACCTGTGGCGCGGATGAGACCCGCGTCATCGACTCGCGCGACCAGGACGACGGGGCGACCATCCGCCGACGGCGCGAGTGCGTCGCCTGCGAGGCGCGCTTCACGACCTTCGAGCGCGTCGAGGCTGCTCGCCTGACCGTCGTCAAGCGCGATGGCAGCCGCGTCGAATTCGACCACGACCGGCTCGCCGCTGGCCTCGCCAAGGCGCTCACCCGCCGGCCCGTGCCGTCCGATGCGGCCGAATCGGCCGCCGACAGCATCGAGGCGGAGCTGCGGGCGTCGGGCGCCTCGGAGCTGCCGTCGAGCCGGATCGGGGAACTGGCCATGGATCGTCTGCGGGCGCTCGACCAGATCGCCTACATCCGGTTCGCCTCGGTCTACCAGAGCTACGAGGACATCGAGCAGCTCAAGCGCGAGGTCGATACGCTGCTCGCCGAGCGAGCCACGCCCGGCGAGACCGGCGCGGTCGCCGCCGCCGCACCGTCCAAGCGAGGCTGACGAGAACGACCGTGGCCGTCCTCTCCGACCGCGACATCCGGGCCGCCATCGACGTCGGCCGCGTCCGCATCGACCCCTACGACCCCGACTGCCTGCAGCCGTCGTCGGTCGATCTCCACCTCGATCGCGAGTTCCGCGTCTTCCGCAACAACCGCTATGCCTACATCGACGTCCGCAGCCAGCAGCCCGACCTGACCGAGCTCGTCGCGGTCGACGACGAGGAGGCCTTCATCCTTCATCCCGGCGAGTTCGTGCTCGGTCAGACGCTCGAGTGGGTCGAGCTGCCGGATGACCTCGTCGCGCGGCTTGAGGGCAAGTCGAGCCTCGGCCGGCTGGGGCTGCTCATCCATTCCACCGCGGGCTACGTCGACCCGGGCTGGAAGGGCAACCTGACGCTGGAGCTCTCGAACGTCGCCAACCTGCCCATCGCCCTCTACTTCGGCATGAAGATCGGCCAGATCAGCTTCTTCGGCATGAGCTCGCCGGTCGATCGGCCCTATGGGTCGGCCGAGCTCGGTTCCAAGTACCAGGGTCAGTCGACGCCGACCGCGTCGGCGTTCTATCGCGACTTCGAGCGCGATCGTCGAGCCGTCAAGGGCGGCCCCGACCCCGATCCCGGCACCTGACGATGGCCATCACCGAGCGCGTCGACTGGCGGGCCGAGCTCGGCGGCGGCGTCCGCATCGCCCTCGTTCAGGCGGGCTGGTTCACGTCCGACGCCGGGACCGTCTTCGGTCCCGTGCCCCGGGTCATCTGGGACCGCCTGGTGGTCGACGAGCTGAACCCCGACGCGACACTCACGCAGGCCCTCAATTGCCTGCTCGTCGAGACGCCGGCCGGCCGCGTGCTCGTCGAGACCGGCGTCGGCGAGCGACTCGACGAGCGGCGCGTCCAACAGCGCGGCGTGTCGGGGCCGGCCATCCTGCCGGCGCTGCGCGACGCCGGCTTCGATCCCGCCACCATCGACCATGTCGCGGTCAGCCATCTCCACTGGGATCACGCCGGTGGCTTCCTGACGAGCGAGGGTCTGCCGGCCTTCCCGCGGGCTCGCATCGTGGCTCAGAAGGACGAGTGGGCGTTCGCGCTGGGTGACAACCCGCGTCTCGTCGCGTCGTATGAGCAGGACGAGCTCCGGCTCGTCGAGTCGGCCGGCCTGGCCGGTGCCGCGGACGGCCGGGAAGAGCTGCTGCCCGGCGTGGAGGTCGTCGTCACGGGCGGTCACACGGGCGGCCACCAGGCCATCGTCGTGCGCGGTCGGGATCGGACCGTCGGCTTCTTCGGTGACCTGTGCATGCGGCGGTGGAGCGGCAATCCGCGCTGGGTGCCCAGCTTCGACGACTTCCCGCTCACGAGCGTCGAGGTCAAGTCGACCATCTTCCGTCAGGCGCTCGAGGAAGACTGGACCGTGGTCCTGTCGCACGAGCCGCGCACGCCGATCGGCCGGTTCGCGGCGGACCGCGATCGCTTCCGGTTCGAGCCGACCGCCTAGGTGGCGGGCCCTCGCGGAGGGCCAACGGGTGGCCTGTGGCATCATCGCCCCCGGACGGCGGGGCTCGGGAGCCTGCCCGGCCAGGAGAAACGATGACTCGGCGACGACGGATCCTCAAGCGGGGCGCACTCATCGTCCTGCTCGCGCTGCTCGTGGCCGTGCCCCTCACGACGGCCGCGGTCTGGACGAACGCGCTCGGCGCCGGCGACCGCTTCGAGGGACTGCTCGAGCGTATCGACCTGATCGTCGACCCGCCACCCGATCGACCGACGGTGGCGACCGTCCAGGTCACGCCTCGTCCGGTCGCCACCGCGACGCCGGCGCCGGCTACGCCTGGCGGTGCCGTGGATCCGGGGACCTCGCCGCCGCCCACGCCGGCTCCAACGGAAGCGCCCGTTCGCCAGCGCGTCGACGTGCAGCTCGACATCGACCCTCGCCAGACGTTCATCTCGCAGCAGCACAAGGACTGGTGCGCGCCGGCGGGCGTCCAGATCACGCTCGCGGCGCTCGGCCTGGCCGACGACTCGCCACGCACGCAGCGTGGCATCGCCGACCGCATCAAGGAGTGGGAGAGTCGGCAGGACAGCCGCAACGGGGGCTGGGGGCCGGGGGCCATCGCCCAGGCCCTCGAAGCGTACGGGGCGACAGGCTACGAGCTGCGCGCCTACCAGCGACGTGGCGATGCCCTGCGGGATGCGGCCGTCGCCCTCTCGACGACGGGCAAGCCGGTCGTCCTCATCGCCTGGCGCGGGGCCCACACCTGGGTCATGACCGGCTACCGGGCCAACGCCGATCCGACGGTGTTCGATGACGCGAGCGTCTCGGGCACCTACATCTACGATCCCTGGTACCCGCGGATCTCGAGCATCTGGGGCCCGTCCGATGAGGCCGGCGTGTACCAGGACGCCGCCGAGATGCGCCGCAACTACCTGGCTTGGAAGCGGCCCGAAGGTCGCTACCCAGACCGGGACGGCCTCTACCTGGCGGTCGTGCCGACGACGACCGATGGCGGCGTGGGCCTGGTCACGAAGGCGCGGCCCTGAGCCGCGCCGCGAGCGCCAGGCCGAGCGCCAGCAGCTTGATGCCCTGACCGACGGCGAAGCCGACGGGCAGTGCCATGAGGCCGAGGCCATCGGCCAGGACGGCCGCCGCCGCGATCGTCGCCAGCAGCCCTCCGATCGACGCCAGCACGGGCAGGATCGTGTTGTGGGTCGCGTACACCGCCCTGGCCATGAGATGGGTGCCGGCTTCCAGCGGGACGGAGATGGCGAAGGCCATCAGCAGCGCCGACGTGCGCTGCACGTCCTCCTCGTCGAACGCCTCGCCGCCGAGCAGGATGTCGATGGCCGGCTGAGCGACGACCGCGAGCGCGATGGCGGCGCCCACGGTCAGCGCGCTGATGGTCAGCAGATTCGTTCGCACGAGCTTCGTGAAGCCGGCCCGATCGCCGCCTGCCCAGGCGGCCGAGAGGACCGGGAACGCGGTCACTGCGAAGGCCACGCCGATGAGGCTGACGGGCACGCTCTGGAAGTTGCGCGCGAAGCTGACCGAGCTGACGCTGCCGGCAACGAAGGTCGAAGCAACGGAGGTGAAGTACAAGAAGATGAGCGGCTCGATCGGCTGGGCGACGGCCTTGGGGATCGACAGCCGCACGTACTCGACGAACGCCGGCGCGCGGATGTCGAGCCGTGGGCGGAAGCGGAAGTCGGTGCGCCGGATGTCGAGGCTGCGGACGCCAAGGTGGAGCAGGGCGCCGATGACCGTGCCCACGGCCACGCCGTAGATGCCCATCGTCGGGCTCAGGACGACGGCCCCGAAGACGATGCCCGCGTTGTACAGGATGGGCGCCGCCCCGTAGGCCAGGAAGCGCTGGCGCCCGACGAGCATCTCGCCCAGCGCGAACGATGCCGCGAAAATGAGCGCGGTCACGAGCATGATCCGGAACAGCTCGACGTAGAGCTGTCGCTCGGCCGGGCCGAAGCCCGGCACGACCAGGTCGGCGGTCGCCGGGGCGAGCACGAAGAGCACGACGTCGGCGACGCCCATGAGCACGATGGCCATCGTCAGGACCGTCCGGCTGAAGGCCTGCTCGGTGTCCGGGCTCTCCGTCCGGGTCCGGCTCCAGACGGGCACGAACGCGGCCGAGAGCCCGGCGATGACGAGCACATCGAGCACCAGCTCGGGCACGATGAGGGCGGCGTTGTAGGCGTCCAGCTCGAGGCTCGCCCCGAACGTGCGGGCGAAGACGCGGTCTCGCACGAGGCCCATGGCGTAGGCCGTGAAGGTCAGCGCCGAGAGCAGGATGGCGCCGCGCGGGAGGAGCCCCAGGCCCCACGAGACGGCCGACCGGAGGCGGACCGTCATGGCCGTCACGGCGTGGCCGAGCTCGTGTCGTCAGCCAGGATGGGTGCCAACAGGCGTTCCGCCTGCGCGGTGGACAGCGGCCCGCGCCAGACGTCGCTGATGCGCCCCTCGCGGTCGATGAACAGGTGCGTCGGCAGGCCGTACGCCTGGTAGGCACGGAAGACGGCCGAGGTGGCGTCGAAGCCGATGGGGAACTCGAGACCGTAGGTCGCGGCGTAGGCGGCAACGTCGTCCGGCGTCGTCTCCTGGACGCTGACCGCGACGAGCTCGAGGCCGGCGCCACGGTGCGTCTCGTAGGCCTCGCGCAGGACCGGCGTCTCCTGTTGGCAGGGCGGGCACCAGGTCGCGAAGAACGTCAACCAGACGGGCCGGCCGCGCAGCGCCGCCAGCCGGATCGGCCGGCCATCCAGATCGACGAGACCGACGGTCTGGCCGTTCGCATCACCTTCCAGCTCGGGGGCCAGGTCGCCCGGGCGGAGCCCCTCGGTGGGTGCCCCGATGACGTAGAACGTGGCGCCTGGCGAGGGCAGCTCGGCGGTCGGTGGCGCGATCGGCGCGGTCACGATCGCGATCAGCAGCCCGGTCCCGAGCAGGATGGCGAGGAAGACGACGATCTGCCGCGCGCTGAAGGGTCCGATGAGCCCGGCCTTCTGGCGCGGGCGATCGGCCGCCTCGGTCACCGCGTCAGACCTGCGGCCAGAGGAATGAGAACGCGCGGGCGAACGCTCCCAGCCAGTCGAAGATGAGGGCCACCCCGATGACCACCACGAGGCCGCCGCCGATGAGCTCGACCGCCCGACCATGGCGGACGAGCGGCCTGATGAGGGTCGGCGCCCGGTCGAGCGTGAGGGCCAGGAGCAGGAACGGCACCGCCAGGCCGATGGCGTAGGCCACGAAGAGCCCGATGGCCTGGATGCTCGGGCCGAGCGCCGACAGGCCGAGGATGGCGCCCAGCGTGGGGCCGATGCAGGGCGTCCAGCCGACGGCGAAGATGGCGCCCAGCCCGAAGCCCCCCAACGGCCCGGCTCCCAGCCGCCGGCCGTCCGTCATCGGCGCCGCGGTCCGCTCGAGTGGCCGCCACGAGCGCCACAGCGCGTCGATGCGGATGACGCCCATCATGTTCAAGCCGAGCACGACAAGCACCGCCCCGCCGATGAGCCTCAGCGAGGGGAGGGGGATGCCCAGCGAGCCGCCCACGTAGACGGTCACGCCGAGGAGCGTGAAGACGGCCCCGAAGCCGAGGCAGAACGCGAGCGCGGAGCGCATCGCCTGCCAGCGCCGTCGGGTCCCGCTTGGGCTGGCGACCAGCGGACCGGCCGTGGTGGCCAGCGTGCCGCCCGTCAGGCCGATGGTCGACATGCTCGCCCCGCCCGCAGGTTGGGCGGACGACCCGATGGCGGCGCCGGCCACCGCGACGACCCCGAGCTGGCCCAGGTAGGCCGGCACGACCGGCAGGACACACGGCGAGATGAAGCTGATGAGGCCGGCCAGGAAGGCGGCCGCGAGGGTCAGGTCCGGCATCGTCTAGGTGTCAGGCGAGGGTGCCGTCGAGCGTGCGCTCGAGGAAGCCGCGCATCGCCCTGACGCTTGTTGCGAGGGCCAGTTCCTGGTCGCCGACGACGAGCACCGGGATGCGCTCGAGATGGCGTCGCTCGAGCTCGGGATCGGTCGCGATGTCGACCTCGCGGACGAGCGCAGGCAGGCGCCCCGCCTTGGCGCGCTCCTCGAGCAGCGCCTGGAGATCGAGGCGAGACCGATCGCAGAGGCCGCAGCCCGGCCGCGTCAGGAACTCGATCGTCGCTCGCTGCATGCGCGGATTGTAGGTCGACGGTGCCCGACGCCCGGACACCATGACCTATCCTGCGTGCCATGCAGCCGACACCGACGCCCGAGACGACCGTCCCGCCGGACGACGAGCGCACGCCGCTGCTCGTATCGCGCGGCTCTCGGCGACGCATCGGCGGCGCGCTCATCGCCTATGGTGTGGTCGGCGTCGTGCTCGCGGCCCTCGTGGCGGCGGCCGGCCTCTATGGCGCTCTTCGCCTCGACGATGCCCTGGCCAGGGTCGAGGCCGAGCGGGCGGAGCTGGCGGCCACCGTGGCGGCCGCAGCCGATGCACTGGCCGGCGTGATCACGACCATCGACGCCTCGCGCCCGGGTGTCGACCGGCTGACGTCGCTCACGACCCAGCTGAGCGGTGTCGCCGGCGACATCGGCACCGCCGCCGACGACCTTGCCTCGCGCATGGACGTCAACGTGCTCGGCTTCCAGCCATTCGCGGGGCTGGGCGACCAGATGAGCGCCATCGGCGGCCAGGTGCGCGGCGTGGCCGCCGAGCTCGAGGCGATGGGTCCCGCCGTCGCGGCCGTCGGTTCCGGCACGGCCGGCATCTCGACCAGCCTCGTCACGCTCCAGGCACGCCTGGCTGCCGTGAGCCAACGCATCGACGCCCTCGGCCCGTTCGACCAGACGGGGCGGATCCTGGCCATCGGGCTCGTGCTCGTCGTGCTCCTCGACCTGTGGCTCGCCATCCCGGCCGTGACGGCCATCGTCGTGGGGCGCCGGCTGCGGCGTGGCTGACGCCCCGGCACCCGATGCGCGTCCGGACGACCGTCCTGCGAGCCTGTTTGAGTCAGCTGGCGGCTTGCCCTTCTTCGAGGCCCTGGTCGGGCGCTTCTACGGCTCGGTCACGAACGACCCGATCCTGCGCCCGCTCTACCCCGAAGCCGATCTCGGCCCGGCGACCCGGCGGCTGACACTCTTCCTGGCGCAGTACTGGGGCGGCCCGACGACGTACGACCGCGAGCGCGGTCACCCACGCCTGCGCATGCGCCACGCGCCGTTCGCGATCGGCAGCGTGGAGCGCGACCGCTGGCTCCACCACATGCGGGCATCGATCGAGGCCTCTGGGGCCGACGACGCCGTGCGCGCGCGCCTCCACGACTACGTGACCAGGGCGGCCGAGGCGATGCGCAATCGGCCCTGACGAGCAGGACATGTGCCTGGACCGCGTCGTCGAGCGAGGTACGATGGTCGCAGCGCCCCCGTAGCTCAGTGGACAGAGCGAGGCCGTCCTAAGGCCTGCGTCGGCGGTTCGAGTCCGTCCGGGGGCGCCATACCGCCGCCGTCACCCTCGTCACACGAGCGGCGTGGCGATGAACGCCCGGCTGGCAGTCCGGTCAGGGCTTTCGACGGTAGGTCAGCGCAAGATCCGAGCTCCGGCCAGGCACGATCAGCCAGAGTCGGTCGGCCAGCGCGGCAACCCCCAGCACGCCCGGGGCTGACAGCCGCG
>DATBSD010000088.1:0-2926 GCA_036559965.1 Candidatus Limnocylindrales bacterium
GAGCTCCGGATCGACCTCGGCGATCGGCGCCCAGCCGACCCTGGCTTCCGCCGTCACGCTCATCGGTTCGCCGCTCCCTGATGCTCGCGTGGGCGCCCGACCCATGCCCTCGCGGCCAGTGTACGCGCCGCCCGGACGCCCGCCCGGACGCCCAGCCCGTACCCGCTCGTCGGCCGCCTCGACGTCACGGCGCACGTCCGTCAAGCACGTGGCGCTCGATGGCCATCGCGGCGCCGTCGCGCTCGAGCGCCGAGGTGACCACATCGGCGGCCGCCCGGACGGCGGCCGGAGCGTCGCCCATGGCCACGCCAAGGCCGACCTCGCGCAGCATCTCGATGTCGTTCGTCTGGTCGCCGACGGCCATCGTCTCGACCATCGAGATGCCCAGCCGCTCCGCGACGAAGGCGACGCCCGTCGCCTTGGTCACGCCGAGCGGCATGAACTCGAGGTACTCCGGGTGCGACACGGTGACCTCGAGCTCGCCGGTGAAGGCCGCCCGGCCGGCCGCCAGGAGGCGGTCCGGCAGACCGGGTGGCCCGACGGCGAGGACCTTGGTCACGGGCATGTCGACCGCCGCGGCGATGTCGCTCACCAGCTCGGCGCCGATGCCGGCCATGCGCTCGTAGTCGGCGGCAGCCTGTGGGCCGCGCTCGATGACCAGCCGGTCGCCGGCGTTGACGTGCGGGTCGAGCCCGTTGGCCCTCGACCAGGCGATGGCCGCCAGGGCGGCCTGGGCCGGCATCGTCCGATGGAGCAGCAACTCACCGGGCTGGCCGTCGGCAGCAGGCATGTCGCGGACGTAGCCACCCTGATAGCAGATGAGCGGTCCCGGCAGGCTGAGGTCGAGTGCGTACCGGAGCGTGCTGCGATACATCCGCCCCGTCGCGATGGTCACGTGCACCCCGGCGGCCAGGGCGGCCGCGACGGCGGTCCGGGTCCGCGGGCTGAGGCGGAGGTCCGGCGTCAGGATCGTGCCGTCGAGGTCGAGCGCGAGCAGGCGGACCGGACCGTCGCTCACGAGCGGCCGGGGTCGGGACGCTCCACGGATCCGGCGCCACCGGCCGCCGACGCGCGGTCGAGCTCGAGGACCCGCGGCCGACCAGCGAGGTCGCGGTGGACGGCCTGCGTCCAGCCCGGCAGGCTGGCCGCCACCGCAGCCGACAGGTCGGCCACCTGGTCGGCGCCGATCTCGAGCAGGGCGCAGCCGTCGACGGCGAGGACCGTCGGCAGCTCGTCGAGACAGCGCCGGATGACGTCCAGGCCGTCAGGGCCCCCGTCGAGGGCGATGCGCGGCTCGAACGCGATGGCCGGACCGAGCTCGTCGATGACGGTCGACGCCACGTACGGCAGGTTGGCGGCGATGAGGTCGGGTGAGCCATCGACCTGGACGGCGCTCGAGAGCAGGTCCGCGACGCGGAAGTCGATCATGTCGGCGACGCCCTGGGCGACCGCGTTCTCGACGGCCAGTGCCAGCGCCGCCTCGGAGATGTCGGTCGCCGTGAAGCGGACCGCGTCGCCGTAGCGGGCACGGCGCAACGCGCGAGCCATGGCGATGGCGATGGCGCCGCTGCCGGTGCCGAGGTCGAGGATGCGAAACGGTGGCGCGCCGGCTGGCCGCGGCCGGGCACCCAAGGCGCTGCGCGTGCGCGCGATCGCCAGCTCGACGAGCAGCTCGGTCTCCGGTCGCGGGATGAGCGCCCGGGCGTCGATGCCCAGGGCGACGCCGTAGAACTCCTTGACCTCCCGGATGTAGGCGACGGGCTCGCCGCCCGCCCGCCGCTCGACGAAGGCGTCGAATCGGGCGGCATGGTCGGCGCCGAGGACGACCTCCGGATGGGCCACCACGGCGGCGCGGTCGAGCCCCACGACGTGGCCCAGGAGCAGCTCGGCGTCGAGCCGCGGCGACGGCGAGCCGGCGCCCTGGAGCCGGGACGTCGCCGCTGTCAGCGCCTGGCCGATGGTCGCCATGTCAGCCCTCGCCGCTCGCCGCCAGTCGATCGGCCTGGTCGGTCGTGACCAGCGCGTCGATGAGCCGGTCGAGGTCGCCGTCCATGACCTGGGGCAGATTGTGGAGATCCATGCCGATGCGGTGATCGGTCACGCGGTCCTGCGGAAAGTTGTAGGTCCGGATCTTCTCCGACCGGTCGCCCGAACCGACCATCGAGCGGCGCGACGCAGCCTCCGCCTCGTGGGCTTTGCGCTGCTCTATGTCGAGCAGCCGCGCACGCAGCACGGCCATCGCCTTGGCCTTGTTCTTGATCTGGCTCTTCTCATCCTGGATGGCGACCACCAGGCCCGTCGGCAGATGCGTGATGCGGACCGCCGAGTCGGTCGTGTTGACGCTCTGGCCGCCCGGCCCGGTCGAGCGGTAGACGTCCACGCGCAGGTCCTTGTCGTCGATCTCGACCTCGACCTCGTCGGCCTCGGGCAGCACGGCGACGGTCGCCGTCGAGGTGTGGATGCGGCCGCCCGACTCCGTCTCCGGCACGCGCTGCACGCGATGGACGCCGCCCTCGAACTTGAGGCGCGACCAGGCGCCGTCGCCGCGGACCTCGACGATCGCCTCGCGCATGCCGCCGATGCCCGTCTCGTTGAGGCTCAGCGCCTCGACGGCATAGCGATGCCGGTCGGCGTAGCGCACGTACATGCGATAGAGCTCGGCGGCGAAGAGCGCCGCTTCCTCGCCGCCCGCGCCCGCCCGGATCTCCATGATCACGTTGCGTTCGTCGTTCGGGTCGCGCGGCACGAGCAGCACCCGGAGCTCCTCGACCAGGCGGATCTCGTCGGCCTCCAGCCGATCGACCTCGTCGCGCGCCATCTCGCGCAGCTCCGGTTCGCTCTCGTGATCGCGCACCTGGCGTGCGCCGTCGAGCTCCGTGCGGACGCTCTTGAGGCGTCCGTAGACATCGACCACGGGCTCGAGCCG
>DATBSD010000089.1:0-10041 GCA_036559965.1 Candidatus Limnocylindrales bacterium
GATCTCGGTCGGCGGTGCCAGGCCGGCGACGGGCGCCTGGAGCCAGGCCAGCTCGAACGCCGCGTCGATGAATGCCTTCGACGTCTGGTCGGCGACGACCACGCCAAGTGCCAGGCCGCCGAACACGAGCCAGCGCGCGATGGCGCCAGTGCGCGATGTCGGGGTCGACGTGGGCTCCGGCGCGGTCGTCTCGGCCATCACGGCATGCGCTCGAGGCCGATGACGAGGCTTTGGTTGTCGAGGGCCACGGTCCCGGTCGCGGCACGCGCCGGCGGCGCTTCATGGCGCACCTCGGTCGCCAGCGTCTCGGCTGCGACCGCGGCCAGCCCGGCGCCGAGACGGGCGGTCGTCGCAGCGTCGAGCGCCAGCCAGAGCCGGATGCGGTCGTCGAGGGCGAGATCGGCCGTCCGTCGCAGCTCCTGGATGGCGCGCTGGATCTCGCGCAGGTCACCCTCCACGAGCAACTCCTCGGTGAGCGTCGTGTCGAGCACGACGACGAGACCGTCGTCGGCGGCCACGACGGTGCCCGGCCGGGGGGCGGCCTGGACCTCGACCTCGTCGGCGGCCAGCTCGATGCCGGCCAGTCGGACCCGACCGTCGGGCAGGAACTCGACGTCGTTCGCGCGGGCCGCGGCCATCACGGCCGGGATCGCCGCTCCGAGCCGCTTGCCGATGCGCGGCAGGAGGGGCTTGACACGTCGCTCGACGAGCTCCGAACCGTCATCCAGGACGCTCACGTGCTGGACGTTGGCCTCAGCCGCAAACAGGTCGAGCATCGCCGGCGGCATCCCCCGACGCCCGCCGGGCACGGCCAGCCAGGCCTGAGCGAGCGGTTGTCGGGTGCGCAGCCGGCTGCTCGATCGCAACGTCCGGGCCAGCTCCACGGCCCGTCGGGCGACGGCCATGGCGGCTTCGAGGTCCGGCTCGCGGCCGTCGGCCAGCTCCGCGCTCGGCCAGGCGGTCAGGTGCACCGAGTCGGGCGCACCCTCGACGGCGCCCGTGAGGTTGCCGTGCATCGCATCGGCCAGGAAGGGCAGCGTCGGCGCCATGATGCGGCTCGTCGCCGAGAGGACCGCGTGCAAGGTCGCGAAGGCGCCCGCCCGTTCGACCGACTCGTCGGCCCGCGAGAATCGCCTCCGGCTGAGGCGCAGGTACCAGGTCGAGAGGTCGTCGATGAAGCCGGCCAGGCGTCGCGCGGCAGCGGCGGCATCGTAGACATCGAGATCCACCGCGACCTCTTCGGCCGTGGCGGCCACGCGCGACAGGATCCAGCGATCGAGCACGTGACGATCCGCCGGCGGCGGTGCCGACGCGGACGGCGTCCAGTCAGCCAGACGTGCGTAGGTCACGAAGAAGGCATAGACATTCCAGAGCACGAGCAGCTCGCGGCGCGCCTCATCGGCGGCGTGCCAGCCGAAGAGGATGTTGTCCTCGGGTCGCGCTTTGGCGAACATCCAGCGCATGACGTCGACGCCCATCCGATCGGCCGCCTCGTCGAACTCGATGGCATTGCCCCAGCTTTTGTGCATCGGTCGGCCGTCCTCGCCGAAGACCAGGGCGTAGCCGAAGATCGTCTCGAAGGGCGGCTCCCGCCGGAGGACGGTGCTCATCGCGAGCATCGAGTAGAACCAGTTCCGGAACTGGCCGGGAAAGCTCTCCGTGATGAAGTCGGCCGGGAACCACTGCGCCCAGTAGTCGGGCTCCTCCCGGAAGTGGAGCGTGCTGAAGGGCACGATCCCGGCATCGAGCCACGGGTTGCCGACGTCGGCGATGCGTTCGACCGGCTGGCCGCAGCCCGAGCAGGCGATGCGCACGGCATCCACGTGGGGACGATGTGGCGTGTGGCCCTCGAAATCCGACCACCCGCTGACAGCGCGCTCACGGAGCTCCTCGCGGCCAGCGATGACCGAGACCGTCCCGCAGGCGGCGCAGTCGTAGATCGGTAGGGCGAGTCCCCAATAGCGCTTCTTGCTGATCATCCAGTCGTGCATGTTCAGCAGCCAGTCGAGCTCGCGTTCGTAGCCGAAGGACGGGATCCAGCGGATGCGATCGACGATGTCCATGATCTGGTAGCGCAGGCTGCGATCGACCTGCTCCACCGAGAGTGCCTCGCGCGGCTGGTCGTAGACCTCGCCCATGCTGATGAACCACTCGTCGACGAGCCGGAAGACCAGCGGCGTGCCGCAGCGCCAGCAATGCGGGTAGCGGTGGCGGATGGTCTCCAGCCGGTAGAACCGGCCGTGGTGCCGGAGCCGCTCGATGATCGGCTCGGCCACATCGCGCACGTCGCGTCCGGTCAGCGAGTCGAAGCCCTCGACGACGATGCCCGATTCGTCGATGGGCGCGATGACCGGCAGGCCGAGTCGCTTCCCGAGCTGGAAGTCCTCCGCGCCGCAGCCGGGCGCGACGTGGACGATGCCCGTGCCCTCCGCCTCGCCGACCTCTTCCCAGGCAACGACGCGGTGCTCGTACGGTCCGGCGGCGCCGTCGGGCGCCTGCCAGGCCCCGAAGGCGCGGCGCACGGCCGGCAGGTCATCGAACGGCCCTTCGTAGCGCCAGCCGACGAGCTCGCTGCCGGGCCGCTCCTCGAGGACCTCGAAGGCGCCCTCGACGGCCGTCTTGAGCGTGCCCTTGCCCACCCAGAGCTGCTCGTCGCCCTGGCGGATGCGGACGTAACGGATGGCCTCGCCGACGGCTGCGGCGACGTTCGAGGTGAGCGTCCAGGGCGTCGTCGTCCAGACCAGCAGCGACTCACCCGGTCGGTCGACGAGGGGCAGGCGGATGGTCAGACCCGGGTCGTCGCGCTCCTGGTAGCCCTCGGTCATCTCGTGCTGGCTGATGCCTGTCCCGCAGCGTGCGCACCAGGGCATCGTGTCGTGGCCCTTGTACAGCCAGCCGCGTCGATGACACTCCGCCAGGAAGCCCCAGATGAGGTCGTTGTTCTCGTTGCTGAACGTGAAGTAGGAGCCGCCAAGCTCCGGCATGCCGAGGCGTCCGACGACCATCTCGACCGTGTCGGTGACCGGGCCACGCGGTCCGTCGACGGTCACCGGAGCCGCCGGATCGGCGGCCAGCAGATCGCGCAGGCGGCGCAGCTCGTCAGGATCGTTCCAGTCCATCCACATGCCGAGGCGGATGGACTGCTCGGTCTGCCGGGCGGCGTAGGTCAGGACGCGCTGCTTGCAGAGGCTCACGAACTCGGCGATGCCGAAGGCCTCGATGTCGCGCTTGCTCGTGAAGCCGAGGTCGCGCTCGACGTTGACCTCGACCCACAGCCCCTGGCAGTCGAAGCCGTTCTGCCAGCGCTGGTCCTGGCCGAGCATCGCGTGATAGCGCTGGTAGAGGTCCTTGTAGGCGCGGCCCCAGGCGTGATGGACGCCCATCGGATTGTTGGCCGTGATCGGTCCATCGAGGAAGGACCAGCGTGGCCCGCCTGCGTTCTGCGCACGCAGCCGCTCGAACGTGCGCCGCTCGCGCCAGTGCGCCAGGGTCTCGTGCTCCTGGGCTGGGAAGTCGGGCAGGCTGGCGACGGCGCGAAACGGGCTGTCGGAGGGCATGCCAGGCAAGGATAGCCGAAGCCATCGGCGCCTCGGCGGCGCCCTTCGGCCGCTCGGGCTATGATGCCGCCCGATGCAGCAGCGCCCGCGCGACGCTGGTCGGCACCGATCGCCCTTCGCGGCCGCCGTCTTGTCGCTCATCTTCCCCGGCCTCGGTCAGGCCTACCTCGGCTTCTACGGCCGCGCCCTGGCCTTCGCCGCGCCGCTCGTCCTGCTCATCGCGCTGGCCGGCGGCCTGCTCATCAACGCCCAGACGCGTCTCTCGCTGCTCGCCGCCGTGTCCAGCCCGACGACGCTGCTGGGCATCCTCGTCTTGGATGCGCTGTTGCTCGTCTATCGCATCGTCGCCATCGTCGATGCCTTCCGCCTCGCCACGGCCTCGAACGCCGCCCTGGCCGGCGATCCGAGCGGCCGCCTCGGCAGGCCGCATGTCCGCTGGCGTCCCATCGCCATGGCCGGCTTGGTGGCGGTCGTGCTCGTCTCGTCGATCGCCCATGTCGCGGTCGCCCGCTACGACCTCATCGCCTACGACCTGGTGACGGCCATCGGTCGGACCGACGACGAGGAGGAGCCCGAGCCGAGCGGCGCCTCGGCGTCGGGCGAGCCGACCGACCCGGGCCAGCCGACCGACGAGCCCGAGCCATCCGGTGCCGAGCCGACGGCGACCGTCGAGCCGGCCAGCTGGGACGGCAAGGAGCGCCTCAACATCCTGCTCCTGGGCGTCGACAAACGGAAGGACCAGACCTCCTACAACACCGACACGATGATCGTCTTGAGCATCGATCCGACGACCAATCAGGCAGCCATGATGAGCCTGCCGCGTGACACGACGAACGTGCCGCTGCCCGATCGATGGCGGGCGTCGGGCTTCTACGGTGGCGTCTATCCGGCCAAGATCAACAGCCTCTGGGCGCGTGCCCGGGGCCAGGCGAGCCTCTTCCCGGGCGAGCGCAAGGACCGCGGCTACAACGCGCTCAAGGGTGCCCTCGGCGAGCTCTACCAGCTCGAGATCCCGTACTACGTGCAGGTCGACTTCGACGGCTTCCGCAAGGTCGTCGACACGCTCGGCGGCGTGGCCATCGACGTCCAGATGCCGGTCGCCGACGACCACTACCCCATCGGCGGCGGGCGCTCGGCCAACCTCTACATCCCGAGCGGCTACCAGCACATGGATGGCACCCAGGCGCTCGCCTACGCCCGCGCGCGACACCGCACGAGCGACTTCGACCGCGCTCAGCGGCAGCAGCGGGTCATCACCTCGCTCCGGGAGCAGGTCGATCCGGCCAGCCTGCTCGAGCCGGGGCGGCTCGACGAGCTCGTCTCGGTGCTCAAGGGCTCCGTCCGCACCGACATCCCACCCGAGCTCTTCCCATCGCTCGTCGCCCTCGCGGGACGCCTCGACGCCGACAAGGTCCGCTCGCTCGTCTTCACGCCGCCCGTCTACCAGACCGAGTGCCTGAGCTGCTATTCGCTGACGCCCAAGGTCTCGGCCATCCGTCGCGCGGTGAAGAACGTCTTCCGGGTCGACCGGCAGCTCGAGCGCACGCGCGTCAAGGTCGGCGAGGAGGGCGCCGTGGTCTGGGTCCTCAACGGGTCGGGCGCCAGCGGCCAGGCGGCCGGCGTGGCCGAGTACCTCGACTACCTGGGCATGAACGCGACGGTGCCCACGGCCGGCGGCGGCCGCGCCGACAGCGACGCCTACAAGCGGCCGGTGATCACGGTCTACAACGGCGCCGAAGCAGCGGTGCCGGCCACCGTCACGGCGCTCGAGGAGGCCCTCGGCGTCAAGGCGATCCTGAAGTCGGATCGGCTGGTCGCCGCCGACGTCATCGTCATCACGGGCGACAAGACGCCCGCGCTGGTCGTCCCCGAGTGACCTAGTAGACGGCGCGCAGCCAGTCGGCGTAGGCCGGCAACCGACCGCGCACGGCGTCGAAGTAGAGATCCTTGATGCGGCCCGTGATGGGACCGATGTCGCCCTCGGCGACCGGCCGGTGGTCGATGCTCGTGACGGGCGAGACCTGCGCGCCGGTGCCCACGAGGAAGACCTCCTCGGCGATGTAGAGCTCGGTCCGGTCGATCGACCGCTCGACGACATCGATGCCCAGCTCGGTCTTGGCGAGCTGGATGATGGCGCCTCGCGTGATGCCCTCGAGGATGTCGTCGGTCACGGGTGGCGTGACGACGATGCCGTCACGGACCATGAACAGGTTCTCGGCGCTGCCCTCCGAGGCATGGCCGTCGGCGGTCAGGACGATGGCCTCCTCGTGGCCGTTGAGCATCGCGTCCGACTTGGCGAAGGCGCTGTTGACGTACGCACCGTTGATCTTCGAGCGAGCCGGGATGGCGGTATCGGAGACGCGGCGCCAGGACGTGGTCATGGTGCTGATGCCGCTCGTCGTGTCGATGTAGTCGCCGAAAGGCACCGTCACGATCATGAAGTCGTGCTCCAGGTCGTGCAGCCGGACGCCGATGGCCTGGCTCGACTTGTAGACCGAGGGCCGGATGTAGGCGTCCTCGTGGAAGTCGTTCCGGCGCATCAGCTCGACCGTCAGGTCGACCAGCGACTCCGGGCTGCCGGGCAGGTCCATGAGCAGCACGCGAGCGGAGTTGCGCAGCCGGCGGAAGTGCTCGAGGCCCTTGAGCACGTAGAGCTGGCCCTGCTCGGCGTTCCAGTAGGCGCGGATGCCCTCGAAGCAGGCCGTGCCGTACATGAACGCGTGGGTCATGACGCCGATGCGGGCGTCCTGGAGCGGCATGAACCGCCCTTCGTGATAGCACTCCACCACGCGTTCGCGCGGAAGGGCGCCGCTGGCCTCGGATGGGGTCGCGCGCTCGGTCACCATGGCCGGAGTATAGCCGCCGACGAACGGCCGCTCGACAGGCCGACCGGTGACCGGGCTCAGGCCGAGCCCAGTGCGCCCGAGAGCACGACGACGAGGTAGGCGACGTAGAACGCGCCACCGATGAGCAGGCCGCGTCCCGTGAGCGTCGAGCGGCGCGCCATAGGCAGGAAGATGGCGATGGTCGAGACGATGGCGATGCCCGCCGACAGGAAGGCGACCGCGGACTCGGGGCCGATGGACCAGCCGGCGGGCGCGAACAGCAGCGCCACGGCGACCGGGAAGCAGGACTGGAAGACCATCGCGCCGGAGATGTTGCCGATGGCCAGCGTGTCCTTGCCCTGCCGCACCCAGAGCACGCTGTTGAGCTTCTCGGGCAGCTCCGTGGCGATGGGCGCGATGACCAGCGCCAGAAGCGTCGCGCTCAGCCCAAGGCCTTCCGAGATGGACGTCACGGCATCGACGAAGACGAGCGCTCCGGCGATGATGAGGCCGAGGGCGAAGATGACCTGGAGGTTGACGATCCGGAGGCGCGGCACGACCGGATCCTCACGATGGGCACCGCGGTCGAGGCGGTGGAAGCGCAGCGGCGCCAGGTCGCCACCATGACCGGTCTCCGACTCGGCGGCGAAGTGCGCCCGGACGTAGACCGCGTAGAGCAGCATCAGGACGACCGCCGTTGCCGGCCGCACCCAGCCGATGTCGAGCGGCACGAAGGCGATGGCGATGGCGATGCCGTAGGTCAGCAGGAAGAAGCGGATGTCCTTGCTCACGACGACCGGCTCGATGTCCATGACGACGCCGGTCGGCCGCCGCCGGCGAGCGGCCACGACCGCGGTGCCGGTCACGAACATGGCCAGGGTGGCGAGCATGAAGGGGGCGCCCAGGATGGCGCCGATGCCGACGGCGTGGCTGGCCTCGCTCGAGCCGACGAGGATGGCCACGATGGGGATCATCGTCTCCGGCAGCGCCGTGCCCACCGCGGCGAGGACCGAGCCCACGGCGCCTTCAGCCAGGTCGAGCTTCCGGCCGACCCATTCGATGCCGTTCGTGAACAGCTCGGCGCCCAGGAGGATGACCGCGAACGAGATGAGCAGGAGGACGGCCGTCTCCATCGTCAGCCCACCACGATCGCGATGAGCAGCGCGCACCCGAGCGTCACGAGCACGAGTGCGGCGGTCGCCGCAGCGCGCCGGTCGCCCGCGCGCGTGAAGCCGACCGCAGCCAGCACCACGCTGGCCGTCGGCAGCGCGATGGTCAGCCCGATGGCAGCCCACACGAAGGCGAGCGGATCGAGCGCCTGCAGCGCGGCCAGCCAGTCGCCCGGCGACGGCGGCGGGCTTGGCGCGAGCGTCGGATCGATGCCCGCTGCCAGGCCGAGCACGACGCCCACGACGGCCAGGCCGAAGGCGCCCGCCGCCCCGACCCGCAGGAGGCGTCCGACGCTGGCAGACGTCCCGCGCACGATCACGATGCCACGCCTCCGCCGAGCGCTCGAGCGGCCATCTGGATGGCGACCACGACGAGCACGACCACGAACAGCCAGCGGATAGCCGCCAGCGGGATCCGCGGCGCGACGCGGGCCGCGGTCGTGGCGCCGATGAACGTGCCCACGAGGACGGGTGCTGCAACGAGCGGATCGACCGCGTCACGCATGATGTAGAGCACGGCGCTGGCCGACGCGGTGACGCCGATGGTCACGTTGCTCGTCGCCGTCGCCGCCCGCAGCGGGAGGCCCATCACGAGGTGCATCGCGGGCACCTTGACGATGCCGCCGCCGACGCCCAGCAGGGCCGAGACGACGCCGGCCAGGCCGCTCAGCGCCAGGCCGAGCGGTAGCCGATGGACCTGGTAGTCGGGGCCGGCCAGCGACGCGGTCATCGAGCCGGGCACGACCGCTTCGTCCGGCGCCGGTGCGATCTCGAGACTCGTGTCGGCAGATGCCGGCGCGCCCGCCGCGGCCGGGCGCCGGCGCGCCATCGTGAGCGCGACGTACAGGAGCATGACGGCGAAGGCCGCCGCCAGCAGGCGCTCATCCAGGGCGAACGCGACGAGGCCGCCGATGACGGCGCCGATGACCGTGAGCACCTCGAGGGCGAGCCCGAGGCGAAGATTGGCGACGCCGCGCTGGAGGTAGACCGCGGCGCTCGCCGACGAGGTCGCGATGACTGCCAGCAGGCTGATGGCGACCGCCTCACGGAACGGCAGGCCGAAGCCGAGCGCGAGCATGGGCACCAGGAGCACGCCACCGCCGAGCCCGAGCAGGGCACCGAAGGCCCCGGCTCCGAAGCCGCCGACGGCGAGCAGGATGGTCAGGGCCATGCCGAACTCGGTGGCAGGCCGGCCGCGTCAGGGACGGAGGTGCTGCGGCGCGTACGGCAGGAGCGCGACATGGCGGGCGCGCTTGAGCGCGACCGACAGCTGCCGCTGGTGCTGGGCGCAGGTGCCCGTCTTGCGACGCGGCTCGATCTTCGCCCGCTCCGAGAGGTAGCGGCGGAGGCGGTTGACCTCCTTGTAGTCGATGATCACGGTCTTGTCCGCGCAGAAGGCGCAGACCTTGCGACGACGGCGGTCTCGGTAGTACTCGTCGCGCTTCTTGGCTCGGGCTGGCGGCATCGGGCTTCCTCAGCGGCAGGTGATGGTCGGGTCAGAACGGGATGGGATCGTCGAAGTCGTCGCCGCCGGCGGGGACCGCGGCGGGTTCCTTGCCCGGTCCGACCGGACGCGAGGCGCGGATCTCATCGCCGCCGGCGGCCTCGTCGTCGCGCTGGCGCGGGTCGAGGTTCGCGAAACGATCGGCGATGAGCTCGGTCATGTAGTGGGTCTGGCCGTCCTTTTCGTACTGGCGGGTCTGGATGCGGCCCTCGATGAAGACCTTGGTCCCCTTCCGCAGCCATTCCGCAGCGCGCTCGGCGTTCTCGCGGAAGAGCACGACCCGGAACCACTCCGTCTCCTTCTTCCACTCCCCGGCATCGTCACGGGTGTTGCGATTGACGGCCACGCTGAACTGCGTCACGGCCGTGCCGGACGGTGTGTAGCGCATCTCCGGATCGCGCCCCAGGTTGCCGATGATGAGGCACTTGTTGAGCGACATCGCCAGACCCTCCAGATCGGTGGACGCGACCCTATTCGATGGCAGCCGGAGCGGCTTCGCTCTCCGACTCGTCGATCCGCTCGCCGTCGTCGGCGGGCTCGTCCTCGTCCGGCGGCGACAGCTCGACGTCGTCGTCGCTCGTGGCGGCCGTCGAGCGACGGGCCGTGGTCGGGCGCTCGACGTGGGTCACGAGGTGCCGGATGACCTCTTCGGTGATGTGCAGGTTGCGTTCCAGCTCGGCGATCGCCTCTGACGGCGCGTCGAAGACCACGATGTGGTACGAGCCTTCGCGATGCGCTCCGATGGCGTACGCCAACCGGCGACGGCCCCACGGGCTGACCTTGATGATCTGGCCGCCGGAGCCGATGATCGACCGCGTCGCACGGTCGATGGTGGCCTGGATCCGATCCTCCGCGAGGTCGGGTCGCAGGATGAGCATGAGTTCGTAACGGCGCATGGGGCCGTCGGCCTCCTTCCATCGGGGATGCCCCGCTCGGTGGGGTGACGCGGCGCGTCCCGGGACCGGCGGAGCAGAAAGGACAAGGGC